>JAHEER010000039.1 GCA_024640625.1 Desulfobulbaceae bacterium
AATTCACCGTGCAGGACTATTCTCTGTTTCTCATGAAAAGGATCGGCAATTGGTGTAGCGGACAGCAGCGCCTGGGTATAGGGATGTCTGGGCTGATTGAAAATCGTATCGCGGCTGCCCTTCTCTATGACCATACCAAGGTACATAACCATGATTTCATCGGCGATGTGCCTTACCACGCTCAGGTCGTGGCTGATAAAGAGATAGGCGAGATCAAAGCGATCCTGAAGATCGGCCAGCAGATTGAGAATTTGAGCCTGAATGGACACATCAAGTGCCGACACCGGTTCATCAAGAACCAGAATCTCGGGATTGAGCATCAGGGCCCGAGCCACCGCGATCCGCTGCCGCTGGCCCCCTGAAAACATATGGGGATAACGGTCATAGAGCTCAGGGCGCAGACCGACCAGATCCATCATCTCCAGCGCTGCTTTTTGCCGTTGCTCCTTATTCATCGAGGTGTTTACCAGCAGCGGCTCTTCCAGGGCATGGCCAATTTTCTGGCGCGGATTCAACGAACCATAAGGATCCTGGAAAACGATCTGAACCTTGGATTTTAATTTTCTTCGTGTCGCCCGATCGGAGGCCACAATATCGACCCCCCGGATACTCAAGGCTCCGGACGTCGGAGGCTCGATCATCGTCACCAGGCGGGCCAGGGTAGATTTCCCACAGCCCGATTCGCCGACTACGGCGAGTGTCCGCCCTTTTTCAAGGGTAAAGGTGGCACCGTTCAGAGCCTTGAGCACGGCCTTGGACTTGAAAGAGCCCCGGCTGACCTCGTAAAAACGCTTGAGGTCAACGGCCTCGAGAATCATCTCACCGCTCATTTCTGCTTCACCTCATGGTCGGGGTGATTCATCGGAATATTCTTATCAAGCGGATAATGGCACAGGGCGTACCCATGTTCTGCATCAGCCTTGACCGGCTCCCGCGATCGACATAAATCGGTGGCATACTTACAGCGGGGTGAAAACAAACAACCGCTGGGCCGGTCGAACTGGCCGGGCACTACGCCTGCTATGGAGGGCAGGTGTCTGCTTTGCGCCCGTTCGGGCAGGGCGGCAAGAAGGGCGGAGGTGTAAGGATGATGAGGGTCAGCGAACAAGCCCTTGATATTTTGCTGCTCGACCTGCTGGCCGGCATACTTGACGATGACCCGTTCGGCTGTTTCGGCGACCACCCCCATATCGTGGGTAATAAGCACCAGCGCCATATTGGTGTCTTCCTGGAGCTTGAGCAGCAAGTCAAGTATCTGGGCCTGGATAGTCACATCGAGCGCCGTGGTCGGTTCATCAGCGATCAGCAGCCGGGGGTTGCAGGCAATGGCCATGGCGATCATGACCCGCTGGGACATGCCGCCGGAGAGCTGATGCGGAAAAGCCGACAGCCGCTTCTGCGGTTCCGGTATGCCCACCTGGTTGAGCAGCTCGATCGAACGTTCCCGCCGCTCCTTACGATCCATATTGAGGTGGGTCTTCAACGCTTCGCCAAGCTGGAACCCTACTGTAAAGCAGGGATTGAGGCTGGTCATCGGCTCCTGGAAAATCATCGAGATCTCCTTGCCGATGATGGTTCTCTGCTCGCCGCTGTCCATTTTCAGCAGGTCTCTGCCGTCAAAAGACATTTTGTCGGCGGTCACCTGAGCAGTCCAGGGCAGAAGCCCCATCAAGGCCAGCATTGAAACAGATTTCCCCGATCCTGATTCGCCAACAATAGAGAGCACCTGACCGCCATCGAGCTCGATTGAGACTCGATCAACTGCGGTGAAGAGGCCGCCGGCAGTCTGAAAAGCGACGGAGAGATTTTCAATTTCAAGCAGGGCCATGGGAATTACGACCGTTTCAATTTAGGGTCAAGGGCATCGCGCAACCCGTCGCCCATCAGGTTGATGGCCAGTACGGTCAACAGGATGGCGCAGCCGGGCAGGGTTACTACCCACCAGGCCCGAAGAATGAATTCTCTGGCCTCGGCCAGCATAGTCCCCCATTCCGGCGTTGGGGGTTGGGCCCCCATACCCAAAAAACCGAGGGCGGCGGCATCAAGAATAGCGGTGGAAAAGCTGAGTGCGGCCTGAACGATGAGCGGTGCCATGCAGTTGGGGAGGATGGTGACGAACATCAAGCGCAGCCGGCGCACCCCAACGACCCGGGCGGCGGTCACGTAATCCTTGTTCATCTCCCCCATCACCGCGGCACGGGTGAGACGGACATAGTGAGGCTGCTGAACAATGGCAATGGCAATCATCGCATTTATCAGACTCGGCCCGAGAATCGCCACCAGCACCAGGGCCAGCAGCAAACTTGGAAAGGAAAGAATGATATCCATCAGGCGCATGATGATGGTATCGATCCTGCCGCGGAAAAATCCGGCAATCAGACCGAGAATGACGCCAACCACCAGGGCCACGGAAACCACCACGCAGCCGATGAACAGTGAAAAGCGGGCACCGTGAATCAGTCTCGAGAGGATATCACGGCCCACGGCATCGGTGCCCAGCGGAAACTTGAGCGATCCGCCTTCCTGCCAGAATGGAGGCTGCAGAAAGGCTTCACGATATTGTTGATTGGGCAGGTGAGGGGCAATATAATCGGCCAGCAGCGCAATAATGATGATCGCGATGAAAAAGATTAAGCCGATCACCGCACCTCTGTTCTCGCTGAAATAGGACCAGAACTCCTTAAGCAGGGCTATTCTGCCCCCTTCTCTGGTATCAAGCTCTCCGTTGTACGCCGCTTCGGACATAGTTACTCTGTATGCCTGATTCGTGGATTGATCAGCCCATAGAGCAGATCCACTATTAAGTTGACGACCATGATAATAACTGCAATCAGCAGCAGGCCGCCCTGGACCGACGTATAGTCCCGGCGGAAGATCGAGTCGACCATCCACTTGCCAATACCCGGCCAGGAAAAGATTGTTTCAGTCAGAATAGCTCCCGCAAACAAAACACCGACCTGAAGACCGATTACCGTGATTACCGGAATCATCGCATTGCGCAGGGCATGCAGGCCAATCACCCGCGACGGCTTCAGGCCTTTGGCCCGGGCGGTTCTGATATAATCCTCACTGAGCACCTCGAGCATTGCCGAACGGGTCTGCCGGGCGATGACGGCCAGCGGAATCGTACCGAGCACGATGGTGGGCAGGATCAGATGCGTCAAGGCCGATTTAAACGCACCCTGCTGCCCGGACAACAGGCTGTCGATCAGCATGAATCCCGTTACCGGCTCAAAAAAGTACATCAGCGAAATACGGCCGGACACGGGCGTCCAGCCGAGAATTCCGGAAAACATGATAATGAGCAGGAGCCCCCACCAGAAAATGGGCATTGAATAGCCGGTCAACGCCCCGGCCATAACCGTGTGGTCAAAAGGTGTTCCCCTCCTGACCGCGGCAATCATGCCCACCGGCAGGCCGACTACAACCGCAAAAAGAATTGCGCACAGCGACAGTTCCACCGTGGCCGGAAAGAGCGTTATAAACTCCTCCAAAACCGGTTGCTTGGTTACTATGGAAACACCAAAATTACCGTGCATGAGGTCATTGAGATAATGCCCATACTGGACGATAATCGGCTTGTCAAACCCAAACTCCGCCATCAAGCGGGCATGCCGTTCCTCCGTCATTCCCCGTTCGCCGGCCATTACCAGTACGGGATCGCCCGGCAACAGCCTGATAAAGGTAAAGGCAATCAGCGTCACCCCTACAAAGGTAGGAATGATGACACCCAGCTTTCTGAGAATAAAGGTCAGCATTTACTTGATAGCAACAGACATCTTAATTTACGCAGCGCACTGCTGTCCGCGAGCTCATAAAAAAGGCCGGGCCTTGAAGCCCGGCCTTGCGCTCCACATGGTCAATGACTATTTCAGATCAACGCCATAGAAAATATGGCCGCCAAAGGGATCGATTTTGAAATCGACCACTTCTTTGCGAACCGGCTTGAAGACCACCGAGTGGGCAATGGTCGCCCACGGCGCCTGCTCCTTGAAGACTACCTGCGCCTGCTCGTACAGCTTGGTACGCTCTTCAATATCGGAGACCACTTTGGCCTTCTGGATCAGTTCCTCGAACGGCTCGTAACAGAAGTTAGCCCGGTTGGAGCCACCCACGCCGTCACAGCCCAGTAATACGGCAAGGAAGTTGTCCGGGTCGCCGTTGTCGCCGGTCCAGCCCAGCAATACCGCCCCGTCGCGATCCTTGTCCTTGGAGCGCTTGAGGTATTCACCCCACTCGTAGGAGACGATCTCGGCATCAACGCCGACGGCGGCAAAGTCGGCCTGGATCAATTCGGCCATCCGGCGGGCGTTCGGGTTGTAGGGCCGCTGTACCGGCATTGCCCAGACTTTCATCTGCAGACCGCTGACCTTTTCGGCCTCGAGCATCGCCTTGGCTGCCTCGGGATCGTAGGGATCATCTTCAACCGCGTCGTTATAGGACCAGATGGTCGGCGGGATCGGGTTCTTGGCAACTTTGCCGGCACCCTGGAAAACCGCATCGAGGATCGCCTCTTTGTTGATCGCCATATTCAGGGCTTTGCGTACCTTGGGGTTGTCGAATGGCGCGACCTGGGTGTTGTAGGCCAGGTAGCCGACATTAAGTCCTTCCTGCTGGAGCAGGTTGACATCGGGATCGCTGGCCATGGCTTCCAGGTCGGCGGGATTCGGATACGGCATTACGTGGCACTCGCCGGCCTTGAGCTTCTGGTAACGAACCGAAGGATCGGGGGTGATGGCAAAGACCAGGTCATCGATTGCCGCTTTGCCGTCCCAGTAATCGGGATGGGCCTTGTAGCGGATAACCGCATCCTTCTGATAGGCGACCAACTGGAAGGGACCGGTCCCCACCGGTTTTTGATCAATTGCCTGGGGCATGCCGGCAGCCATCATCTTGTCGGCGTATTCCTTGGAGTGAATCGAGGCGAAATCCATGCCAAGGTTGGCGATCATCGGCGCCTCGGGGCGATTGAGGATGAACTTGACGGTATAATCATCCACCTTCACCACGTCCTTGAGCAGATCGGGCATCGACATGCCGTTGAAGTACTCATACTCTGCACCTTCGGTGACGCCGTGGAAGGGATGCTCCTTGTCGAGCTGCCGTTTGAAGGAAAAGACCACGTCGTCGGCATTGAAGTCACGCGATGGGGTGAATTCCTTTGTGGTATGAAATTTTACGCCTTTTCTCAGGTGAAAGGTATACTCGAGACCATCATCGGACACCTCCCACTTCTCGGCCAGCGCCGGACCGATTTTAGTGGTGCCCCGCTCGAACTCGACCAGGCGGTTGAAGATGGCTCTGGACGAGGCATCAAAGGTTGTACCGGCGGTGTAGAACGCCGGGTTGAAACCTTCAGGACTTCCTTCGGAACAGAACACGAGCGTCTTTGCCTGAACTGCTGCCGCGCCGGCAACAAGAAGGGACGCACCGCAGACCGCTGCGAGCAACTTCCTTTTCATTGGTTTCATCTCTCTATCTCCTGTTTTCGGGTTTTGGTTGGTCGGCGAACCATCGCCGTTATGTAAGGTCTTCCCCCGGAGGGGATTCCTGTTTCTCTTCTCAAGAGGCAGTACCACTGTCTAATTGTCGACACAATAAAACAAAAACATAAACCTAAAAGACCGAATGGCAACCTATAAACGACCAAATTCGTACATGAATTTGCTCCTCAGAACCTCTTTGGGAATGACCGACCTATGCTTCTCTCTCCTTCGGCAGAATCAAGTTCAGCAGAAGGCCAAGAATCCCGGCCAGGCCGATCTTCTCTATGCCAACCCCGCCCACGCCGAACTTCATGCCGCCGATGCCGCTCACCAGGATGACTGCCACAATGATCAGGTTGCGCGGGGTGGTCAGGTCTTTGCCCGACTTGACCAGGGTGTTGATGCCGACCACCGTGATCATGCCAAAGAGCAGGATCATGATGCCCCCCATCACGGGCACCGGAATGGTGGCCAGAAAAGCACCAATCTTCCCGATAAATGACAACAGAATGGCACAGATTGCCGCCCAGGTCATGATCGCCGGATTAAATGCTCTGGTGAGTGCGACCGCGCCACTGACTTCTGAGTAGGTGGTGTTCGGAGGTCCCCCGAGAAAGGAAGCCAGCGAGGTGGCGAGTCCGTCGCCGAGCATGGTGTTCTGGACTCCGGGGTCTTCCAGGTAATCCTTGCCGGTTATCGAGCCGATGGCCAAGACATCGCCAAAATGTTCGATTGCAGGAGCAATGGCGACCGGAACTATAAAAAAGATCGCCGCCCAGCTCCACTCGGGGAGTACAAAATTGGGGACTGCGAACCAGGCCCTTTCGGCAATCGGGGCCATTGAAATGAGGGTCGGCCCAGTCCAGTTCTGCAGCTGTCCCGGGTCAAAGGAGGCCTGCAGGGTAGCGGTTAATCCGGTAAGGTCAAGCACGAGCGCACTCAGGTAACCGGCAGCGATACCTAATAATATCGGAATCAATCTCAGCCATCCCCGTCCCAGCAAGGCAACCAGGGCCGTAGTTGCCAGCGAGATACCGGCAACAATCATGGCCGTTGGTTCAGGTACCAGCCAGGCCGCACCATCGCCGGTTCTCCCCATGGCCATGTGCACAGCCACCGGGGCCAGCACCAGGCCGATTACCATAATCACCGGTCCGGTCACCACCGGGGGAAGAATGCGATGCAGAATTTCGGAGCCGAAGATCCGAATCAACAAGCTTAAAATAATATAGAGGACGCCGGCCGCAGAAAGCCCGCACAAGGTGGCTGGAATTCCCCAGGTCTGAACCCCGTATATAATCGGGGCGATAAAGGCGAAGGACGAGGCCAGGAATACGGGCACCCTGCCTCGGGTGACCACCTGGAACACCAGGGTCCCGGCCCCGGCGGTGAACAGCGCCACGTTCGGGTCTAGCCCGGTTAGAATTGGAACCAGCACCAGGGCACCAAACGCCACAAAGAGCATTTGGGCTCCCAGCAAACTATCACCTATGCGAAGTCGGTAGTCGGTTTCATGGGCATCTACAGCCATCTTGCTCTCTTCCTCCATTCTAGAATTTAACGTCTGTGCTCCCGCAATTAAGCGTCACGGATAACAAGCTTGCCCGCCCAGAGGCTACGGGCGGATTTGTCCACGATGCATCCCCATTTCAGTTCTTGCAGCGGCAGACAATGTGCTACTTGGTGCCAAAAATCTTATCACCCGCATCTCCCAGCCCCGGCAGGATATAGCCGACTTCGTTGAGCCGCTCATCCACCGCTGCCACATAGATTTCCACATCAGGGTGGGTGTCGGTCACCCTTTTGATGCCTTCCGGCGCCGCCACCAGAAAAAGCCCCTTAATGGTCTTGCAGCCGACCCGCTTGAGCGTGTCGATGGTGGCAATCAGCGTCCCCCCGGTGGCTAGCATGGGATCGAGGATCAGGGCAATGCGCTTGTCCATCTCACTGGTTGTTTTCACATAATATTCCACCGGCTGCAGGGTTTCTTCGTTACGATAGAATCCAACCACACTGACTTTGGCGGTGGGAATCATGTCCAGCACCCCGTCCATCATCCCCAGGCCGGCCCTGAGAATCGGCACGATGGTAATCTTCTTGCCCTTTATTTCCTCTACTTCGACCTCCCCCGCCCAACCTTCGATGATTTTGGTCTGGGTCTCCAGGTCCTTGGTCGCTTCATAGGTCAACAAACGGGCAACCTCCGAGGACAGATCCCGAAAATCCTTGGTGTGGATGTCTTTCTCGCGCAGCAGACCGAGCTTGTGATTGATAAGGGGGTGATCAGCAACATGTACTGTCATGGCAGCCTCCTGGTCAGACCGGAACTGAAACCTGTAGCTATTCGTAATTTATTGACAAAAAAAGAAACGTCGCGCGCTATTTGCTGGTTTAGGCGAGGCGGACGCAGGTTGATCATAGGGCGGAATAACGTATTAGAGTGAGTTGGGAGAACAGAGAAATCGCCCCTCTTTTATAGAAAGAATCAGGGGTAAAAAGCAAGCAATTTAAGCGCCTTTTCCATGGGACAGCCGCCGGGCTCTGTTTCTCAACATGGGCAGCAATTGAACTGCCATGATACCGATGAAAATCAGCGAGGCGCCGGCTAATTCAAGCGCGGCGAGACGCTCGCCCAGAAAAACAAATCCGGCCAGGGCCGCAAATACGGTTTCCGAGCTCAGAATGATCGCCGCATCTGCCTCATGGGTAAAGCGCTGGGCGACAACCTGCAGAGTAAAACCAATACCCGTCGACAGCATACCCGCATAAAGAATACCAAACAGACCGGACTGCAGGTCGATGAGGCTGGGCTGCTCGACGACAATACCGAGAATGGTGCCGCACATCCCGCAGACAAAAAACTGGCCGCAGGCAACCACCAGCGGGGCTCTTGTCCTCACTGCCATGGTTCCCACAAGGATGACATGGCAGGCCCAGAACAAGCTGGAAGCAATAACCCAGATGTCGCCTACTTTGAGATCCAATGCCTGGGCGCCGCTCATGATGTAGGTTCCCACCAGGCAGAGAACCGACGCCGGCCAGGCGGACCAGTGAATGTTTCTTTTCAGCACCAGAAGAGAAATTAGTGGCACCAGAGGAACATAGATCGCCGTCAGAAAGCCCGCATTGGTCACCGTGGTATGGAAAATACCGTACTGCTGGAGGGCTGCGGCCGTGAACAAAACTACTCCGGTACAGAAGATACCGAACCAGCCGGAACCAGGGAAGGACTTCTCTTCCTGGACGAGCTTTCGATATTGACGCAGGGCAAAAGGCAGCACGAAGCAGGCGCCGACCAGCATCCTGATGCCGGTAAAGCTCATGGTTTTTAGGCCGCCGGTTCCCACCTGCTGGACCACAAAGGTGGAGCCCCAGATGAGTGCAGCGAGCAGCAGCAGCCCATTGGCCTGCAATCTGTTCATACTCTTCAACGAAATAATAGGTCTTCTGTGGTCGGGCGGAATGAGCAGAGCCCTACGTGAAAGCTGTTGGACTATACTTGCTTTTGGTAAATTTGCAAGCTGGCCGACACTCCTTGTACCCCCTTTGCAAATACCACTTTGTGGTGGTCGTTACCAGCTAAAATCACTTGAAAAATCGGGATTGCAATGGTACTACATTCGTCTATTTAAATGCCACCATGGTTTACCACACTAGCGAGGAGTTGCAATGAAGCACGAAACGCACCATTTATCCCTCAGACGCACTTTACCACCGATCCTCTGCGCAGCGCTTTTCTCTCTGCTGCTGGGCGGCACCGTCTACGGTGATACCTGTATCACCTGCCATACCGACGAAGATCTGCTCGAGGAAAATCTGGCTGAGGTCAAGACCAAGACCTCGGCAATGCAGGCGGGCAGCGGCTGAGGCGGCGCCGTGGCTCCGTTGGAGCCGCAGGAAAAAGTACTGGTCTCGGAGGATTTCCTCGATTCCACGCACGGCGAACTGGCCTGTGTGGATTGTCACGGCGGCGACGACACCGCCGACGACAAAGAAAGCGCCCACGAAGGGTTCGATCCCCAACCATCGATCAACAATCCCCAGGAAACCTGCGGTGAGTGCCATGAAGAGGCAGAAACCGTGCCGCAGTCGCTGCACATGACGCTGTCGACCTTTCCAGGCTACCTGGAAAAGCGGGCCAGCGAGGACACCTGGGAAAAAGTCGATCACGGCAGAGAGCGACACTGCGCCGCTTGTCACACAAGCTGCGGTGGCTGTCACGTCAGCAGACCGAAATATTCCGGCAAAGGGTTCGTCAACGGCCATATCTTCAGCGCCAAGCCGGATCCGGTTAACCAGTGTACTGCCTGTCACGGCAGCCGGGTGGGCAATGAATTCTTCGGTGCCCGCGGCCAGGGTGACGTCCATCTCCGGGAATACAACATGAGCTGTGAAGACTGTCACTCTGCCGAAGAGATGCATGCCGCCGCCCCGGAGGGTCTGGAGAACCGTTATCACCTCGAAGAGGCGGCCAACTGCAAGGACTGCCACCAGGACCTGCAATATGGATCGGTGCGTGACCACCGTATTCACAACAACAAGGTTCAGTGCCAGGTCTGCCATTCGCAGACCTACGTCAACTGTTACAGCTGTCACACCGGTACCGATGAGGAGGGCATCGCCTATTTCATCAACAATCATGAATTCGAGGGAATGAAAATCGGCTTCAACCCTGATCGCATACCCGACAACAACTATAAATATGTCATCCTCAGGCATGTGCCTGTCGATCACAAGCTGTTCGATTACTATATCAAGGACGGCTTCCCCCGTTTTGACGTTGCCTCTACCTGGAAACGGGCCTCACCTCACAATATTCAGCGCCGTACCTGGCAGAATGCAAACTGCAACAATTGCCATGGCCAGCGCGATTTATTCCTCGACGAGAGCGACCTGCTCGACTACGAGATAAAGGCAAACATCGGGGTCACCGTCGCCGATGACCAGATCCCGCCCAAACGGGCCCGGGTCATGCCGCTCAATATCGACAGCTCGAGGGTCAATGCATCACGGGTTGTGACTGTCGAATGGCTCAATGAGCACCTCGATGACGACAATCTTGTCATTCTTGACGCCAGAAGCGAGAGCGACTACGAGCATGGTCACATTCCCGGCGCCATCAGTCTGGATCCGAATGCAACCGAGGGCTTGAGGACCGACCCTTATTCCGATACCGCCCTGACCATCGAAGAGGACGAGACCCTGGCCGAGACACTCGGGGAATATGGGATCGCCATTGACGATCATATCGTTGTCTATGCCAAGCGGGGCATGGATGCCGGCTTCTTGCTGGGCATCCTCGATTATGCCGGAGCTGAAAACATTGCCATTCTCGACGGCGGCATCATGGCCTGGGAGCTGGCCGATTATGAGCTTTCCGACGAAGAACCCGACTGGGAAGAAAAGACCTTTGCCATTAAATCCAGGAAAAACCTGATCGTGGATACCGAATACCTGAAGGAAAATCTCGACAATCCCGATATGAAAATCGTCGATGTCAGGGTCATGCAGCAATCCACCGGCCTGGTGGGCCATGGCCTCGCCGACCGCCCGGGCAGCATCCCCGGCTCGGTGAAGTTCCCTCTGCCCGGCCTGTTCATGGACGACTCCTATCTGAAGAGCGCCGAAGAGCTTCTCTGGGTGCTGCGCGAGAGAAACATCAGACCCAATCAAACCATCGTCGTCTCCTGCAATACCGGCAACTGGGCAGCCGCTGCGATGTTCATGCTGCGCTATCTGGGTTACCCGGACGTGAAGCTGCACGACGAATCCTGGATCAACTGGGAAGACTGATCTGGCACCTCAAGAATTTTAAGGCCAATACAAAAAGGCCGGCCGGATAAACCGGTCGGCCTTTTTCTTTTGCTGGGTGTTACCGGTTAGATTCCCTGGATAGTCTCCAGGATCTGAGGATTGGCTTCGTCTTCGGCCAGAATGATGTGGCAGGCCTCGCAGTCCATCGAGATAGTCTCGCCCGCGCTGGTTTCATGCTCGTCGTCATGGCAGCGGAAGCAGCCCGAGTTGCCCTGGTGGCCGCGCAGACTGCGGTAGGTGTTCCAGCCGATCTTCATGGACGGCCAGACATTTTCCAGGTATGCAGCCTGCACGCCTGAAACCGCTTTCTCCAGCATCGGCATATTGTTGTTGACCACATTGGGGTATTTGAGCCGATACCAGGCGCGCAGTTCGGTGGCAATCTTGTTTTTTGCCTCCTCATGGCTTTCGTAATCCCTGGTGATCAGCTCGTAGCCGATTTTCCGGATATAGGGCAGTTCGGTGGGGATGGCTCCCAGCAGGAGCTTCTCGTCGATCGCGTCTTCCGGCGTTTTATAGACATGGGTAGGCCGATTGTGGCAGTCTATGCAGTCCATTTCCCTGGTATAGGTCTGCTGTTCAGGCGGTACATCGCCGTCGTGCTTGTCGAAGACCACCGTGGTGCCGTCCGGCTTGATGAGCGTCACCTGGCTTATCTCCTCGCGTTCCCAGTCGCTGTGCGTGTAGGTTATCCTGTTTTCCTCGGCAACATGCCAGTGGATGCCGTGAGCCTCCGATCCCTGGTAACCGCCGGACCCCACCTTGAGCAGCATGACCGTCTGCACATGCGTGTTGTTCTCGTCGGAGAGATATTTATCCTTGATGTAGAGCTTGTCTCCATGAAACAACTCGGGACGGTGGCACTCCTCGCAGGTGTCGCGGGCCGGACGCAGGCCGTGCACGGGAGTTTCGATCGGTGTGGCATACGACTTGGCCACCACCGCAACCAGCTGCCTGGTTCCCGACAACTTCGATTTTACAAACCACTGGGCGCCCGAGCCAATATGGCATTCGACACACTTGACCCTGCTGTGGGGGGATTTCATATAGGTGGAATACTCAGGCTCCATGACCGAGTGGCAGAGCTGGCCGCAGAACTCGTTTGACTCGGTGTAGTGGTAGCCGGTATAGGCCAGCAGAATGATCACGAACACATTGACGAAGGTCAGACTGGTGGCCAGGAATATGATCTTCCTGAGCTTGATGAAGTTTTCCGGTACCGACAACTTGTCGCTGAGATATTCATGGGTAAACAGGCCGACATCTTCTTTACCCTTGAAGAAAAAGAGTCCCAGAAAAATCAGCACGAGCCCGATGATGAAGGCCGGGGCAACAAACATGTAAAGCACGAAGCCGAAATACTGATTGTGGATGAAGCCGAACAATTCGAGCAGAATCCCCCCCAGCAGAATCGGGAATGATGCCGTAGTCATGGTCGCCCCGACCAGCGACAGCTTGCTCCTGGCGATACCGTTTATGAACGCTCTGATGATTTGTGTAAATTTGACCAAAACTGATCCCTCCACTGAAAATCGTTATCTTTTCTTTTAACCCATTTTGAGAAAGGTAAAGAGTACTACATTGTCTCTTTGATTTAAACGATTTTCAGCGCTAATCATCCGGCAGATTCGCAGCCATCAGCAGAACTGGCGTCCGGCTCGAAGCTCCGAGGGATGCACACGCGAATGAGACAGAACGACAACGTCATCGCGGGGTGGTGCGGCCAGTCTGAGTGTAAAATCTACTTTTCCGTTTCGGTCTTCACCTCTTCGTCCACAGTTTCTTCCAGATCGCCCAGTATCCTCTTGCACTGATCCATATTGGCCTGGGTCGTCTCCACCAGTTTCTGGGCCAAAAACGAAAGCCCGCCGGTGGCAACGAAGGCGGTGTAGCCCACATATTTTTTGGCGACTTCGGCCACATCGACACCTATCCTCGGTTCGGCAAGGGTGCCGCCGACATGGACCAGCGAGGCCAGACCTACGTTGGTGAGCCCGCTTATCGGCCCCCTGGCTTTGGGCGCGATCCCCACATCCAGCTCCTCGGTCTTCAGGTTGATCTCCCCTCCCCCCATCCAGGTTACTTCGGTGGTCTGGGCGGCAATCTTCCTGTGGAAGTCGGCAATTCCGTCCTCGATATCTAAGCGGATTACGGCGCATTCCAGTGTCGTCTTGTCACTGTCCAGCGGGTTCAGGTTGGAGAGCAACCCAGCCCCGAACTGGCTCATAAACGATTTTTCCAACTCCACATCTTGCAAATCGGCGGCAAAATGGCCGTTCAGGCTGCCCATGATATCCGCTACTGACCTCCCATTGCCGTCAAGATCGACATCGAGATCGAAAAGCCCGCCAAATCGGGGGGAGACGAAATCATCGAATTTCAGAGCCACGTCCAGCACGGCATCATCGTTTCGACCATCAAGCTCAATATAGCCTTTGCCGGAACCGCCGTTGGTCTGACTGAGAGCAAACGGATCAACTCGCAGAAGGCCGTCATCGAGGCTGATTGCAATTGTACCGCTCATGTCGATACCGCTGGGGATCCGCACATTAGAGGCATCGATTTTCAGGTCAACATCGTAATCGCGCAGCACCCCTACAGCCAGTGGTTCAGCAGAAAATATCCTCTTTCCGGTGATCGGGGGTTCCTCGGCCTGCTGCTCTGGCGCCTGCTCTGCAACCATCTCAGTCTCGTCGGCCTCTATCTCTGTCTCAGCATCCTTTATCTCGGTCTCAACAGCCTCCGCCTCAGCACCGGAAACCTGCTCAGCTTCTGATTCAGCAGTCTCTTCCTTGGCTGCCAGAAAATCCGTGAAATCGAAATCTGTTATCGTCAGTTCACCACTGATACGTTTACGCTCGACATCTTCCGCCGGCGGACTCAGGTAGGCAAGATTGGCCAGGATCTCGCTCTTCTCTTTCCGAGCCGTAAACTCTTCAAGGCGATACTCACCGGGTTTTCCCGAGGCTTTGCCGGTTATCTTTATCGGATTGTCTTCAGGTATTTTAGCCGCGAACAGAGCTCCGAGCCTGGTCAGCGACTCCACATCTATGGTGAGCTGCGTCTCAAATGTCTGGGGTGCCATAAGATCGGGGAACAGTGCCTCGATCACCGTCTTGGTTCCTTCGCCATCAAGCTGGGCATATAAGGTTACCGGGCTTTCCGGACTTTCTGTATCGGCCTTGATCTGCGCAACCCAGGGACCGGTCTCCGGCAACTCTTTATTCGCCAATTCGGACAAAGTGGCTAACGAATCCAGGTTGCCGTCAATAACCGCCCTGATGCCTGAGATCTTGAGGAGATCCTTGATCACCACATCTGCCCTGGTTTCTATGCCGTCCTGGCTTAAAGATGCCTTGAGCGTATCCAGCGTGAGTGATGCCTCAGTCGACCCAAGATGCGCGTCAAGCTCCAGTGAACCGAGCTCTGGAAGATCGATTCCGGGGCTCACCTTGTCGAGAAGATTCGCGATAGAAGAGGTGTTGGCATCAAGCGTGAGGTCTATACCTGCTTTGCCGAAATTTTTCCGATCCTGGGCAACTCCTGCAAGGACCATCACATCCGCCACCACGGCTTTCACCTCGGCCTCGATCTCGTCTCCTGAAAGAGCCAGGTCGAGATGTTCCAGAGCCAGGGATTGGTCCGACGAACCAAGCCTGCCCCGGATGTTCAAGGTTCCCAAATCAGGGATCGTTGCCACTCCCGCCAGCTTGCCGATTTCAGCAAGCGCCCCCGTCTCCATATCGACTGAGACATCGATTCCGGCCCGGGCATAAGCTTCCGTTCCTTCCGCCACTTTGGTCAGGGCCATCAGGTCGGCGATCGCAGCTCTCACCTTCGCCTGAATCAGATCACCGTCCAGCGCCAGTTCGAGATCATCCAACCGGTACGAATCCTCAGCCGATGAAAAATTCGAGTCGAGGTTCAGCGAACCAAGCGCCGGCACCTCCACCCCGGCGAACCTGGTCAGGGTCTCCGTATCGTCGATCCTGCCGCTCAACTGGGCGGCAACACCTGTCTGATCAATGATATTGGCGACCGTACCGGTCAACTTCAGCTCCACGCCCGAATCCTTTACCGTGGCCAGCAAATCGGTTATCTCCAGTTGGTCGAGGCTGCCCGAGGAAGCCACATTGATGGCAACGGATGAAGGCACTTCAACGGGCAACTCTATACCAGCTTTGGTGAGGATCTCGGCCAGCTGGTCCGTCGCCGCTTCAGCCTTGATATCGATTCCGCTTACTGTAAATTTCTCGTCACCAGATCCGCCGATCTTCTGAGCCGACCCATCAATGCGGGCGCTCAGGACGGGGTCCTGAAGATCGAGCTGCAGAGACTCAAGCTGCAAGGTCTTGCTGCTCGAAGAAAGCTTCGCCAGCCCTTTAACAGGACCGAAAGAGGGAATTTCCTGGCCGATATAGCCGCCGATTATCGAAGTTGATTCCAGGTTCACGCTTAGATCGGCGCTGCCGCCCTGGTAATCGAGCACGTTCTCCATCGCTCCGGTCAAACTGATAGCAAGTCCTGAATCCTTGAGCTGCAGCTGCAGATCGCTTACCGCGAGTTGCTCCTTACTGCCGCTTACTGCCCCTTTCAATTGCACAGTCTGGGGAAGGAGATAGCGTCCCGGCAGATCCACTCCTTTGAGCAGCTCGGTGGCTTGCTCGGAGGAGATCTCGGCCTGCACGTCGATCCCCGACAACTCGGTCAGGTTGGCCACCGCACCGTGAATCGCCAGCAGCAGCCGCGGATCATCCAGGTTGAGTTTGATATTATCGGTAGCCAATTGCCCCTCTGCGGCCCGAAAGCGCAGGGAGAGATCGAGCCCCTGCAGGGCGGGCAGCTCCACCCCGGCAAAAGGTGCAAAGGTCGAGATGTCGGCAGCGTTGAGGGTAACATCGATCTGGGCATTGGGCTCGGGCAGCAGGGGACCGGCGCTGCCTTCCAGTCCAAGAGCGGCTTCATTCAACTTTCCCTGCAGTGCAACCGGGGTCATCTCATTGGCGTACCACTGTTCAATATTGCCCAGCGAACCCGTCAGCTCAATCGGTGCACCTTGATAGGTCGCCACCAGATTAAGCGGTATATCATTGTCTTCAACGAAAAGCCTCAGTGTCTCAATCGTCGCGTCCAAGCGCTTTTTCTTTGCCCCGTCAGCGAAGACAAAGACAAGGTCGCTGATTTGAAAATTACGAATATAGGGTTTCACCGGCAGCTTGAAAGAGTCTTTCTCGCCCAGCTCTTCGCCCTCCTGCATCGGTTCCTCCACTGCCGGCTTTTCATCACCGGTGGCAAGCACCCAGTTACCGTCTCCTTGGGCATTGGTCTCCAACAGTACATCCGGGGCCTCGAGCTCCACCGTGAGGTCAAGCGTTCCCTTGAACAGGGGGAGGAGTCGCAGCTGCACCAGCAGGCCGTCTGCGGTGACCATCTCTTCTCTCGTACCCCATTGGGCATTGGCAAACCGGATGTCATGGGCAGCCAGGCCGAGAGTAGGGCCTATCTGCACATCGAACTCGCCATCGATCGCCAGGGTCCTGCCGGTGGCCGACTCGGCCGCCCCAGTGAGCCACTTCTTATACTGGTCGTCACTGATCAATTGCAAAGTGATGAAGGCCAGGAGTATGAAGCCAACGATACCAATGAACGTATACCCTATGACCTTGAGAAGCAGTTTCATTGCATGTCCCTCATTTTAAATAGAATTGAGCACATAAGAAAATAAGCTCAAAGCTCATCCCGGCAAGCGCAGAAATTCACAATTATCCACAGGCGGTCGCCGGTGCAGTAAAAAGACAGTATGTAAAAGATAGGATGTTTGCCTGTGCAGGCCTGACTCTCAAGTCACAATACGCAAGCGAAAGAATGAATTGAGCAGCGAGACTGCCATAACTGGGGGCCAAACCAATGTTTGTATGGCGTGCACCGCACTGGCAGAAGCAGCCAGGAAAATTATTACCCAAAGAAACACTATCTTTTGTGGAGTCGAGATCATTATACCCCCTTATATGACGTTGCTCTGCACCCTCACACAACAAGCATCAACACTTACAAAGAAATGGGGAATAGGGTGGAGGATCAGGTATTGCCAGAGACTGTAATTACTTGACAGGCTTCCCCTACCCCAGTTATTAGGTTATTTATGCCGTAAAATTAACCATTAATTGGCAATCTGCAGGTGAGAAAAATATACTGGTCGGGATACATGATTCTTAACAAGCTAATTACCCTCAGCACCCTTATTGCAGCACTTCTTGTCAGCGGCTGCAACAGCATCGGCCCCGCGACGATCGAACGGGATCGCTTCGAATATTCAACCGCCATAGCGGAGTCGTGGAAAGAGATGATGCTGCTCAACATCATCAAAATTCGCTACGGCGATACGCCGATGTTTCTTGAGGTAGGCTCAGTGGTGAACCAGTATATCCTCGAACGCGAACTGGAAGCTGCCGCCACCTTTCGATCTGGAGACTTGATAGGCGACGGTCTCGGATTGACCGGCTCGGGCAAGTATTCGGACCGGCCCACCATCACCTACAGCCCGCTGATGGGCGAGAAATTCTACAAAAGCCTTCTCACTCCGATTCCCCCCCACGCCCTGTTTCTGCTGATCCAGTCCGGCTGGAACGCCGACTTCCTGCTGCGCGTCTGTCTCACCGCCATTAACGATCTGTACAACAGCAGTGAAAAAAGGCTGAGTACGCATGAAGCCGATGAAGGATTCGACGAGCTCCTTGAAATTCTCACCGCCATGCAGAGAACCGGGGGACTGGGAAGCCGCCTGGTCGAGCGCGAGGGAGAAAAGACGATTATCTTTTTCCGCCAGAACCTGAGCGCTGAAATTAAACAAAACAGCCAGAGAATTGCCGAACTTCTCGGTCTCAACCCGAATGCCAACGAGTATCGTCTGGTCTATGGCTCCACCGCCTCGGATGATCGTGAAATAGCCATGCTGACCAGATCGATGTTCGATATCATCGCCGAACTGTCGCAATTCGTACATATTCCGGAGCAGCATGTGCAGGAAAATCGAGCCAGCCCGGGGGCGATAAACAAAGCTTCAAGCTATGAAGAGGTACGCTCAAGGGTGTTCGTCGAAAGTACCCGGGACAAGCCCAAGGACCCCTTTCTGGCTGTCAAGTACCGAGACTACTGGTTCTATATCGAGGACACCGACTTCCGGTCCAAGCGCATGTTTTCCTTTCTCCTCTTCCTCCTGAGCCTCGCAGAAGGCGGAGGCGAGGGACTGGCGCCGGTCCTGACCCTGCCGACAGGGTAAGGAGCCAAGTCAGTTATCGATGACGGGGTAGCCATCAGAATTTGAAGATTGATTCGTAAGCTTCCTGGTCCTGAAGGTAGCCGAAATCGATCTCAAACCTGGTCAGGATCCCCGGATTGAACTGATGGTCGTACTCTTTCGGGAAGGTGACCAGCGGTGCCACCTCGAGTACCAGCCAGTCCCTGAAGAAGCGCTGCCGGTAGCGCAGTTTGATCTGGAAATCGGTGAGCTCGAGATCCGGTTCGGTGTCGAAGTAGCCCCCGACATCGTAGGCGATCGCCGAATCGATATTGAACACCTGATAGAGCCTGGTCACCGCCGAAAAAGGCATTCCCTCTCTCGATTCTGACAATATCGCGGTCAATATTGAGCGCGACATGAACCGCTGGCCGAAGAATTTCTCTATGTCGTAGGAGGCTTTGTTCTCCCACCCGTCATCGGTGTAGTAGCGCAGTCGATTGGTGAATCTTCCCGACCAGCCGTCATCAGACAGGGAATGCAGGTGACGATAGCGCAGCCCGGCAAACAGGTAATTAAGAGATGCCCCGACCTCGGTTGACACATTGTATCTCTCACCCATGGCCAGAAAGTATTGCACGCCGGCCGTCAATTGCTCATTATCGTTTTTACTGCCGCCTTCGGTGTTGGGGATGGGGCTGGAATCGGCATCGAAATCGCTGTCGTCATTGAGCCGCAGAAACACATTGGCCCGTTTTTCCAGCCTGGGCAGGTTGACCCGCAGATCTATCGCACCGAAGGTTTCCAAGTCATACAGCTCGGAATACCCGAGGCCTATTTTCACTTTGGCCCGGGTTCGGTTTTCCTCTGCCAGGTACCTGGGATCGTCGAAAAATGAATCGATCCACTCGGCGGCGCTAAGCACCAGCGCACTGCCCTTCTTCTGCAGATCATCCAGCTGCGCTTGAGACTCGGGGCTTAGATAGGGGATATCATCTCCCTGGGCAGATCTCTTGTCGAGGGTCTGGCCCTGCTCTTCACTCAAAATAGGTATTCCGGTAACGCGTTCCTCTCGTATTTCTTCGACCGGTCTGGCGTCACCGTTTATTACCGGCGGAGGCACTGCTGCCGGCGGAGTTTTTAACGGCGGAGCTTCATTAGCGCAACCACTCTCACTGAAGAGAGCAGAGAAGAAGAGAAAAAAGAGCAATGAGACAGGGAGGCCTCTGCAAAGGACGCTGGCCGGATGGCCGATAACAAGCTGACGATCAACTAAAATCTGCAATGATCTCAAGTACTGCGGTGCTTAAGTCAGAATCTTTGATGTTCACCACCATTTATTGTTCTGGTCGGAAGATGTCAACACTTTTTATTCCTGCCAGAGCGGCCACGGGGTGATTAGTGCGCCGCCCGATAGCGCTGCAGAGCCTCTTCAAGCCAGGCGCTGCTTGGCATGGTGGCCTCACCACAAGTTACCTGATAGGGGGTTCCGGTTATGGAACTCTTGCTCGCCGCGTAGGCAATGAACTGCTCTGCCGAACTGATTCGTTTCTTCACATAGTCATATTTCTTGCCGATATGTGCGCGGGCCTCGACGGAGTCGTACTCCTTGCCGTTGCGGACAAAACTGCAGTCAGATTCTTCAATAAAGTCGAGAAGATGAGTTACTTCCGTCTGCCAGTCCCGAGCCGCTCCCAGGGCGGGCAGGGTACCCAGACCCGACAACAGGAGCACGACGACACATCGTCTCATCATTGGGCTGCTCCCTGATCCAGTCTGAAATGCACTTCCAGGGGATTATGATCGGAGCTCTCGACCTGATGAGACAGGGATTTCGTCACCTCGAGTCCCCGGTAGTAGACGCCGTCCACCCTGTGGCTGAAGAAGCTTACCCGGTGATCCGGATCAAAAGATACGGGATTCATTTCGAGCTCGGTCATCTTCTGACGTACCAGCGACTCCCGCTCATCGTTCCAGGTATTGAAATCACCGGCCACGATGACCGGTCCCTCATGGGCCCTGACGATCTCTTCCAGAGCGCTGATCTGGCGCTGAACGGCAGCAACATTGATGGTGTAATTGACAAGATGGATATTTACCACCAGCAGAGACGTGTCCAGTCCTGCCAGCGGATATGACGCAGCCAGGCCGATTTTGGGAATCTTGAAGAGCGGCTCCGGCTCCCGAGAGGCACAGTACGCCTGGGGAGCCACACGGGCGGCGGACATGACACCTATCTCCCGTTCGTCAAGCTGAAAAGCCTTTGCCATCAGCCACTCATTCGCCGCCATTTCGGGCTGGGTGTCCAGAACCGGGCCGAGTGCCGCTTCCTGGAGCAGGAGAATGTCCGCTCCGCGGCCCAGAACAATGAGATCACTGTTCCAGTCCTTGTGGCCGCTGCGGTGGGAATTCCAGCTCAGCACAGTGAACGAGGAGGGGTCAATCCCCTCCGTGTCCCGTTCCGGGTTTACAAGTTCCAGGGCAGAGCCGCACGATGCCGGTTGTCGGTCCAGTTCCCTGTCCATGCTGCCGCTTGCCACGACCGCCTGGTCAGGAACGGCAACGCAGCCGGCGAAATTCAGCAGCAGCGGCAATGCCGACAGGGCGAGCAGCAGAACCGTGGCCGGTAGTGGTGGTTTGAAATTAATTTTCATTGCCCCCAGACGATATTCACTCTCAACGAACAGGCAAGTGCTACCGCCCGCTCTTCCAATTCCCGGCCATAACGGCAGCCACAGAGCTGATCACGCTCATCCCTGCAGACCAAATCGGTAGATTGTCGTATGGTGGTAGAGCTCACCCGGGACAAGCACAGGTGAAGGAAATAACGGCTGGTTCGGGCTGTCAGGATAATACTGGGTCTCCAGGCAGAGCGCCGCATGCTTGAAAAAACCCACTCCGCCGCGTCCTTTCCAGCGGCCGTCAAGATAGTTGCCGGTATACAGCTGCAGTCCCGGCTTGGTCGTGTAGACATCCATGAGCCGACCCGATTCTTCATGATAGACCGAGGCGGCGATTTTGGCGGCATCGCCATGGGTGTCAAGAACGTAGTTGTGGTCAAAACCCTCACCGGCGTTCTTTCGGGTACCCTCCTCAGACATGGCCTGGTCAATGCGCCGGGGCGATCTGAAATCGAACGGGCTGTCGTCGACCGAGGCGAGCTCGCCGGTGGGAATCAGGTCGGGGCCGACCGGGGTATATTCAGAGGCGTTGATCTGCATGACGTGATTGGTGATATCTCCTGTGCCCGCCAGGTTGAAGTAGCTGTGCTGGGTTAGATTCACCACGGTCGGTTTGTCTGTCTCGGCCTGATAATCGATGATTAGCTCGCTGTTCTCAGTCAGAATATAGCTGACCCGAACCCGCAGAGTGCCTGGATAGCCTTCATCGCCATCGGGGCTGGTCAGGGAAAGCCGCAGCCCGGGCCCGCGCCCGTCTGCAATTATGTCCGCTTCCCATATCTTCTTGTTGAAGCCCTCATGGCCGCCGTGCAGATGGATTCCCGGCCTGTTGCAGCTCAGTTGATACGCCGATTTACCGATCTTTAACACGCCGCCTTTTATCCGGTTCGCATAACGCCCGACCAGACTGCCGATATAGATCGAATCTTCTATATAACCTTCCAGCCTGTCATAGCCGAGCACCACGTCCGCCTCCCGGCCCGCGCGATCCACCACTTTCAGGGACGTGATGATGCCGCCGTAATTGGTGACGCTTACCCTTACCCCGACCTCATTGGACATGGTGTAGCGGTGAATTGTCCTCTCTTGGCAGGTACCGAAAACTTCCTGGACAACAGCCATACAGACCTCCCGATCAGAAACGCGATCTTAACGAGCGTGACGCCGGCACATTATTTTCTGCTCCACTCCCCGGCAGCTGTCGAGCGGCCGGTCTCGACTCAACCATTTGTTGACAAGGTAAACGGGGTGGGGAATAGTTTGCTCAGATATACGAACCATTATTTTCATCTATTGATGAACCCACTATAGCCTACCGGCAGAGATCGACAATGAACATTTTCCGCGTCCACTTTACCTGGAAGGAGAAGGAATACGAACTCAAGGCCCTCAGCCTGGACATGACCCATCCCTATTTCGTCTCCATCAAGGACCTGGTGCTGCCGGCTGAAAATGGCGTCCTGATTAATCCGGCGGACGATGAGATAAGAAAGAGTTTTGGTGGTGTCCGGCAGCTGATGCTGCCCTTTCAGTCGGTCTCTCTGATTGAGGAATTTACCGAGGACCCGGATGCCAAGCGTACCTTGCAGGAGGCTCCCAAAGGCGGGATGGTGGTCACCGACCGGTTCACCAAGCGATCCTGATCAATCTGTTCCCTGTTTCAGATAGTCTGATTTTCCCCCGGAGCAATCCCCGCAGGGAATTTTCACCCTACATCACGGCCCGGACGAACCATCTGAATGTATTCCCTGAATTTTTCGGCGGGAATGGCCGGGCTGAACAGATATCCCTGCACCACCTCGACTTTTCTGCTTTTCAGAAAATCGAACTGCTCCCTGGTTTCCACCCCTTCGGCGACCAGCCGCAAGTCAAGAATCTGCGCCATGGCGATAATGGCGTCAACCAGGGACATATTGTACTGGTTTTCCATCATGTCGTTGATGAAACTGCGGTCGATTTTAAGGACTTGAAGCGGAAACTGCTTCAGGTAACTGAGCGAAGAATAGCCGGTGCCGAAGTCGTCGAGCGACAGGGTTATGTTTCTGTCGAGCAGCTTATTGAGGATTTCCAGCGGTTCCTGGGCATCCTGCATGAGCAGATTCTCGGTAATCTCTATTTCCAGCATGCTGTCCTCGAGGCCGCTCAACTCCAGAGCCCGATCGACGATGCTGAGAAAATTGCTGGACCTGAACTGTCGCGGTGAAATGTTGATGGCCACTTGAAGATCGCAGTCCGAGTGTTCCTTCCACACCACCGCTTCCTTGCAGGCGGTTTCGATGACCCAGGAGCCGATCTCCTCGATGAGTCCGTATTTTTCGGCGACCGGGATAAAAATCGACGGCGGCACCATGCCGAGGTCTTTATTCTGCCAGCGAACCAGCGCTTCAGCGCCGACCACCCTTTCGGTTTTGGTATCGATTTTAGGCTGATAGTAGACAAACAGTTCATCATTTTTAATGGCGTGCCGCAGACGATTCTCGATGGCGAGCTGCTCGTCTATATAGGCGCGCAGCTCATGGGAGAAGAAACGGTAGTGGGTGCTGCTGTCCTTTTTGGCGTAATACATCGCCGTATCGGCATACTGCATCAACAGTTCCACCGAGTTGCCGTCATCCGGGAAAGTACTGATGCCGATGCTGGCCGAGGTATATATCTCGTTGGAGTTGACAAAGAAGGGCTCGCTGAAGGAGCTGATAATCTTGTGCACGACAATTTCCGCCTGCTCCTGACGATTGAGCCCCTCCAGCAGCACCAGGAACTCATCTCCCCCCATTCTGGCCGCCGTATCGGTCTCACGCAGCAGCAGCAGAATCCTGTGGGCCACCATTTTCAGCAGTTCATCCCCGGTTGCGTGGCCGAGCGTATCGTTGATATCCTTGAAATTGTTCAGATCGAGATAGAGCAGCGCAACTTTTGAATTCTGCCTTTTGGCCCTGGCAAACGCGCTTCTTATGTAGCTGAGCATGTAATACCGGTTGGGCAAATTAGTGAGCTGATCGAAATTGGCCTGGTGAATGAGCTTTTTCTCGGCTTCATCACGCTCGGTGATGTCGAGCGCCGTCACGACATAGACAGGAGGATCCTCCTGGGCCGAATACTGAATTCTCAATTCCACCGGATAGGTGGAGCCGTCATGGCGTTTCTGCAGGGTCTTGTAGGTCAGGGACTCTCTCCCTCCAAGTTGCAGCGGAGCGACAAGGGAAAGTATCTCTTCCTTATTCAGATCGACGATGATGTCGTCCAGGGTCATTTCGGACAGTTCGGCCTCGGTGTACCCCAGGTTGTCCAGGGCTCCCTTGTTGAACTGCAGACAGTTCAGGTTATCTGCATCGACGATATAGAGTTCGTTGGAGCTGTCATTGAGTATCCTGCCCAGCCTGTTGTTGAGCTGGTTCTTTTCTTCTTCGAGATCTTCGACCAGCGAGAGATTCTCGTATCTCAGGTGCAGAGAAGAAACGAGCACGGCGTTAAGTCGCTTGCTGGCCCTGGTCAAGGTGAAGAGATAGATTAGAACAAGGAAGGCCACGAAAAAATTGAGCGTTTCCGGCGCAAAGAAGGCATACACCACGACCGGGGCGAGCAGGCAGATTGCATACCCCGTGTAGCATATATAGTCGGCCACCAGCACCGTCAGCGCACCGGCCGCCAGGCCGGCGAGCAGAAGTACCGTGAACATCTGGTTGGGGACGGAGTCGTACGGGTGGAAAAAAATGATGGTGGAGCCGAAGATCAGTCCTACCGCCAGGCTGACGAACCTGAAACGGATAAGCCATATGGGCCTCTCCTTGAAGCCGACATCCTTGTCGAAATAGGTCTTCACAAGAAAATAGCGGAACACGTAAACGATGACAATCGCCCCGAACCAGAAGATCAGTGACTGTGTGTGGTGGTAGGGAAACTGGAAACAGACATAGAAAAACCCGCAAAAAAGATGGGCAACCGTACTGAGCAGATTGCTCGAATAAAGGTTGTCGATCTTGTCTGCAAGGATCTTGTTGGTAAAATTATTCTGAGATTGCTGCCTTTGAGAGTCGTTGCCCGTCATCTGCTGAGTTGTCAGATCCTCTGGGAAAAATACTGGACATGATTAATCAAGGGAAGCCACTTCCCTGCGAATCCCTTTTGGTTACCATCCAGACTATCAGAATGATACAAAAAAATAAAATATTCTTATGGGTTGGGGCGAAAAAAGGGAGACGGGTTCCGGCGATTTTCACCAGCTGAAGAAAGGAAGCGAGGAGAACTGCAGAATGATGAACGAAGCGGCCGCCGAAACGGCCGATTCGCTAATTGCTTACCTGCATGATATCGATGGCGCGGCGATCAAAATTCTTGCGTCGATCATAGAAAATCTCGTTGCCATTGCTGTCAAATAGGGGGAAAGCCGTGTCTGTCGGATTGAGACGACGGTCCTGCCTGGTCCTGACCAGGTGGACCTTTTTGGGCTTATGCTGGGCGGTCATTTGGCCGCGATTCTGGGCAAGAACGAACCGGGCCATGGTTTTCAGATCCTTGTCCTTGAGCTGCAGAGCCGAGTCGACCCAGACCTTGGCGATGTCCATCAGTTCCTCATAGGTCACCGGATTGAAAATCTGCCTGACTTTATGAACTGACTGCAGGCCGTTTGCGGCGCGCCTATGTTTGCGGATAAAACAGTCGACCGCTTCGTAGCCCTGCCCGGACTCGGCCAGGATGTCGACTAATCCCATCTTATGCAGTTCGGGGCCGCTGTAAATCTTTCCGGTGGTTATCATTTCCTCGGCTTTGACCATGCCCACCTTCCTGCCCAGAAAACTGTAGGCGCCCATACCGGGAAACAGGTTGAAGCGAATTTCCGGAAGACCCATTTGCGAGTGTTTTTCGGCAATCAGGTAATTGCTTGACATGGCCGATTCGAAGCCGCCCCCCAGGGCTGAACCCTCGACGTAGGAAATCGTGGTCAGAGGCAGGTTGAGATTTACCGTGTTGGTGTAGCAGATATCGATGCAATAGGTGGCATATTCGAGCAATTGCCGGCGATTGCAGTTTTGAATTAGATGTATGAACAACTCGAGATCGCCGCCGAGATTGAACACGCCCGGGGTCTGGGAGGCCAGAATCAGGTAGCGTATGGGAAACTCGTCCAGTCCTTTCCCGGCTTCGAAATACCTGATGACCGCCTGCTGTATCTGCTTCGATTCCTTCAGCATTCTCGGTGAAAAGCAGGGCCGCTGGGCGGGGTTGAAGTAGCACCAGAGCGCTTCCTGGTTGTGATCATAACGAACCGACATCTCCTTGTACGGGCCGAAAATCTCTCTGAATTGGGTAGACATGCGTTTCCTTGTAGTACGACAGCGAAGGCGATAGTTAAAATTTTGACACAATATTTATGTTTTCGATTATCATTCCCGAGATAATTGATATCAAGCGTCAGAAACCTCGGCACACAGGTCAAAATATTGTCACCAAGAGGTGTTCGATTGGGTAAGTTGCAAAAGAGAAGCCAGATTGATTCCCGTTTCCCCAAAAACCAGATCCAGGAACTTCATTTTCTGTTCTGAGGAAGGCTAGAATGCCCACCGGAGCCTGCGGAATACACTGCGATGCCTGTCGTCTGAACCAGCGGGGAGTATGCTCCAGCTGCGGCAGCGGGACAAGTGAGCAGGCTCGGTCGAAACTTGAAGCTCAGGAGCGTCTGCTGGGTGCACCATGTCCTCTTTTGGCCTGCGCCCGGTTGAACCGTATCGATTACTGTCTAGGGGACTGCGATCAGTTTCCCTGTGAGAATTTTTCTAGCGACGGTATATCAGGCTATCCGTTCAGCAACGGCTATCTGAATATGCAGAAGAGAAGGAGAAAACTTTTGGAGAACTCAGATCAACCCGGGGAGCAGTTACCAATACCGGATCAACATTGGCAGGAAATCAACCATAGAGGACTCGAGGATATCGTGCGCTGCTCCGGCGCCACGCTTGCAGACGACGGCACGCTCACACTTGAGATGCTCACCAGATCATTGCGGATCGACACAACCCGGCAACAAGTGGACATTGAGCGCCAGGGGCACTGGCAGGCGGCGCCCCCCCTGCCCGCTTTTGTGGCCGTGGTCTATCTGGCCAAGTGCCGGTCAGTGCCACTGAGCGGACAATGGGTGAGTGAAAAAGATCTGTCCTGCCGTGAGTTTTTTCGAGGACCCCATCAATTACGCACCGAAGCGGTGCTTGAAAGATTTAGCCACGATGTCGATGCGTTCTTAGCAGCCGCCAAAAAGTACGGTGGGGTAGAAATTGACGAAAGCGGCGACGCCGCCGTCAGGCTCTGGGTTCTCCCGTTCATTCCGTTCAAGCTCATTCTCTGGTGCGGCGATGACGAACTCGAGCCGGCCCTGACCGTGCTGTATGATAAATCTATTGATCTGCTGCTGCCCGGGGACGGAATATGGGCGCTGGTCCAGATGGTTTGTGAGGCGCTTGCTGATCAATCACTCTAAATCGACGATTTCAAGAGTATGATCGATCAGATCGGTGAACAGCAGCCTGTTTCTGAGGCCCGATGGATTGCCGACAACCATGGCAACCACCTCGGCACACTCCATGGCCGCCATGGTGATGGCGGCAAAAGGCAGGGTTCCCATGGTTTTTTCCACCCCACGGTGAACTGCCTTTTCAGGCGGACCGTATACTCTTGATAAGCCCCGATCCTCCGGAAAGGTGACCGTGAGCTGGCCGGAGGTGCCGCCGATGGCCGCAGATACCATGACTATTCCCATCTTCCTGCAGGCCGCTTCCAATGTGAACCGATCGGTGATAGAATCGAGGCAATCGACCGCAATAGTGGAATCACCCAGCAGATTTTCCGCGTTTTCAGCGGTGAGAAACGAGGTCACCGCTCTTGCCTCCACCGCCGGATTGACCGCTTGCACCCGTGCCTCGGCAACCACAGCTTTGGGCGTGCCCAGCACCTCGGTGCTGCTCAGCAGCTGCCGGTTCAAATTGGAATCATCGAAGCGGTCGCCATCCACCAGGGTCAGGCGGCCGATGCCTATCCGAGCCAGAATCTCGGTGACCGTGCCGCCGAGGCCGCCAAGACCGATCACGGCGACATGGCTCACCAGGAGTTTGATCTGATCCTCGCTGGTGAGCCGCCTCTGGTTTCTGGCATAGACCTCGGGGACGATTCCCTGCTGCAGCGCAACAAGCTGCACCACTTTATGGTCCGAGTCTTGGATGTCGGCCAGGCGGCACTGCTCGGCAAACGACAGCGAGCGGTAGGTGCTGCCGTCGGGTCGTTTTTTTGGAGCCGCAGCCTTGGCAACCTTTTCGATCAAACCGTCCCGCATTTTCTCTTCCTTAGCCATGTCGCCACACTGCGAAGTGACACGATGGTGCCTTGAACTAATGTCGCTTGCGTATAGGAAACACCATATTGGGGACACAATGATGATTGTGTCCCCTCTGGCAGCTACTTTTTTCTCAATGTTATCTCGAAAAATTAGGATTTTTGTTCAAAGTCGTAGCGTGCGGTAAAATTGACCCGGAGGCGTATAGGTAATACGTCGAGGACTCAATTTTGCCGCACAACGAAGGATTTGGACAAAAAAACAATTTTTCAAGGTGACTTCCAAGTCTTTTCTTCACCCCTGACCAGCCTGCCGATATTCTCGTGGTGTTTGATCCAGATCAGAAGGGCAATGATTATCCCGGTGGCTATTGCCCCCGCCGACTCACCCAACAACCAGAGCCACAGCGGGGAAAGCCCTGCGCCCAGCAACGATCCAGCGGACACGAACCCGGTCAGTGCCACGGTGGCCACAAAGACGGCAACAGTGATGGCGACCGCCACGGGAGAGAGAAAGAGAAGGACGCCCACTCCGGTGGCCACCCCTTTGCCGCCCTTGAACCCGAGGTAGACCGGAAACATATGGCCGACCACGGCACAGATTCCGCAGAGCAGCAGGAGAAATTCCCTTCCCGATCCCTGCGGCAGCAGTGTGGAGGCGATATAGATCGGTAAAAAACCTTTCAGGACATCAAGTAACAGCGTGAGCACACCCAATTTTTTCCCCGCCAGGCGGGTGACATTGGTGGCGCCGATATTGCCGCTGCCCGAGGCGCGCACATCGACTCCGGCCAGCCTGCCGATCAGCAGGCCAAAGGGAATTGCGCCGATAAGGTAGCTTGCAATTGGCAACAGGATGTTCATAATGTGTGTGTATTCGCGAATCAGATGATTGCTGATTGTGGCACTGTATCCTGTTCCCGTCGGCAACGCAACAACAGGCGCGGCCAGCGCAAGGATCATTGGTCAAGCGATACGGCCTGTGGTAAATAGATAAGCTGACAAACTTTTAGATCATATTGCATAGCTATGGCACTAAGGAAAATAATCGAATACCCCGAGCCCCTGCTCAGGGTCAAAGCCAAGAAAGTGGACACCTTTGACGAGGAACTCAAAATTCTTGTCGAGGATATGGCCGAGACCATGTGGGAGGCACCCGGTGTCGGTCTGGCGGCTCCCCAGGTTGCCCAGTCGGTGCGGGTCATCGTTGTCGATGTCACGGAACCGGGCGAAGAAAAACACTACATGGCCCTGATAAACCCTGAAATAGTCGAACATGAAGGTACCCAACTGGATGAGGAAGGATGTTTGAGCGTGCCGGAGCTCACTGCCCAGGTGCAGCGCTACAAGAAGGTTACTGTCGACTATCAGAGCGAAGACGGCACCTCCAAGCAACTGATAGCCGAAGATCGGATTGCGGTGGTGCTCCAGCATGAGATCGACCATCTCGACGGCATCCTGTTCATCGATCATCTCTCTCCGCTGAAACGCAATCTGTACAAGAAAAAACGTAAAAAGATGCTGGCCCTGGAGCAGACCGGCTGATGGAGCGGCAGCCACTTCGCATCCTGTTCATGGGCACCCCCGACTTTGCGGTGCCGACGCTGGAGGCGCTCATCCAGGGACCCGACGAGATCATTGCGGTGGTGACCCAGCCCGATCGATCGAAAGGGCGGGGAAGAAAGCTGGTTCCGCCGCCGGTCAAAGTGGTGGCTGAAAAATACGGTATCGACCTTTATCAGCCCAAGGGAATCAGGTCTGCGGAATTTATCACCACCCTAAAAAGCTATGCCCCGGATCTTATCGTCGTTGCCGCCTACGGCAAAATCCTGCCGGAGACGATCATCGAACTGCCGCGGCATGGCTGCATCAACGTGCACGGTTCGCTCCTACCCCGGCACCGCGGAGCCGCTCCGATCCAATGGTCGATCATCAAGGGAGACCCCGAGGTCGGAGTGACCATCATGCAGATGGACAAGGGAATGGACACTGGCAACATCCTGATGAAAGCGTCCATTACGCCCGATCCCGACGAAACCTCCGGAACCCTCTTTCCCAAAATCGCCAGGCTCGGCAGTCATACCCTGATGGATACCCTTGATATGCTGGCCCAGGGCGGGCTGGCAATGATTGACCAGGATGAAAAGCAAGCCACCAGCGCGCCCATGCTGAGAAAAGAAGACGGCCTCATCGACTGGTCCAGGTCCGCCCGCGAGATCCACTGCCTGATACGGGGCCTCGATCCCTGGCCGACCGCGTTTTCCTACCTCGACGGCAGAAAGTTCCAGCTGTTCGGGCCCGAAGTGGTCCATCAGGGCAGCACCAGAAAACCCGGCACCCTACTGCGCGCTGACCGTGAGGGATTGCTAATAGCGGCCGGCGACACCTGCCTGCTGATCAAAGATATCAAAATGGAAGGCAAGCGGCGGATGGCCGTCGCTGATTTTCTTAACGGCTGGCCCCTGGAACCCGGAAGTGTGTTCGGACCCCAAAGTGATCAGTCATGACCCCGGCTGCCAACACCGTTTATCTTGACTGCTTCTCAGGCATCAGCGGCGATATGCTGCTGGGTGGTCTGCTGGACTGCGGTCTCCCCGAAGAAGCGCTGCAGAACGAACTGGCCAAACTGGGACTGGAGCCCTACCGGCTTGCAATTACCAGAGAAACCCGCCAGTCGATAGCGGCCATATCGGTTCAGGTGTGCTCGGAGACCGACCAGCAGTTCAGGAATCTGGCAACGATCAGCGAACTTCTCGAACGGTCCAGTCTCGATCCGTCAATAAGCACACGAGCGCTGGCTGTTTTCGAACGGCTGGCCCGGGCCGAAGCCAAGGTCCACGGTAAGTCCATCGCTGAAATCCACTTTCACGAGGTGGGTGCCCTTGACACCATCATCGATATCGTCGGCGTGGTCGCCGGCTTTCATCTGCTCGGCATTTCTTCTGTCCATTGTTCCCCTCTACCGCTGGGCCGCGGTTTCGTCGACTGTGCCCACGGCACCCTGCCGCTGCCCGCGCCTGCGGTCTGCGAACTGCTGGAGAACATTCCGGTCACGGGCATAGATACAGACCGGGAGCTGGTAACCCCCACCGGCGCGGCACTAGTTGCCGAACTGGTCGACCAGTTCGGCCCCATGCCGCCCATGACCGTCTTGAAAACCGGCTACGGCGCGGGAGACGCGCCCGGCACAAAAGGCCGTCCCAACCTGCTGAGGCTCATCACCGGACGGACGGAAAAGGTGGCCGAGGCCCAGGAAGTCGAAGTAATCGAGACCAGCCTCGATGACTGGAACCCGGAAGGATTTCCCTTTCTCTGCGCTAAATTGCTTGCTGCACACGCCCTCGATGTGAATCTCGCACCCATTCAGATGAAAAAGGGGCGCCCCGGATTCAGGCTGACGGTGATCGGCAGGACAGTCGACGCGCCCTCCCTCAAGGAGCTCATTTTCGATGAAACCTCGGCCATCGGGGTGCGCTTCAGGACCGAGCAGCGAATGACACTGGCTCGGGAAATCGTTTCGGTGGAGACCCGCTGGGGTCCGGTCCAGGCTAAAAAGGTTGTCGCTCCCTCAGGTGTCAAGATCTATCCGGAATACGAATCCTGCAAGGACACCGCCACCCGGCACGATGTCACCCTCGATCAGGTGTACCGGGAAGTACTGATCAAATCCGGAGATACTGGTTGATGGACAAGCTGATCGTGGCCCTGGCAACCGGTTTGTACAGCGGTAAAATACCATTCGCCCCGGGTACCTGGGGCTCGGCCTTTGCCCTGATTCCCTGGTATTTCTGCCGGGGCCTCTCCCTGGCTAACTACCTGATCGTCATGGCCGTGCTCTTCGTGGTCGGCTTCTTAACCGCGGGATCGGCAGAAAAAATTTTGGATAGACCGGACCCGGGCTCCATCGTCATCGATGAGATCATGGGCATGTTTATCACCCTGACGTTGGCTCCCAACCATCCGGTGGCCTGGCTGCTTGGATTTATCCTTTTCAGAATTTTCGACGTGCTGAAACCCTTTCCGGTATCGTGGCTCGACACCCACCTGCACGGCGGCATCGGCATCATGATGGACGACGTGATGGCCGGGATCTACGCCCTCGTCTGTCTGCAACTCATTTGGCTGGTAGTCGGCAGATTCTTCTAACAGGCTGGTTGACGGCTGTCTATTAATTCAGGATTTCTTGAACCAATCAGGCTTTAAAGTGACGGAGGGGGCATCAGCGACAGGTCCCGGAGGCCGCTGAAATCAGGCCCGCAGGGTTGCGCAGCAACCGGTTGTTAGAGGCCGAAGGCCGACATTCAGCCGGCCTCAGCGGCCGGAGGATCAGACCGAAAGCGTAGCACCCGGAGTCACTTTACAGCCTTGTTGCCAAATGACTTTTACCTGTTCCGCATTGATAATTGCCCGGTGCTGCTGCGCTCGGCCTGCTCAACTCCGCGGTGAAACACCGACCGGATGTCGGCCGCTTCGCGGCCTCTGGCGATCGGTAAGCGTATTCACCGCTTCGTTGGGCCTTCACAATGCAGCCCCAGCCAATTATCAAGCGCACAAAACCGAACTCGATTAGAGGCTGAGTATAATGATGGAGGAACCTATACGAATGACGGCAGCCGCCGGTGCACCTCGTCGATAGCAGCTTCGTTCTGCAGCAGTTCATCCAGCGTGTTCCAGGTGCCGCCCAGCAGCGCCGTCCTGGCGGCTGGGTAAATGTCGATGGAAATCTTTTTCTCCCCGAAGGAAAGGGTCTGAGCCTCGAGATCGA
>JAHEER010000005.1 GCA_024640625.1 Desulfobulbaceae bacterium
CTGGAGTCCTATCAGAATGCTCGAACCTTCACAGACATATAGAACTTTTACTTTTATAAGTAAGGTTGAAGATAAAGATTCCCCCTGGCAGCTTTGAAAGTGACTTTCATTTGACAATTTGTTGGTTTTTATGATCAGATAATAACTGACAAAACAACTTCTTGGAAAAGGCAAACCTAGGAAAACCTGGGGACGCAAAGCCACGGACCGGAAAACACTGGTAGCCGGGTTGCCGAAAAGAGGGGTATTAAACATGTTACTGAGACGCCCGTCTTCGGCTAAGAAGATGGGCGTTTTTTGTATCTAACGCCCCTGTTAATACGATCAGGCAAGTCTAATTTGTTCGCTGATCGACCCTTAAATGGAGGTGTTAGAATGCAAGTGTTTATTATCTACCTAATAATTACCTGGATAGCGTTCAGTGTGGGGTTTGTGCTTGGTGCCGCGTGGTGCGGACTAGGCAGGAAGAATGAGGCTGTTGACAGGTTGTTTGGTAGGCCCAAAACCCGCCAGTGGTTCCAACCATCGCTGGATAAGTAAAAGTCAATGCGCTGCAAGGTCAAGAGACTGGAGATATTCATGATAGAATATGCTCGAACCTTGGGATTGATGGCAACATTTCATTCTAGGCGCTGTTTCTGACAAAAAAGGTGATGATGAGGTGGCGTGTGATATTTTAGATTGATGACGGCAGCAACAAAGCTATAGGATTAAATGGACTCTAGAGCTTCTTCCTGCTTCTCTACAATCTTCCACCTTCTTTGCCTCCCGCCCAATTCTCGATTAAATATCTACCAATAGCTGGCCCCCAATTATCTGGGTTCTCTTTGATGATATTGGAAATATCGTTGTATCCCTTGTGCGCAATCATGGACAACCATGTCACAGTGCAAATTATTGCTACGACCTGAAGTATTCGTTTGCCATCAACCATGGCTACCCTCCGGTGTACCTCAGTATTGCAATAATTAAAGATTAGTCACTTCTCCGAACGGGGAAATGGAACGATGTGTTTATGATTTGAATCAGGAGGTTTGTAGAATATGGTTATCAATCGTTGCATTTCAGCACCACTTTTACCTCCATAAGAAGATATTGCAATTTTTGATAATCCCTGAAGAACTGAAGTGCGGAGCGCAGGGCCCGCGGTTACGGGGCTGTGTATCAGACATACCGTAGTATTATTGTTTGAAGTTCGTTCTGTGGCAATAGCTGTATTTCGATACAAACCCAGAGTGGGGTAGTAAACTAGAGGTCCTTAGCAGTTGCAGCAGATTAGACCTCCAATAAGCTAGTCTTATTCTTTTCAAAGTGATAACCATGCTTATTATCCGGTCCTAAAGGTTGGATGTGACCAGGCAAAACAAATTATTATAGTGACAATCTCAGAAGAAAGAATGTTATGCTTTCAATATCATGAAAAGAAGAAGGTTTCTGAAATCTACGCTTTATAGCAGCGTGTTTGCTCTTGTTGGGTTCTACCCAATATTCATTGAGAGACGTAAGGTACTTATCAATAGATACAAAATTTCTATTGCTGACTTACCGCCCTCTTTTCATGGCTTCACCCTTGCACACCTGACGGATATACATCTCGGTCCCTTTGTATCAGAATCTTTTGTGGAAGAAATTGTCCACACCACCAATATGTTGGGACCTGACGCTATTGTTTGTACTGGCGACTATGTACTGGGCGAGGATACAACTGAGGAAATTGATGCAGTGTGGCCTATCTTATCCAAACTAAAGGCAAAGTATGGTGTGTATTCTGTTTTAGGTAACCATGACCATCATGCTGATTTAAATAAGTCTCTTTATTGGCTGGAAAGATCGGGCCAAAATATAAGACACAAATGTAAGCCAATCTACAAAGGCAAAGAGAGGATTATTATCGGTGGATCAGGTGACTACTGGTATGATCGGTTGGACATAGATACTACATTCTCTTGCTCAGATGAAGGGGATTGCAGACTGCTTTTATCACATAACCCAGATGCAATAGATACCCAATTTGATACGCCATTATCTCTGGTAATGGGCGGCCACACCCATGGTGGACAAGTTGTGATACCATTTTTCGGTCCCCCTGTCCTGCCTGTCAAAAACAAGAATTATTCAAGCGGGCTCATAACCACTGCTAAGACGAAATTGTTTATCAGTAAAGGGATTGGCTGTTCAGGTATACCGGTGAGGTTTAATTGCTATCCTGAAATTGCTGTTCTTGAACTTGTACATCCGCAACTGACTGCATAGAAAGGTCACCTCAACAATTTGTTCCACTTCTTGACAAGTACCACATTGTGGGGTAAAATTATTTCATACCCGATTAACGCTGTTCTTTTCCAACTTACCTATCTACTGACCTGGCCTTTCATTTTCAGCCTTCAACGTCAAAGCACGTATGCTTCGGGGATGTTTCAAAACACGGTGTTTCTCGGTTTCCATATACAATCACTGCCTTTTTGATCGATAAAAAGTCGATAACAGCGCAAGAGCTAACGTCTCTAAGGGTCAGTAATCAAATTCCCACATTCGTGAGCTGTCTTGCCATTGCAAACCAAACTCGGGTTGGTCTTTTTAGGACTGACTAAAAATGGAGGTAGTAAGATGGGTGGATACAAATTCCATTTGAAAAATGGTGCGGCACTGGTGTTCGCGCTGGTGTGGTTGTTTGCCACACCTCTAATGTCAGGGACTCAAAATGCTGACTGGCATTTTAATGGGACCGCCATAGAAGCATGTAGTTGCCCAATGTTCTGTCAGTGTTACTTCAATACGAACCCGGCATTGCACAAAACCGAGAATGGACCGAAACATTTCTGCAAGTTCAACATGGCCTATCTTATCAACAAGGGGCATCATGGAGACACTGATCTTGCAGGAGTTAAATTTTGGATCGCCGGAGATCTTGGGGAAACCTGGAAAGATGGAGCGACCGAATGGGCAGTTTTGACCTTTCAAAAAGGCACGACTGAGGCCCAGAAAGCCGGCGTCGCTGCCGCGTTAGGCCATATCTTCCCGCTGAAGTGGAAGTCGTTTGAGGTAGCCGAAGACGCTGAAATCGTCTGGACAGCACACGACGACCGGGCCGAAGCCCAACTTGCCGATGGTGCTCATGCTCATGTCATTCTCAATAAATGGGAAGGAGTTGAAGGCAAAACCGGGATGCTGAGCAACGTCGCCTATATGGGTGCTCCCAGAAATACCGGATTCGTGATGATGCCCAATGAAGTGCAGACCTGGAAGGTCGGTGAAAAGGCCTTCGAATTCAAAGGCACAACCGGCTTCATGATCAACATCGACATGTCATCAGCGGATATCAACGCTTCTAAAAGCAGGGTGATGTAGCTGAGTTCGTTTCCGGTGGTTCCCTCACCGGGAACGACTGCATCAGCTGTACAGCTCTCTTGCTGAGCGCCATTTTGTGCTGAAGCAGGTAGAACTAACGCCCCAGCAAAAAGTAAAAACTATCTCAACAATGTGCGCGTTGTCCCTGGCGACTGATCAACACTATGGAACCTGAATCTCTCAGAGGTTGGACGAGCTCATCAAACAAGAAATTGAACAACATAGGAGAGCAATAATGAGATTACTCATGAATGTCAGTATTCCTCATGAACCCTTCAACACATTGGTTAGAGAAGGAAACGCGGGAAGTATCATCCAGAAGATTATCCAAGAGTTAAAGCCGGAGAGCATTTATTTTACTGAGCAAAATGGCTGTCGCGGTGCGGTTGCCATCGTCCATATCGATGATCCTTCGCAAATTCCGTCATTTTCAGAGCCATTTTTCTTGAACTTCAATGCAGACTGTGAGTTCAGAATTGCAATGGCCCCAGAGGATCTCGGCAGGGCAGGGCTTGACGCCTTGGGTCAAAAGTGGAGATGATTGTTACTTGTCCGATAATTTGCGATGGATACGAGATGTACAACCTCAGAAATATATCTTTTCGTTCAGTTTTGATCTCAGAATCTTCCTGGAAGGGGCAGAGTTGCAGGTCTGAATATTTCAGCAAGGCTCAATGTTCATGCTAGTGCCGATATTCTTCGATGTCTATTTTGGGCGACCAGGTTACGATTATTGCTACTCTAGTAATCGTAACCTGATCAGTGTTGATAGAGTTTAGTATGATTCAGTAAACCTCTCCCAATATTTCGGGATGTCTCTCGGTCGATTATTTTTCCTCGACCGGAAACTTGTTGCGCTGCCATTCGCGCCATCCACCTTTAAGAGCATAAGCCTTGGTAAAACCATCACTGCGTAATTTCCGCGCCAGACCGGCACTGGTAGCTTCGTTCGGTCAAGCGCAGTACAGAACTAAAGTTTTATCCTTGGAGTAAGATGCTGACCAGTCAGCATATTCTGCAGCCGGGGCCCGCTCTGCACTTTTGATTTTGAACTCACTCGAGCTCCAATCTTTGCCGGTGCGAACATCAAGAATAACCAGATCTGGTGCAGCCAGCATGGCGTTGAGAGCGTCCTTGTCCATAATCAAGTCATCTGACCAGACATTTGCAGCACCAAGGGGGATCATAAAGGCAAACAATAAAACAAGTTTTTTCATGAGTCTTTCTCCTTATCAGATTATCTGTTTATTGCTGAAAATAATTTGACCGTTCCAGGCCAGATTAGCATTAACAGTAACGCACATACGTATACGTGCAGGCAAAAAATTAATTGTTCCCTCGTGTGCTCGGCGGCAGCTACCAATACTATGCTCAAAAGCCCGATTATAGTGCCTATGGTAAGGGCGACAGCGGAGAAACTCTTGCTGGATGAAGAAAAACACGCTGAGGTGAAGCAGCGGAAAGTGAGCACTACCAGCCACAGCACGAGGGCACCGCGATAATATATGGTGAGTTTATCTTCACCCGCGAGACCTGACATCATGAGAATACCGATGGTTACAGACATCAAGATACTGGCCAGACGATGCAGCGTTTTTTCTCCTTTGAACCGCGGTATAACTCCTTGCTCGGCAAGAGCGCAGGCCGTCTGGCCCAGATAGAGAAACAGGCCGTTAACAGCAGCTGTTGCCCCGCAGATAACAATTACTCCCATTAGCAGCCGACCATTCTGCCCCATGATTGCTCTGGCTGCCTTGAGGTGGGGCAGTGTCGACTCGATAAGTGAGCTAGACGGTACGTACGCCCTCGATACCGCGCCCCATAAAGTGAACAGTGTAAATATGGTACAGATAGCCGCAACTGCAGGTAAAAGTTTGTTTTTCACCTGGGAATTTAGGATGAGATCAAACCCAAGAAAAAGCAAAAGAGCTCCAGATGCAGCAGCCGGACTGGTAAGCTCACTTGCCTGAATCGCAGTATTGGTGGAAGGCGAGGAAGACAGTCCTGCGCAGAGTAATACTGAAAAACTTGCCAGGGTACAGGTTAGTAAGAGCAGTTGAAAACTTGATGCCCATGATTTATCAATGATATTGAAGGCAAGAATGAAACCCAGAAGGAGAAAGGCAAATCCGAAGTTGGGAAACCAATAAAGAAATATCTCATTAAAGGCAAAACCTGCGGTAACCAGCACGCTCGTTGCCACGAGCAGGGTCACTGAGAGTCGGGCTGAGAGAACAAGGGCGGCCGCTGGGAATCTGCCCATAGCCTTGGCCAATAGAGACACCTCATTCTCCTCATCTGCCTGCCTCCCGGGATAAAATATGCAGTAGGCACACATACAGGAGACCGCTGCAGCGGTTGCCACGGACACATAAAAGATCATCCCATTGTATCCAGCACTGTTGCCAAGCAGCACCAACGTTTCAGGTGATACCATCACACCTAGGGGAATGGCGATGGAATACAGGAACAACTTCATGGATCACAATTCGACAATGCGGGTTGGCGATTTACCACTGCAAGATGTGCATGATTGCCGGTCAAGCCCAAAAGACAGCCTGTCTTTAATGTGGGAAAGGAACGTAAAGAAGCAGTAAACAAAGTAGGGTATTGAGAATCGACGAACACAAGCAACAGTGATTTGATGTTCCAGAATCACCATTTTTTTAAAAATTTTACTATTCAAGTTTCAGTTTTTGACCGGGAAAGATTCTATTGTCGGCATCAATATTGTTGATTTCCTTCAGTTCCTGGATAGTAATTCCTGTTCCCAGGCTGATCTGAGTCAAATTGTCTCCACTCTTCACCACATAGTAGTGATCTTTTTTCAGAGTGTTACCAACATTAGAGCTGATCGATGCAGGTTCTTTATTTTGTTCAATTCTCTTATAAATTATCTGAATTTGTTGATCGTGGTTTTGTATCTGTTGGTTTATGGTTTCAAGAGTGCCTACACTGGGTAGATTTTTATTTAATTTTGAAAGTTCAAATTGAAGGTCCTCAATCTGGTTTACAACTGATTTATAAGAATCAACCGAATCCTGAATAGCATTAATTTGTACTTCAATTATCAGCAGCTTTTTCTCAATTTGTACTATCGAATTGTTATCATCTATTTTTCTCTGAACAGAATCATAGAGGAAGTAGGTTATTGGCAACAGTAAGACAAATGCCAAGAGCCAGCCCAAAGAGCGCATATTCCTGTCAGGGTCCCTAAATGTCTTGGTGTTTCGAATATATCCGGTATCCTGGTAGCCATCTTGCCATTCTGGAGCGAGATTGCTCGTCAAATATCTTAGATTATCCTCAGATATTTCTGTAAATTCTAATGCAATGCCATGGGAAAATTGCTGTTCGTCACTTCGTTTTAGGGGGAATACCCTGAGGATTTCTCCTCTCGCAACGATGACGTCTTGGAGGTCAGGAACTTCGAATGCCAAACGAACATTTTCGCCTCCATCCAGCTCCTCTGTTGTATGGATAAGTGCCCCTCCGCGAGAAATCTTCGCTGCCTTCCCCTGATAGGAGCCTTTAGCCGCAATTAGGGTAACGGGCCAATCGACGAATGCCCTGGGATGTTTCCGTCTGCTTGTCGCCCGTCTATCTGTATTATCAACACGCTGTGTAAGCAAGGGCGTCATTATCCTTCTTTTCTATAAGTTACGGACAGACCCCCACTCCTTCCCTGATCAATATTGACCATAAATCAAATAAATAATCAAATCTGCGCGATGAATCCAAAGCAGCCGGCCGGACTATTTCCTGGAGGTTTGAGTTATTTTGAAAGACCCATAGCTTTTTCTTCTTCGGTAATACATGCGTCCAGAACTGGAATTACCTCATCGATTTCATCCTTATTTATGATCAAGGGCGGCGCTAACTCCAGGGCCATCCCCATGGTCTTGACAAGGATCCCTTTCTGTTTCATTCGCGCGATGATGCCCATCAAGTTCTCCAATGGAAAGGGGGCGCGAGACTTTTTGTCGACGGTAAAGTCGAGCGCGAGCCAAAGACCGGTCCCTCGCACTTCACCCACGCTTGGGTGGTGCAGAAGAGTTTTAAGACCGTCTAGAAAATAGCGTCCCATCTCTTCGCTGTTTTCAATCAGTTTTTCAGTTTCAAGGATTTCTAAATTTTTCAGGGCCACCGCGCAGGAAACCGGGTGGTTGCCATAGGTGTGCAAGTGATTCAACAATTCAATAGGTTCTGTAATGCGAACCGAACAGCCAACGGCACCCAGGGGTATGTACCCACTTGTCAACCCCTTTGCCATGGTGAGCAAATCCGGGTGCACGTCGAAGTGTTGAGTGGCAAACATCAGGCCGGTACGACCGAACCCACAAATGACTTCGTCGATAACCAATAAGATATCATACCGGTCACAGATGTCTCTAATCAGCGGCCAATACTCAGGTGGCGGTCTATAGGCACCGAACCCCTGCTGAATAGGCTCACCTATAAACATGGAAATCTGTTCCGGGCCTTCAAACTCGATGATGCGTTCCAGTTCTCGTGCACAAGCAATGTCACAGTCTGGGTAGCGCAGGTTATGAGGGCACCGGTAGCAATAGGGAGATTCTATAAAGACCGCGCCCGGCGCCAATGGTTCCATCAACTGACGCATGGGCATAACAATTCCAAGCGCCCGCACGCCGATACCATTAACCCCGTGATAGGCGCCACGTCGGGAAACAACCTTAAAGCGCCCCTGGTCACCGCGATAATAATGGTAATGTTTGGCAAGCTTCATTGCCGTTTCTACCGCTTCGGAGCCGTCACACTCAAAAGTAAATCGTTCGATTCCCGCTGGAGTAATCTCAGCCAACTTATCCGCCAGTTGCATTGCCGGGGCATTGGCAAACCCCATTGGTGTGAAATAGGCCATCTGACACATCTGATCATAGCTCGCCTGGGCCAGCTCATCGCGGCCGTAGCCAGCATGGACAGGACGAGTCCCGCCGGCTTCCAGATCTATATAACACGTGCCGTCCTGATCAAAAACACGTATCCCTTCACCTTTAACAATGACGCTGATCCCCTTTGCAGCATCTTGTCTGGAAGTCCTGTGCAGCAGTAAATGAGAAGTTTCGTAGAGCTTGTTGATAGTCTCAACCATTGCCACCCCTCCTTGTGGGAAAAACTATATTTCAGTTGCATTTGGAAATCAGTTTATTATCTAACGAGCCCGAAGTTTCAATAAAGCGGGCAATAGATAAAAGTTACTAAATTAATTTTGAAAAGCCAGCTTCATTACCCAGTTGGGAAAATGAAGCGCTATGTACACCACTGACAGTACGACGATTCTGCCATTTTATCACATCTTCAGGTTTTCGGGTGGTATCTCTCAACGTGTTAGTACTTAAATATAGACAAGGTGCTGTTGACCGCTTTATTAGGCAGTATCCCATACGCGTATTGAAATATCACTTGAGCAGACAGGAACTATTGTGGCGGATCACGGCTCCTGCACACATGGACTGAAAAATTAAGGATGCGCTGGGAGGTGATCTTTACAGCTGGCCCGGTCTTTTCTTTTCGACTCGGCCGGCGGGACAGCATGGGTTGATTGCGTTCACCAAGCAGATCCCAAGCCAAAACCTGGTAGCGCTCTGAGGAATCGGTCCAATCTGGTTCATGTGTCCGAAAGACTAAATTATTTGTTAATTGCACCTTCGCTATATGAATGATTTAAATTAGTATAGTCGTCAGTAATGGGTTGGAGCAGTTCCTTCGACCCGGACCTGTGTATAAAAGGATGTCCGATAATAATTTGAATTTATTACGATCAACTACCAAAGTTGCGTTAGATTTTGACCACCGAGTGGAGACACCGATGTTAGACGAATTGGGTACCTTTGTTGAAAAGCACCAGGGCATAGTCCAAAAACTTTTTCTAAATTATCGCTCTTCGAATCGAAAATTCATACTGGGCAGCGATCTCTGGGACGAATTCTGTCAGTTTTGCAGCCAGGATACTAGCCATGAACTGCTGCGTAACTCACCTCTGGCGACCACCTTAAAGAAAAGCCAGGAGGCTGCCATTGATGACCGCTATCTTTACCTGGATGTTCGGCCCCGGGTGGCACACTGGATTTATTTGCGCTATCACTTTGAGAGCATGAGTTTCGAACAGGTTTCGACAAAAGCATTTCTCGAATTTAAGGAAAACATAGTTTCACCTCGCACTGAACGACTACCGACATTGGAAATCGACTTCAATCCTTTTGAAAGAGATTTTCCCAAGATGAACCGGACCCGATCGATCGGCCACGGTGTCGAGTTTCTGAATCGTATCTTTTCCAGCCGTCTTGGCAGCGATTTGAAAAAGGGAGACGAACTGCTGTTCTCCTTCCTCCAGGTACACGGCTATGGCAATGAGACTTTCATGATCAATAGCAGGATCGGCACGGTAAACGAATTACGCAACGCGCTGCGGGCCGGGCTCGACTTTCTCGAGGGCAAGCCGGACCACCTCGAGTGGTGCGATCTCGAAGCTGATCTTGGCGACATGGGGTTCAGACCAGGCTGGGGCCGCACGATTGGAGACATTACCGAAACCATGGGAGTGTTGGCTGACCTGCTGGAGGCGCCGGATCACCAAAACCTGGAAAAGTTCTTGAGCCGGATACCAATGATCTTCAACATTGCCGTTCTCTCGCCCCATGGATACTTCGCCCAGGAGAATGTGCTCGGCCTGCCCGATACCGGTGGACAGGTGGTCTATATTCTCGATCAGGTCCGTGCCCTGGAGCAAGAAATGACCGCACGCATTTATCAACAAGGTCTCGATATCAGACCGCAGATCCTGATCGTCACCAGGCTGATTCCGGAATCTGGGGGCACTACCTGCAATTTGGCCGAGGAACATGTCCGGGGCACTGACAATGTGCACATTATCCGTATCCCGTTTCGCGAGGACGACGGCTCGATTGTGGGACCGTGGCTGTCCCGCTTTGAAGTCTGGCCTTACCTGGAGGCCTTCAGCATCGAGGCCGAGGCCGAATTACTGGATCGTTTCGACCGGCGGCCTGACCTGATTATCGGAAATTATTCAGACGGCAATCTGGCCGCCTATATTATGGCTCAGCGGCTGGGCGTGACCCAGTGCACCATAGCTCATGCCTTGGAAAAGACGAAATATCTCTACTCCGCCCTTTACTGGCAGGACATGGAGGAGCAATATCGCTTTTCATGTCAGTTTACCGCCGATCTGATCGCCATGAACTCGTCTGATTTCATCATTACCTCAACCTATCAAGAGATCGCCGGTTCCAGTGATGTGGTTGGCCAGTATGAAAGTTATGCCTCGTTCACGATGCCGTCACTGCAACGCGTCATCCACGGCATCGATGTGTTTGATCCCAAGTTCAATATTGTCTCGCCGGGCGCCGATGAGGCTACCTTTTTCTCCTATACTGAAACCAGCAGACGGGATTCCTCTCAGAAAATGGAATTGGACCGCCTGATCTATGGCGGACCCGACCATCAGAGTCGTGGCGAGCTGCGCCGCCAGAACAAACCCCTGCTGTTCTCCATGGCTCGGCTGGATCACATCAAGAATTTGACCGGCTTGGTGGAATGGTACGGCGGGTGCGACCGTTTGCAGGAAGCCGCGGATCTGCTGATCATTGGTGGAACGGTCCAACCGGACCAATCCGGAGACAATGAAGAGCGCGACCAGATAATAAAGCTGCATGAGCTGTTCGACCAGTATCAGCTGGACGACAGGGTCAGGTGGCTTGGGATCCGGCTCGATAAACAATTGACCGGTGAATTGTACCGCTCTGTGGCCGATACCCGGGGGGCCTTTGTGCAGCCCGCCTTTTTTGAAGCCTTCGGCCTTACCGTAGTCGAGGCTATGGTATCCGGTCTGCCGACATTTGCGACCTGCTATGGAGGGCCGCTTGAGATTATCGAGGATAATGTCTCAGGCTACCATATCGACCCCAATCACGGTGGGCTGGCGGCCACCCGAATGGCCGAGTTCTTTGAACGCTGTTCGGCAGATCCAAATCTGTGGCAGGATCTCTCTGCGGGCGCCCGGAACCGTATTGAAGAGCGCTATACCTGGAAGCGCTACGCTAAGCGCCTGATGTCGTTGAGCTGTATCTACGGATTCTGGAAGTTTGCCACCAATCTCGAGCGCGAGGAAACGAGTCGCTATCTGGAGATGTTTTACCACCTTCAGTTTAAGAAGCGAGCGGCGGCCATGCGATCAGCTGCCTAGAAATCCATAGTGTCCCAGGCCATCGATGATGCCAGCGGCATATGCTTCTGAGCTAAAATATATATTTGACTTACGGCGCAGCTTTTCCAACTCTTCGCTGTGATTACTGACCACTAGTCCCCGGGCCGCGCTGTCGATCATGTCCTCGTCGTTGCCGGAGTCGCCGGCCACCATGACGTGAAGCGGCGAAAAATCAAACTTGTAGCGGATGTAGTCAATTGCTTTTCCTTTGGATGCCCTGATCGGCAGAATGTCAAGAAACTGGCCGTGGGAATAGATGATTTGGCAGCGCAGCCGGTGGTGTTTCAGCAACTCCTGGATGGTGTGCAGGCGGTCTTCCTTCTCCTCAAGATAGTAACTGATTTTGTGGCTTCGCTGGCCCTCAGCCTCCTGGAATACCAGAAACTTTAGAGAGCCCAGGACCTCTTTGATGGCTTCCGCCTTCCACTGGTAAGAAATATGCTGCTGCCAGCTACGATCATGTCGAAGGTCGGGGCCATAATAGATTTCAGTGCCGACCGAGCAGATCAGGATATCGGGCATGGGGAAGTTGTAGACGGTCATGGCATCCAGTGTCAACTCGAGGCTTCTGCCCGTCGCCACGCCCCAGGCCAGCTCCTCTCTTCGTTCACCCAAGAGCCAGAAAAGTTCCCGCATACTTTGATCATCGCCGACCAGGGTGTTGTCGATATCGGTAATCATCAGGTGCTGCACATTGGTAAGCCGTCTACCAAAAGACGGCGCGGGCAGTTCTCTGACAGCCTGCTCTGCATCAGAATCAGCAACGTGGCGTTCAGGCAGTAAAGTGCTGAACCGGCTCAGGGTCTTTTCAGAGTGCGCTGGCCAGGAATAGTGTTTTCTAACACCGTTTATGCCGTTATTAGAAAATTCGGACCACCTTGCTTCATCGATCAGTATGCTCAGGAGCGCTTCAGCAATGCTGGTGGAATCGGAGGCCTCTATCAAGATGCCGTTGTCGCAGTTGGCGACGATATCGACCGGTCCGCCGTTATTGGTTGCAACAATGGGCAAACCGCAGGCTGATGCTTCGATCAGGGTCAGGCCGAAGGGTTCGATCAGGGCTGGGTTGACAAAGACTCCCTGGCTCTCTGCACAGATCCGGTAGAGTTCCGGTACTTCGGTGGAAAAATCATGCCGCTTGGGAATAGCCAGTTTTCCATAAAGGTCATAGCGATCCATCTGCAGGAGCATGTCGGTCAAAACCTCTTGCTCGTTGTCCTCCATAACCTTGATGTCCTTGCGAATACCGGCGAATATGGCCAGATTGGCTATTTTTTGCAGTTCCCGATTGGTGCCGTAGGCCTCGATTAGGCCGGTGATATTTTTCCGGTGGTCAGGGCGGCACAGGGCCAGGATAAACGGTTTTTCAGGGTGGGCCCAGAAGCGATGCAGTTCGCGCATCAAGGTATAACGAATCTGCTTCACCTCCTCGTTGAGCAGTTCACTATCCAGTTGCGAGTCATAGAAAGGATAAAAGGTCTCCACATCGATGCCCGGCGGAATCACGGCAAAACGATCATGCCGGCCGCTTTTGTACAAGCCGTATTGTTCCTCTATTTCCTGTCTTGTCGAGGTAATGATCAGTTGCGCCCGTTTGATGATCTTTTCTTCGACCCCTATGCGGTGGCTGATCCTGTACTGCCGATCGATACGGGCTTCAGTGAGTCCATCACTGAGAAGCTTTTCCTTCTTGTTTCTGCCCAGGGAGTGACCGGTGAAGACGAAGCATGCGTCAAAAGCCTCGGCTAGCTGCATCGCCACATACCCGGCATCTGCGTAATGGCCGTGGATAATGTCGGGGACCCGCTGTTGCGATTTGATGAATCTGATAGATAGGTCGATAAATTTCTCCAGGTGCGGCCAGAGAAGCTCCTTGCGCATGTATTTTTTGCCGCCGCAGCGGATTCGGACAATACGGGCGTGTTCGGAGAGCGGTTCTATCGGCACGGCGTAATCCGGCCCCACAGAGGGATCCTCGATCAGTCTGGTAACCAGGTCAACCTGATCTACCTCTTCACACTCACCAAGCGCCTTAGCCAGCTCCAAAACGTACTTGATCTGTCCTCCCGTATCGGCATCACGGCCAAGTTCGGGAGAGGTTCCCCTGATCAGGCCGTGGATACTAAATAACTGAATGTACAGTCCGCGATTATTCAAAATGACTGGTTCGGTCTGGCCTCAAAGAGGCACATCATCAATTTCCAATATTTATTTCGTGGTCAAGTTACGTTCATCAGGCAGGTTCTTAGGTCAGCCCCAGTGACTCCTTCCATTTTCAATCGTTTCATTCTCTTTATGTTGAGATGACGCGATGCAGGTGATTCCATGTTCAAAAAACGTTGGCACACAGACACACTATAATCAAACATGAAGATCTTGAAATAAAAAGATTGGTCAGTTGAAAACACAGCAAGAATTAGGTTGCCACCTTGCCTGCACCAGCAAAGGTATCATAGGCGTAAAGCTGGTGTTTGAAAATGTATTTTGATCAATGTCAGCTATGGAGGCGGACAGGGTAAACTGTAAAGGCAACTAGACCTCAACTGAAGATGGTTTCAGTTTATCATCTCCTTCAGAAAGGATGATGAGCTCCACACCCGTGAGGCCGTCGGATTTGGAACCAATGGCGTGCATATCATTCAAGATTTGTACCCTCTTTGGAATGATGATAGAATGCGTCCATGATTGAGAAAGATCTCGTTAAATTGATATCGGAAATTGAAACCGAATATGAGTATGATGAAGAAATAGTATTCAGCAAATTTGTTAAAAAATATGGTGAGAATTATACTCGGGAACAATTTCTGGAGTTCTTGAAGAAACGCTACGAGATCATCAATAAATTCCATGCACCTAAATAATTTACCCAGCCCAGATTACTCCAGACCGGGGCATCTGACTTACTAGTGACTCGCTAATTTTAAAGATCAATAGCAACTGTCTGGGGCCGACACTTTGATCTGGCGGCAAAAGAGTTCCTCGGAATGTTAAACTTTGGAGCATTACGGGGGCTCCCCTAAATAAGGTTGACTCATTCAGCGTGGCAGATTTTCGGCAATATCTTGTGCTGCTCGAACCATTATGGTCTGCAGAGTTACCGGGTCTTCCATTATTTTTTCTTCAGCCCAACTCAGTTCAGCCACTGATTCCCATGAAATTGACCCATTACTTGCGTCCCATAGCTGGAAGAAGATTCTAATTGTGGCACTTTTGGTCTGGATCATTCGTAAACCAAACACCCCGAATCGATTCGTAGATCGCTGGGTAAATCCTGCAAGTTTTAATTGCGCCACATAACGAATTCCACTTGCGTCTGCAATTTTCTCAAGAGTGTCTTTACTAAAAATACCGGTGTCCCGATACTCTTTGTACATCTCTTTATATTCGTCCGCCAATCCGGCTTCATTGATCAAGCTGAGCGCAGCCGGCAATGGGATAATTGGCAAATCTGGCCGTTGTTCGATCAGGGTCGAGGCGAACACAAAAGCCACTGCCTGCTTTTCCTCCTCCTGGCCAGTTACCGTAGATGGAGTAACAAAAGCAATTCCCCCGTTCCTGAGGTCACTTCCTGTCAATGTAAACTGGTTATGGCTGATTTCTGATGAGATTTGCGGCGCACATGAGGTACACAGGACAACCAGCAGTGTGATCCACCAGCTGTGAGCAGCGATTACGGTTGACAGTCCCTCAATAGCATCTGCTGATAATTTGTTCATGCGGTTCAAGACACCATAAAAAATATTTGTAAGCAGCAATTCGCAAGAGAACTGGTGACCGTAAAACTTGGTATCTCATCTTCATTTACGGCCCACTTTAATTGTAGCCTATTTATCAACCATGTTTGAAATGAAATAATCTATACAGGAGCCATCCAGCAAAGATCTGAACTATTATCCTGCAGCTTTCTGAATGCTCAACTATTCCTGTCGCCTGTGAAGAAGACAAGCAGGAACTGCCTCAACCCATCTGAACGCGACATTTCTTGATCTTGCCGCTTGTTACACCTAGATTATAAAAAAACATACTGCTTGAATCAGGAGGATATCTCCTTTATTGGAGTATATTCTGACAAGGCCATTGAAATGAATGCAGGAGGCGCGTTCGGTGGTGGGTTTACTCGCGGATGATCCTCTTATTTGACCAGTTGTTGCATGTATGAAAGAATTGAATCATAGATAGTAGATGATCTATAACATCGGAGGATTGTAAAATGAAAGAAACACTGAAAAACATGTTTTTCTTTGGCGCAGGGGCAGCCTTTCTAACCAAGGAAAAACTTGAAGAGTTGAAAACGGAACTTGTTGAAAAAGGCAAAGTGACCCAGGAAGAAGGGAAGCAGCTCGTTGAGGACATGTTCAAAAAGTCAGAAGAAGCTAAAAATCAGCTTGAGGAGAAAATACAGCATGCGGTGACTGACCAGTTGAAAAAAAGGAATGTGGCAACTGGTGAAGACCTGGCCGAATTGAAAAGCCAGGTTGAGCAACTCAAAGCAATGCTGGAAAAGATGAGTGCGGAAGAGTAGTCCACCGTGCCCTTTAAGATCAGCATAAAGAAGATAGGAGCAATCAACAAAACATACAGGCATCTGAATCGGTACCAGAGGATATTGCGCATCCTCTTCAAGTACGGTTTTGATGATATTGTTGAGAGGCTGCATATCGACCAGTACCTCGAAAGCGGCCTGCAGATGATCAACCGTAAACCGAGGGAACAGATAGACAAGCTTTCCCGGCCGGAACGGCTGCGCATGGCGCTTGAAGAGCTTGGCCCAACCTTTATAAAGCTTGGTCAGGTTCTTTCCACCAGATCTGATTTTATCCCCCCGCAATATCTGTTCGAGCTGGCCAAGCTGCAGGATGACGTCCCTCCCTTCTCGTATGAGGATGTAGAGGGGATTTTTCTTGCAGAAATGGGAAAAAAGCCGGAAGAGCTCTTTGCGGAATTTAATCGCCAACCTATCGCTGCAGCTTCCATTGGCCAGGTTCATGCGGGTGTGCTCCAGGGCGGGGAGAAAGTTGTTGTTAAAGTCCAGCGGCCTGATATTGAAAAAATCATCGCTGTAGACATTGAAATACTCGCCCATATCGCAACCCTGATGGAACGCTATCTTGAAGAGCTGCAGGGACATCGCCCCACTTCTGTTGTTGAGGAGTTTGCCAAGACGATTTCAAAAGAAATTGATTATTCGGTCGAGATTCGAAATATCGAGCGCTTCGAGAGACAATTTGAACAGAACAGCGCAATCTATGTTCCCAGGGTCTACCGTGATTTGAGTTGCAGGCGCATTCTGACCATGGAAAAGATCCAGGGAGTGAAAGCGTCACATGTGGATCAGCTGCGCAAACAGGGGACGAATCTGCATCTTGTGGCTGAACGCGGAACAAATCTGATTATGGAGCAGATTTTCGTGCATGGTTTTTTCCATGCCGATCCACATCCCGGCAACGTTTTTATTCTGCCGGATAATGTTATCTGCTTCCTTGATTTCGGTATGATGGGCCGTTTGAGTCGTCAAGACCGTGAAGACTTTACGGACTTAGTGCTCTATATGGTTGCTCGAAACGAGCGTAAAGTGACGGAAAGCGTTCTCAAAGTAACGAACCACTATGGAGATATCGATAAAGATGCCTTGAGCCTTGATCTCTCCGAAATGCTGGACAGATATCTCTATCTGCCTCTGAAAGAGCTGGAAGCAGGAAAGATTCTGCAGGATCTGCTTGAACTGGTCTCCCGGCATCGGGTTTTTTTTAAACCTAATTTTTATCTGATGATGAAGGCGATGACCACCGTTGAAGGAGTTGGCCGTATTCTCGACCCCGACCTGGAGCTGATAAAGCTGGCCCAGCCATTTATGAAGAAAGTCAAGTCAGACAGGCTTCGTCTTCACAGGATAGCAGAAGAGGCTGGACTGACAACTTCAGAATACATTGACCTGTTGCGGGATTTGCCGGAAGAAGTCCGATCAATTTTATCTCAGCTTCGACAGGGCAGGATAAAAATTGAATTTGAGCATCGTGGCCTGGCAAAGCTGAGAGCGGTGCTTGATCAGGTGTCTAACAGGATTTCCTTTGCCATTGTGCTGGCCTCACTTGTAATAGGATCATCTCTGATAATCCTGTCAGGGATTCCGCCGAAGTGGCATGACATACCCATTATCGGTTTGATTGGCTTTCTTCTCGCCGGAATTATGGGTTTCTGGCTCCTGGTGTCGATCCTTCGCCATGGCAAGATGTAAACCTCTTCTTTTCTAACCACCAATGTAAAGCCGCCGAGTAGGGGGTTGTCTCAGATTATGAAGCTATGGAAGCTTATCGCGGGTATCGTCTTAATGGGTCTATTATCGGCCAGCTGCTCATCTAATAAGGATTGGCGCACTGCGAGCCGTGAGTCATCCGGGACTGCACCTGACCCATTAACCACCGAGGAAGCAGTAATACTTGTTTACGGCGCCGCTGCCTGGGGATGGCGCGGCTGGTTTGCCATCCATACCTGGGTTGCCACCAAGCGGACTGGTGAGCAATTTTATACTGTGTATGACGTCGTCGGCTGGCGGGGCCGTCATAATCAACCGGTTATGAGAATCGCCCGGGATATTCCGGATCGATTTTGGTACGGAGCTAAACCTCGTATCTTAAAAAAATATATAGGAGAAGGTGGTGATGAACTGATAGATGCAATTAGCCAGGCAGCAGAGGATTACCCCTGGAAAACCTCCTATTCTGCCTTTCCCGGGCCCAACAGTAACACCTTTGTTGCCTGGATTGCCAAACACGTGCCAGAACTTGATTTGCATCTTCCCTTTTCTGCCATTGGCAGCGGTTATGTGAACTAAAGAGTTCAGAAATTTATTACCGTCAGGCCGACCTCGAACTCGTGGCCAGGCAACCTTTGAGGCCATTGTACCAAACTATTTACGGCAAGTGAGGCGGTATCTTTGGTGCCGGAGTAGAATTTCCCATGGCGAGCGGGGCACACGCGGCACAATTTGATGCAGTCCGCCAGTGTTCCCTAGATGTGAAGGGCACCTTTAATGGCCGTCCATAAAATGGTGAAAAGAGCTATCCACGCAAAGAGCCATACCCAAAACAAAAAATCCCTTTTGTCCTTTAACTCCGGATAAAAATTCTCAGAAAAGGTCTGGGTAAGCGTTGCCATGATCAGGGAGCCGATGAATATGGCGAAAATCGCGATCGTACTCCCCAGTCCAGTAACCAAATTTTCCATTCAAATCGGCTTGCTGTTAACTGTTAATAGGATATTGTTGCAGATGTACCAATCGACAGCGTCGATACACCAGTATAGCGAAAAGCGAGAACACCGTCAAAACAGGCGAACTAAGAGATAAGTAGAAGCAACGCCGACGCTCGACTGTGCTATTCTTCTGATTGTTTCCTGCAGATGGCCATCAATGTTATGTCATCATGTTGTTCGGCTTCGCCAATATGGCTCTCAACGGCTTCAACGATTCTGTTTGTGAGGGCAGCTGCTGAATTTACCGGTTTTTCAAGAAGTGAGAACAGTTTTTCAGCGCTATAAAATTCGCCCTCTGAGTTTATCGCATCCGGAACACCATCGGTGTAGCCCAGCAGCAGGGTGCCCGGTTCGAGTACTAAGTGCTCGAATCCGAAACGGGCGTGAGCGTCAATGCCGATGGCCGGCCCCGTCGGTTTGAGCAGCGTCTTGACTACACCGGAAGAATTGAGAACAACAAGAGGTTCATGACCGGCGTTGATATAGCTGAGTGATCCTGTGTCCGGGTCAAGAAAACCAAAGAAGAGGGTCGCAAACATAACCAGTTCGCCGTGATTCACCGCGACATATTCGTTGGTCAGTTGAACAGCTTTTAAGGCACTTGAAGGGATCTGGTTGGTCGATGAGTTTTCCGAAATGGGGGTGACCCGGCCACCTGCCGCCGGGACGGCTTGATTGTGTTCATTCTCCGAATCTGCATATTCTGAGAACACTCTTATCAAGCTGCGGAAAAGAGCCATAAAAAGCGCTGCGCCCACGCCTTTATCGCAGACATCGGCAACCACGAAAGCCAGACGACCGCTGGGCAGCTCGAATACGTCATAGAAGTCACCTGATAATTGCCGCGCTTCTTTGAAATAGGTTGAGATTTCCCAACCTGGAATCAACGGAGACCTGTCCGGAAAAAAGTTTCTCTGGATCTGCCGACCCTTTTCCAGTTCGGCGTTTAAAATGGCAGAGAAGGCCTCTATCTGCTGATAGCTTAAGTGTCGTTCTTTTTCCGCTTCTTTGCGATGTCTAATTGCCTCGCTGATTTGCCCAAACATCTGATTGAAGGCTGTAATGACGTCACCCAACTCGTCACGGCGCTTTACCGTGGTCGAGTAGAAGGGCGGTGGCTGACGGTCATTGCTGATGGCATCTCCAGCTTTAATCAAATCACTTCTGAGTCTCAGAATGGGGGAAACAACAATCGGTTTCAGCGCTATCCAGGCTCCGGCTGTGACAAAGATGGAAATGATAAAAACCAGCCCTGCGATGCGCCAGAAAAACGCATATAATTCATTGGTGACGTCAGATGAGTCCAGCCGGGCAATAAAGATGAATTTGTCCTTCTGATTCTCGGCCATGACAGCAAAATCGTAGCGGGATGAACTGCGATCAAACCGGTGGGCATTCTTGTCTTTTTCAACTTCAGCAAAGGTTAACCAGGGTTTCTCTCCAAAAGCTCCGATAACGCTGCCATCATGCTTGTAGAGTATTCCCCCATGGATTTTAAGATATGATTGCACAAGCTTGATCTTGTCAACGAGTTCCTCAACTGTTGTTGACGAGTCCGTAAGTCGCAAAATCAAAGATAATTCCACTGCGGTGATTTCTTCCATGTGAGACAAGAGTTCATTCTCTCGTTTCTTTAAAGAAGGGATCAGGATAATGGCCTCAATTACAATTACGCTGAAGAAAACCCACAGCACAATGCGCAGCGATAAAGACGATCGAAGAAATTTGAGTAGCTTGTTTTCTTTTTGCATTGATAATCCTTAGCTTCTGATCTGTTCTGTCATATTAAATATAAGTGAATTCAACCAGGTAGCTCTAATAAAGAAAGGCTGTCAATCTCTTGTAAATCACTCGAAGTGTGCAGCTGTTCACCATTTCTGGGTAATAATAAGCACTCTCGCCGTCTCTGGAGACCTCGCCAGGAGCATGCGCCCCTTCCTACTCCATAACAAGAAGATATGCTGGCCTGCTCTGTGATCCCGTCGTCAGTACAGAAGTTGTCGGAGTGTAAGGTCTGCTCCCCGCTTATCCCCTGTTGCCAGAGCGGTCATGCTGCCCCTTTTAGAACTGCTTGCCGCATTCCTTTTAATCAAAAGTAAGTAACTCTGGTCTTTGGATATCTGCGTGGCAATTATTTCTCTTCGATCCGAGACTCAGGGTCGTCACTCGAATTATAGATCACCCGGTGGAGAGAAGGTGAATCGATGCTTACTATATGACAGTAATTTTTCATTAGGAGGAACAAGTCAGTTGCGATAAGATCTCCAGATTGTCCTTCCGAAAAACTAACCATCAATAAGAGTTAAAAGGGTTGTTCAATTTTATGAGGATTCAACCGAAGTCCTTGCAGCAGAGGACGCTTCTCTACGCGATACTGCCCACATTCATATTGCTCATTACGCTATCGCTCATTGGTTTTCTGTTGGCCAGAAATGTTCTCATTGATCAGTGGGGAGAAACCATTATTTCGAAACTGGGAAGATCAGCCGACCTGATAGAAACCAAACTAATTGAACCGAAAAAACTGCTGATGCTGCTGCAAAATGACGACGACTCGCTGGTAAATCGCCAATTGATCAATAAAATCGCTGACCAAATCGGGGAGTTTGATATTGTCGATGATGTCATCGTTGACTGGCCGGAACGCGCTACCTCAAAACGCCCAATGACAAAACCTTATGAGGTTTTGCCGGACCATGGAGAGCAAAGATTTCAATTACGCCGATTTGATATTAGTTCGCCTAGGTACGACGAGCGGGTCAAGAATCGCACCATATCATTGATTTCCGAGTTTAAAGGAATGGATGATGAAATTGTTGGTACCATTGAAGTGATAATATCTTTTGATGATCTTCTGGATCATATAGTAAATGCTTCCTGGTGGACAACCAACAAAGCATACCTGCTGGATGGTTCACATAACGTGCTGATTACCACTGGGGATAGAACCGACCTTGAAGACAACTATCCCATGCGCAGGTATGGCACAGTTAATGATCTCGAGCAAGCCACTATTCGGGCGCTTGAAAGTAAAAACTCGGGTACCGTTTTAGGTCCCGGTATTCCCCCGGAGGAGATAAATGGCTTTTATCGTCTGGATCAAGTTCCCTGGACTCTGGTCGTCACCGCTCCCGGCAAAAAAGTTTTGAAACCAATAATTACTTTGCTTCGCTACTACATAATATCATTAGCTCTTTGTATAGGGCTGATTTTAATATTTATGCGGATGTCGATGAGTCGGGTCACCGAGGGCATCAAGCAGATCTCTCATGCGTCAAACGATCTGGCAAGTGGTAATTTCGGCCCCCCCCTGGAAGCAATAACTCGCGATGAGATCGGTGAGCTGACGGAAAATTTCAACAAAATGGCCGTGCAGCTCAAACAGCGCCTTGAGCTTAAGAAAAACATAGACCTGGCACGGGAAGTTCAGCAGAGCTTACTGCCCCAAAAAGGTCTCAAAGTTAATGGAATTGATATCAGCGGAGCGGCCATTTACTGTGATGAAACCGGTGGGGATTATTTTGATATCCTTGAAATCGGTCAGAGGAACGACAAGATCGGTGTCGTGGTGGGTGATGTCGTTGGACATGGTGTTGGGGCCGCCCTGTTGATGACTACTGTTCGCGCCCTGGTGCGAAGCAGTTTTCAGCAATCCGGAACCATTGAAGAGATGATGGACAACGTAAACAAGCTGCTGTATCAAGACACCGCCGCGTCAGGCAGTTTCGTCACTTTGTTCTATCTCGAAATTAACCAGACGGCGAAGTCATTACGCTGGGTTCGGGCGGGTCACGATCCCGCCTTTGTGATCAACTGCCGAACAAATGCATATTCGGAGCTGAGAGGAGAGGGCGTTGCCTTAGGCGTAGATCTCGACTGGAAATTCACCTGCAATGAACTCCTGCTCTCCGAGGACCCTCAAGCTATTTTAATCTGCAGTGACGGCATCTTTGAAGCCACCAACGAAGCTGGAGAACCGTTTGGGAAACAGCGAGTCCACGAACTATTACAAGGTATTACTAAATTGGAGTCGGAAAATGCGGTTAATCGTATTATTGGCAAAATCCAATCTTTCGTTAAGGCCGCACCCATAAATGATGATATCACCATAGTGGTTCTAAGAATCAGCTAATTCACCAACTGCTTGCCATCAAATTTCACCTCTCTTTTTCCAGGTGAACCGATCATTGCGCCGGTCTGGAGCGGACTGGGCAAAATGCTCAAAAGTACCTATTGTTATCTCTGACCAACTACCACGAAATCAAGAATTCTGGAGATCTACAGTGAACCACCAGCAACAGTTGCGAGAAGCAAAGATCCTGTTCGCGTCCGGCCAGCCCGACAAGAGCGTCGAATCCTTCAACCGGGCGGAAGAGCAGGGCAGTGATATCGTCGATACCTGTTTGAGCCGTGGCGCCGCCCTCATGGCGCTGCGCAGGTTTGAGGATGCGGAGCGTGATTTCTCCAGAGTGCTGGAGGCGGACGGGGACAACGAGCGGGCCTACTACTTCAGAGGAGTCGCCAGGACCGCGCTGGGCCAATATCAAGCGGCCATCCTCGATCTCACCCAATCGCTCAGCCGCAACAGCGACCGGGTCATCGCCCGCCTGATTCGCGGACTGGCATATTCAGAACTCGGCCAAAGCAATGATGCGGAACAAGACTTCGATTTCGCCGCCGCCTTCTCGGAATCAGAGATGGAGAGTTTCAAGAACGTGTTCGGCGTTATAGAATCGCCGTTCAAGAACACCAAGGCGATGCTGGCGGAGGAAAACGGTTCGTGGAAAAACGTGCTTTCCGATCGCTCGGCCCAGATGCTTCGCAACCTGCTCGACAACTGATTACCTTTTGCCTACCGGTGGTGTTCCTTACGCTGATGCTTGTCTGTAGCGCCCTGCTCAACCCAGGAAGAGCCTGTCCCATAAGTCCTGGAAACCGAATGGTCATTGATTTCAGCCTGCCCGATGCTCGTCCATCGTGGCAGATTACATTCGCATCGCCGTTCCGAAAAAAAGAATGCGTTTCATCACATCTAGGTGAGAGGAATTAATTTTGACACCAACGTCTAAAGATAAAACGACACAATGGCAAATCGAGCCGGACCACGAAGTCCTGAAAACTCCGATCGGTACGATCAGAAAAGGTCCGCTGCAGTCCCGGACCTCATTGAAACGCAAGAATTTTTACTTGTTTGATTTTCCAGACTGGGTGAACATCATCGCCCGGACACCCGAGAAAGAGATCCTGCTGATCCGCCAATTCCGCTATGGCACCAAACGAATGGAACTGGAGATCCCCGGAGGTATGATCGACCCGGGCGAAGATCCGGTCGAGGCCGGGTGCCGTGAGCTGCTCGAGGAGACCGGGTTTGGTGGGAAGAATGCCAAGCTCATCGGGAGAGTCTGCCCGAACCCGGCGATACAGGGCAACTATTGTTATACGGTTCTGGTCGAAGATGCAGTACGAACGGCGGAACCACACCCGGACGATATGGAGGAGATCACCTGGTTCCGCGTTCTGGAGCAGGACATTGACCGCTATATCAGGGACGGGCGGATCGAACACGGACTGGTGCTCAACGCTTTCTCCCACTATGAGCGCTATAAAAACGAGTAGGCAGCTCCGGGAAAGTCAGTTCCAAGATGATCAGAAAGTAGCACCGCCACTTCACCAGTAGAATAGTTGATATGGCTTTTGTACATCTATGAGTTCTGCCGAACGGATGATCTGAGCCGAGTCAGACTCTAGATAGTCGATTCTGAAAAACGATATGACATACAGAAATCAAGAAAATATTTTACATTAAAAATCAATTAGTTAGTAAATTTTAATACTGAGTTTCTCAAGCGTTAATCGCCATTCTCCGGATACCAGATCAGTCGCTGCATCAGCTTTTCAACGAAGGCAAGCGATCAACTGATTCGCCCGATCAACGCTTTCGGCTACAAGGTGGATATATACGCCTCTGGGAGGTAACTGGTTTTGTATGCACTCCAGGTCCTCTTCGTCTAGGTCACCCCAGATAATAATATTTTTTCTTGCTACTATCTTTTTACACAACCCCATCATCTCCTCGATGGATGGCCCACCGATATCTTTATTAATCTCAATTACTTTAAGCTGCTTCATCTCCAGTAATTCATCGACTATAAAAAAAGACGAAGGATGCAGGTGAATGGCCGTATAGTCGTAATCCCTGCAGATATATTCACCGCAGGGGCGCAGCATCTGCCGGAAAAGTGCAGGCGACAGCAAGGCGGATAAATCTTCCTGATACCAGATACATTTTCCTGGACACCAGACATTATAGAATCCCATTGACCGGCCGCCATGAAAATCATTGCAGAGATCCTCTTGTGCTTTTATCACTTGCATGAAGCATTCAGTGACATTGTGCAGAGCTCTGGCGGATTTTTCGGGATGCTGCATCAGTGCCAATACCATTTCCTGCTGCCCTAAAAGACTTCCCAACATGTCTGAAGGGCCTCTCATTATAGGCATGCCGACAGGAAACCTGTCAGCGGATAAGGCAACGAGGCGTGTGGTAAATTCAAGGTACTTTGCCAGCCACTCATTCTCCTGGGTTAATTCTACCGGTTCCAGATTCTCGATGGTTGCCCCAGTCGGTTTGGAAACGAAGCTGGCTTCCATAGCTGCTACTTCGCAGCCCAGCATTGCTTCCATCCAGGGAATTCCTGTGTAGGGGGTGCCGACCCAGAAACCATCCTGCTCAACCCGCAATGATTCATTGTACATGCGCTCATAGTCGTCCATGAAAGATGCCACATCAAGCATGCCCGGAGTTATCAGTTTACCTGGCTCAAGCAGGTCCCGGGCACTGTTGTAGTGGCGGCTGAAGAAAAAATCCTCTGCAATTGTTACCGATATGAGCGGTCTTTTTGTATCCTCTCTTCTCCAGTAGCGAGTGTGTTTTTCAATCTTATCATCCAGGGAAAAGGTCATTGTCTCTCCTCACGGTGCTCATGAATTCATTACCGGCTACTTCAGAAACGGCTCTCCGGAACTGTACTTTTCCACCACTTCCATGTCCAGTGTCAGCCCCAACCCTGGTCTGTCGGGAATGGGCAACATGCCGTCCTCATCGAGCACCCAGGATTCAGCAACAATCTCATCCACATAGGGAGATCCGGTGAGATACTCTACCAGGTCGGTGCCTGCAAACGCCGAGGCCAGCTGCAAATCAGCAGCGAGGCCAACGGCGGTATTCCAGCCGTGAGGGATGAAACGGATTCCATTTTCCTCGGCCATCCAACCAATACGTCGTTCTTCACTGATACCGCCGACCTTGGTAACGTCGGGCTGGACGATGTCGAACGCACCGGCTTGCAGCCAGGGCTGAAATGATTGACGGCGAGTAAAAACTTCTCCACCTGCAATAGGTACGGGAGCGTTCTGCCTCAGAAGGATGTAGTCCTGCAGTGCATCGGGCTGCAAGGGTTCTTCAAACCAGGCCACGTCATAATCGGCAAGCATGTGGGCGGTCCGTAAAGCCCATTTATAGCCGTTATTCCAGCCGGCGTCACTGCCGCCGGCATCAACCATCAACAACACATCTGATCCTATCGCGTCTCGGGCAGCCTTTACAATCTCCTCGTCCAGGGCCTGACTTTGACGCCCAAACGGGCCCCAGCCGATTTTAAATGCCCTGAAACCCTGCTCTTTCAATTGCTGAAGATACTCCGCCAGCGCGCTTGGCGCTCGCATCAGTACCGAGGCATACGGCCTGACCCGGTCACGGTAACGACCTCCCAGTAAACGGCCGACAGGTTGACCGGTGGCTTTGCCCAGCAGATCCCACAGGGCAATATCAATACCGCTGATAGTATGTGTTATTGTTCCGCCTCTACCGAGCCAGAACATATTCTGATGCAGTTTTTCGGAAACACGCTCCGGTTCCAAGCCACTTTCTCCCAGATAGAGGGGTTCCAGCACTGATAATGCACTCTTAACGAGATCATCATTGGTAAAAACACTGCCGAAACCGGTCAATCCCTCATCAGTGATGACGCCAATCAATGTATGTACGCAGTCATCCCGTTCCAATTCGTCACTCCATCCTCCTTCCGGTGTTGCGCCACGAAGGCCAATGGCTCGAATTTCCTGAATCTTCACATTTTCCTCCCGCACAGCCATACGACTCTGTCTTAAAGTGATTTCTGCTGCCAATCCGCTGTCTAAAGACACTTCCTAATTTCCCCCATAATCCACACTGGTCTCAGGCCTCAGGGCTATCTGCTCACCTGATTACCAAGTGTACCAGAGCATAAAAAAAGTTCTCTGGAAATCTTCACAATTACCAGTTGTCTCTCAGCCAACATTATTACCTCAGCATATCTGCTTTCTCTCCATGGTTGCATCATCGCCGGATCAGGACTCCATCGAACCGCCCCTTCAGATCTTTTTTACTGAAAATTAGAAGAATTTCGGTCATTCTGGGATAATATAAGAGCCTGCCTAACAGAGATCTGTCGAGGAGATTGAGGATGATTGAGACCAGTCCAAAGAACAATATCCTTATCGTCGATGACACACCCGAGAATCTTTCCATACTGAGAAAGCTGCTCACCGAGAAGGGATACCAGGTGAGGCCGGCACTCAGCGGTGAGGTCGCTCTCAAAGCAGTCCAGAGCCAGCCCCCGGATCTTATCCTTCTCGATATCATGATGCCGGGCATGGACGGCTATGAGGTATGCAGCATTTTAAAGGCACAGGAAGAGACGTCTAGTATCCCCGTTATTTTCATCAGCGCCCTTACCGAAGTCGAAGGTGTTCTCAAGGCGTTCCAGGCAGGGGGCGTGGACTATATAACCAAGCCTTTCAGGTCTGAAGAGGTGCTGGCCAGGGTTCAGACCCACCTGTCTCTGCAAAACGCCATCCATGAAAAAGAAGCTGCCCATAGGATGCTGCAGGTCATCATGGACAGCATCGACAATGCCATCATAACGGTCGATGCTCAACGCCGAGTGATCAATGCCAACAAGCAGCTGGATACGATTTGCGGAAAGCTGCAGGGGGATGACCGAACATTTCAGCAGCGGCTGCTGGATGGCAGTGGTCATTGTGCCATGGCACTGCAGCAGGTGTTTGAAGACCGGAGACAGGTAAAGGAACACCGGGTTGAATGCAGCTGCGGAACGGGTAAAAGTAAGACTCTGGTGTTAAACGCCACCCCGTTGGCTGACGAGAACGACGAACTGAATGGGGCCGTGCTGGTTGTTCGGGATATAACCAGGTTGGCGGATCTGGAGAAAAACTTCCTGGAAAAACACAGGTATTACGATATCATCGGCAAAAGCGCAGAGATGCAGAAGATATATACCCTCCTCGAACAAACCGCCGACCTGGATGTAAATATATTGATTTATGGAGAAAGCGGGACGGGCAAAGAGCTGATTGCCGAGGCGGTTCATAATGCCAGCCCCCGGGCCGGAAGCCCCCTGGTAAAAGTCAATTGCGCAGCTCTGTCGGAAAGCCTTCTGGAGAGTGAGCTGTTCGGCCATGTACGCGGCGCTTTCACCGGGGCGGTGAGGGACAGGATCGGGCGCTGTCAGGCCGCCGAAGGAGGAACCCTTTTTCTTGATGAGATTGGCGACATCTCGCCCAGCTTCCAGGCCAAACTGCTAAGATTTCTCGAGCAGAAAGAGTTTGAGCGAATCGGTGACTCCACCACCATCAAAGCCGATGTCCGCGTGGTGGCCGCCACCAACCGTGATTTGCAGGGCAAGGTCAGAAAAAGGGAGTTTCGCGAGGATCTTTATTACCGTCTGAAGAATCTACTGGTAAAACTGCCGCCGCTGCGTCAGAGAAGTGGCGATATCCCGCTGCTGGTGAGTCATTTTGTAGAGATCTCCAGAAGCTCGATGAACAAGAATATCCAGGGAATGGATAGCGACGTCACCGACCTGTTTCTGCACTATTCATGGCCTGGCAATATTCGGGAGTTGAGAAGTACCATTCATTACGCCTGCGCACTATGTCCCGGCGAGATTATCGGCAGAGAGCACCTGCCGCCGGAATTCCTCGAGGCCGTCTCAGCTGCAGGACCTGAAGCAGTATCTGCTGAGTGGGCTTCTTTTTCCCCGGACACACCACAGTCCGAAAAAGAGGCGATTCTGGCTATTCTGAAAAAGACCGACTGGAACAAAGCCAAAAGCGCCAGGCTTCTTGGCGTGAGCCGGGCCACCCTGTACTCGAAACTGCTGAAGTACGGCATCGAGGAGAAGGATTAGGCGCACCTGACCTGGCAGGATCCGGGTAAGTTCTATAGCTGAGCGGATCGACCTGCTGAGCTAAACACTCCTGCCTATACACATGTGTACAGCAGACACATGGGTGAACACTTCTGGATGTCTCCTCGCAAACCCTTTATCCTTCCTATTATATGATATTATTTAATTTTTTTTGAAAAATAAATTCAGGCACGGTTGTTGTAATAAATCAGGGCAAGAGTCGCACAATCAAGCGGAGGCCCTGTCTAACACACCATGAAACCTGCACACGGAAAAACAGCCGATTTCAGACCGAGCGAAAGAACCGGCTTTGCTGTCCAAACTCAAAGGAGGAGTCAGTTATGTTTATCTCAGAATTTATAGTTGGCCTGTGGTTTATCCCCGTTGTTCTTTTCGTCGTTATCCCGCTGTCAGTGCTCTGCGCCTGGTCAATTCACCAGCTTTTGAGAAAAGTCGGCGACAAAATCGAGGAGGCTGTCCGCGACGAGTCCCGGGTCCCAAACCTCCGGACCAGACCTGCAGTCTGAATCTTACATTTAAGTTGAACCAGCCACCTGCATGGCGGAGTCGAGTGTTTCGGCTCCGCTTTCTTTAGGCGGACACCAATTGCATTGAGTCTGACATTAATTGCAGATCCTGCGCCGTTCGCTGCACCGTGACCGCTGAATCCTCTGTCTGAACTGACAGATTGTTGCAGCATCACGGTTTTGTTACAATAGGAGAATCGACCTGACCTGAGGTTTTGATCTGAGGTCAAAATTGAAAAGTTTGACGGTTTTTTAGGGATGGAAAGCTATGTTCTGCTGAATGCAGTCTAGTAAAAGCGACGGATCATCAACTATGAGACACACCCTGCTGGCCGCTTTCCTAAGATTCGCCTGGGCGCTCACGATTTTTCTTTCAATTGGTTTTTCAGCTACTTCTCTTTCCGCATCAACCGCGATAAAAGTCGGTGTATATCAGGACTTTCCCCTGGTTTTCTATGATCAGGATGGCAAAGCCCACGGGGTTTATGTCGATCTGTTAAACCACATGGCGGCCCAGGAAGACTGGGTGATTGACTACGTTCCCTGTAAATGGGTGGACTGCCTGAACATGCTGGAGAGCGGTGAGATTGATCTGTTGACCGCCATCGCTTTTTCCAAGGAACGGACCAAGAAGTACGACTTCAACGAGGAGACCGTTTTCCCCAACTGGGGGCAGGTCTACACCACGCACGACCTCAAGCTGGACTCCATTGGCCAACTTGCGGGCAGAACCGTTGCCGGCCTTGATAAGGATATCTATTTCAAGTCCCTCAAGGAGCTGACCGATACCGCACATCTTGAAGTTAATTACAGAGGCACCGACGAATATGACGAGGTTTTCCGGCTCTTGGAGCAGCAGGAGGTCGACGCCGGCATCCTGCCCAGACTTTACGGCGACTTGAATGAAAAGAAATTTAACGTCAACAAAACCACGATCATCGTACGGCTCTCCGAGCTCAGATTTGCCTCCAGAAAATCTGCCAACCAGAAAATTCTGGCCGCCATCGATACACATCTGCAGCGGTTGAAAGCAGACAACAACTCGCTTTATTTTCAGTCAGTCTCTAGATGGTTGGGGCAGCAGGATAAAGGTGCTGCTATCGATCTCGATCTGACCGAGAACGAGAAACAATGGCTGGCCGAGCACAGGCGGATCCTGCTCGGGGTGGATCCTGAATTCGTTCCCTTTGAATTCATCGATGTGGATGGCAGCTACCGCGGCATGTGCGCTGACTACGTAAACCTTATCAGCGAACGAACCGGCATAGCCATGGATATCGCTCCGAATCTGAGCTGGAATGAAGCGGTGGAGCGGGCTAAGATTAAGGAAATTGACGTACTGCCCTGTGTCGGCATGACCGAAAAGCGCAAGGAGTTTCTCACCTATTCCACCCCGCACCAAACCTTCTATCGTGTTTTTGTTACCCAGGAGGGCTCCGCTATCGGCAGCAGCGTCGATGACCTGGAGGGCCTCAAAGTCGCGGTCCAGCGCAACAGTTCACACCACGGTTTCATGCAGGACAACACTTCCATCAAGCCAATTCTGTTTGACACCGCTGAGCAGGCCATCATTTCAGTATCAGAAGGCAGGAGCGACGTATTTGTCGGCAATGAGAACATGACCGGCTACACCATCAACAGAAAAGGCATCGTCAACCTCAAGATGACCAGGCTGGAAGGGGCCGAAGGCAGAAATCTCTATTTTGCCGTCCGCAATGACTGGCCGGAACTGGTATCGATTATCAACAAGGCGCTGGCCTCGATTTCCGAGAGGGAGAGGGAGGCGATCAAACAGAAATGGATCGCGGTGACCATAGAAAAACAGATCGATTACACGCTGCTCTACCAGGTGGGTGCCGCAATCCTCTGTTTCGGCCTGATTTTTTCCCTGTGGAATGCCCAGATCAGACGGCAGAGGAAAAAGCTGCGAGGGAGCGAGAGACGCTATCAGGCCCTAGCCGACAACAGTGAAGTGGGCATTCTCCAGGTAACGCCGGATGGTACTTCGACCTATCTGAACACGGCCATGACCAAGATGCTCGAAGCGGAAACCCCTAACCAGGTCATTGGCCAGAATATCACCGATTTCGCCGCTCCTTCATTCAGAGACCTGGTCCGGAGAGAGCGGGATAAACGGCGCCATAATATCTCCTCTACCTATGAAGTGGATCTTATCGGTCTCAAGGGTGCGCGAAAAAGCGTCATGATTTCGGCCGCACCAATCTTAAATGACGCCGGCAAGCTCGAGAGTATTATCAGTTCCATTGTCGATATTTCGGCGCTCAAACGGGTGGAGAATGCCTACCGCGAATCCGAGGCCGAGCTGCGGGCACTGTTCAGCGGCATGACCGATGTGGTTATCATGCTCGACGGCAGCGGCCGGTACCTGAAAATCGCGCCTACCTCGCAGGGGCTCCTCTATAAATCCATTGACGATCTTCAGGAATCGTCTCTGCACGACACCTTTTCTGCCGATCAGGCCGAATTTTTCCTCGATCAGATTAACCAGAGCCTCACTGAGCAGAAACTTGTCAAATTCGAGTACAAGCTGGCGATTGGGGGGAACGACCTGTGGTTCGATGGGCGTATCGCACCGATGTCGGAAAACACGGTCGTGTTCGTCGCCCGGGATATCACCGACCACAAGAATGGTGAGGAAGCTTTGCGAAACGCCAAGAACGAGGCGGAGTCCGCGAACCTGGCCAAGAGCACCTTTCTGGCCAATATGAGCCATGAACTGAGAACGCCGCTCAACGCGATCCTTGGTTTTACCGGGCTGATGATGCGAGATTCCAACCTTTCAGCGGATCAGCTGAGCAGCCTGGAATCCATCGGCCGCAGCGGTGAGCATCTGCTGGATCTGATCAATGACGTACTGGAGTTCTCCAAGATCGAAGCCGGCCGGGTTGAACTGCAGCCCGAAAATTTTGACCTCTACCGGTTGCTCTTTGTGATTGAGGAGATGTTCAGCCTCCGAGCCACAGAGAAGGGGCTGACCCTCACCGTCGAGCGAGACGCCCAGGTACCCCATTATGTGCGCGGGGATCAGGGCAAGTTGAGACAGACCCTGATCAACATACTGGGCAACGCGGTGAAGTTTACCCCCCAGGGCAGCATTACCCTGCGGGTCAGCAGTAAAGGATCGAGGCTCTTCTTCGAGGTCGCAGACACCGGTGTCGGCATCGCCCAGGAAGAAATGGCCATGGTCTTCGATGTCTTCGTACAATCGACCAGCGGCCAGGAATCAAAACAGGGGAGCGGCCTCGGCATCCCCATCAGCCAGAAATTTGTGCACATGATGGGGGGGGATTTGACGGTCGAAAGCGAGGTCGGCACAGGAACCATATTCAGGTTCGATGTGCAGGTCGAGATTGTAGACGGAACTGATGAGGTGGTTTCCGAAGCAGAGCTCATGGTCGTCGGACTCGAACTGGGCCACGACGAGTATCGCATACTCGTTGTCGAGGACAACAGGCTCAGCCGAAAACTACTGGTCACTTTGCTCACCAAGGTCGGTTTCGAGGTCCGTGAGGCATCTGACGGAATGGAAGCAGTCGACATCTGGCAAGGGTGGCAGCCGCATCTTATCTGGATGGATTTACGTATGCCGGTTCTCGATGGGTATATGGCGACCGAACGAATCAGATCCCTCAGCAAAGATTCGCCAGTGCAGGTCGACACCAAGATTATTGCCTTGACGGCCAGTGCCTTTGAAGAAAACAAAGAGAGGGCATTTGCCAGCGGCTGTGACGATTTCGTGCGCAAACCGTTTCGTGAGTCCGACATATTTAAAAAAATGGCTGAACACATCGGCGTTCAGTATGTGTACGCAGATGCAGCGGAGAAGACTCAACCTGCCTCGTCAATGGGGCTCATGCATAGCGGTGAGCTGTCTGCCCAGCTGTCGGAATTGCCAAAAGAAATAGTAGAGAGGCTGGCAAGGGCAGCAGATCTGTGTGACGCCGACAGGATCGATCAGATAATTGCTGAAATCAGGAGCCGCAACAGCGCCCTGGCGGAGGTTCTGTTGCGTTTCTCCAAGAAATTTGACTACGATCGCATCGTCAGGCTGATTAACACCCAGTAAGTGCTTTCATTAGGCTGTAAACAGTGAGCTATTGCAGAAGTGATCTATCAGATGTCGGGCTATTGAATAGCTGCCGGGAAGTTTCGGCAAATTCCTCGCCTTAAACCATTTTGCATCAACAATTTCGTCGTTATCGATTCTGATCTCGCCGTTTGAATGAGCGGCTGTAAACCCGATCATCAGCGAGTGGGGAAACGGCCAATTCTGACTGCCGAAATAGTGAATATTCTGCACTTCAACGCCCACTTCTTCCAATACTTCTCTCTGGATACATTCTTCAAGGGTTTCACCTGGCTCAACAAAACCTGCGAGAACGGAATACATGCCTGCCGGGAAACGGTTCGAGCGGGCGAGAAGAATACGATCATCTCTGATCACGGACACAATAATTGAGGGGGATAATCGCGGATAGTTCGATAACCCGCAGCTGGTACACAGTTTTGCCCTTTCATCGGCCAGTTCGATTGTTGGTTGTCCGCATCGGCCGCAGAAACGAAAATTTCTGTCCCAGGTGAGAATTTGCTTGGCGAGACAGATTGCCCGGATTTCACTGGAGGAAAATTGACTGAGAGCATCCCGCAAAGAAATCGATGTTAAAGAGTCGGCAGGCGAGAGGTCTGCAGGAAACTCCAGGGCATAGCAAAAACGATCATTCCAGGTGCCGATGAAGTGCGATTGTTCCACCTCGAGATCATATGAGAGGATATCGATTTCTGAGGGAATCCAATAGCGGTCATGGCGGTACCCAACTACTATGTGCTGATCCCTGATAAGGAAATACAAGGGATATGGGGCTCCTTTTTCAGCAGGAGGTTTTATCTTAGGGATGAATTCCATAAATTGCCTTCTTCCGTATTTGTGCTACGCTAATTTTATCAAACGGTGAATTTTATTCATGTAATGCATAAAGAACATCATTACCAACTAAACTACAGTAAGGCTTTTAAATCGGCAGGAACAGTAGCGACGTGACATGAAAGAGGGTAGCCAACCAGCACGCATCACCCTTCTCGACGGGGGAATGGGGCGGGAACTCCTCAGGCTGGGCGCTCCGTTTCGACAGCCGGAGTGGTCCGCCTTATCGCTGATGGAGGCTCCTGCGCTGGTGAGGGAGGCGCACGAATCTTTTGCTGCGGCAGGATGTGATATCCTCACAACCAGCAATTATGCCGTTGTTCCCTTTCATTTGGGTGAAAAACGCTTTTTTGCCAGCGGAGCAGATCTGACTGCTGTCGCGGGTCAGATTGCCCGTGAAGTGGCAGCGAAGTGGGGAACCAAGGTTGCCGGGTCACTGCCACCGCTTTTTGGCTCGTACCGGCCCGATCTATTCATTCCTGAGCGGGCTCCGGAAATCCTGAACATACTTGTTGAGGTACTCGGCCCTTATGTTGACTTCTGGCTCGCCGAAACAACGAGTTCCGTGGATGAAGCTCGGGCGGTGGCAGAAGCTCTTGGCAATGACGATCGCCCCCTTTGGATTTCCTTCACCCTTATGGATGAAGAAAAGTCACCAGAAGATGCACCGCGTCTTCGTTCCGGGCAGAAGGTTAAATTTGCGGTGCGCTCGGCATTGAGACTCGGGGCTTCCGCCATCCTGTTTAACTGCAGTCGACCGGAAGTCATGTCAAGGGCCGTCGAGGCAGCAATTGAGGAGCTCACGTCGGCCCACATCTCCTTGCCGGTCGGGGTTTATGCCAACGCCTTTCCTACCCAGCAGGGTGATACATTAGCCAATTCTGATTTGCACGACATCCGTCGAGATCTCGAACCGCTGAGCTACCTCGGTTTCGTGGATACCTGGTGCCGCCGCGGCGCGACAATCATTGGCGGATGCTGCGGTATAGGACCGGAACATATTGCCGTTCTGCGCAAGTGGCTGCAGGAAAAATAATTATTCCGCGGTGGGAGTGCCGGTTCTCAGAGATAATCGTTTGTCAGGGAGTGATTTGAATCCTGCTGATGATACATGCCTGGCATGATCCGGATCTGTTTCTAGCCGCATCGGTGAGTGAAAACACGCCAATGATATCTTCGGTCTTCGAATCCTTGACAAAGAGCCGATGGACATCGGAGAAAATCATGCTGCGGATTGCTTCTTCGAGCATATCATCTTCCCTGCAACTGCGGATGGGCACTGACATCACTTCGCTGGCAGGGGTATTCAGGGGAACGTCGTGATTGTAAGCGAGAATTAAGTCTGTCTTGGAAATTACTCCCACGCCGCGACCGGTGTTATCCACCACCAGGATTGCCCCGATGTGATGCAGGGCAAGCTCCTCGAGGACTTGCTCCAGAAGATAATCTGCGGCAACGCTTTTGATTTCCCTGGTCATGCAGCCGCCGATCAGGGAGCGCTCGCCTTGCTCCGCTTTTGGACCATTCGCCGGCCTGAATATGCTTTTGGGGCAGCGGGAGCAGAGTTCGTACAGCAAGCCTACGATGTCCGGATAGGCCAGGGCACCGACGACCGCATCATTGTCCGGGTCTTTGACATAGAGTCGGTAGATCTGGTTGTCCTTCATTCTGCCAAGCGCCTCTTCCAGCGGGTCGTCAAGGTGGCAGAACACCGGGGGGCTGGTCATGATATATTCCAGGGGGGAGTCGAGGGGCAGGGACGCATAGTAGGCCCCGGCGATGTTGGTCTTGGATACCACTCCGACCGGGTTCTGGCTCTCATCCATGACTATGAGGCCGCCGATTTTATGCTTGATCAGGGTGCTGATCGCGCTGGAAATGGTCGACTCCTTTCCCAGCCGGTTAATCCTGCGCCTCATGGCACTGGCAACGATCTTGCCGCTGAGCGTGGTGGCAAGCGATGGGCTCATGCCGGGGTGCTGTCATCGGTGAAGCGATCCAGCACATCGTAGAAAAGATCAGATATGTATACGATGCCGAGGATCATGCCATCTTCAACCACCGGGAGGCGACGAATATGCTGCTCGATCATGATATCGAGTATGACAAACTTATGAGTATCCGGACCTATGGTGACAACCTCCTGGCTCATGATGTCCCCGACCCTGATCGACTCGGCCTTTTTACAGCTCAGGTCGATGATATCGGCAATTTCAATATCATCCATCCTGCCCCATAGGTGCACATGCTTGGGTCTCATGAACAGCAGGATATCAAACATGGAGAGCATGCCGACCAGATTGCCCTGGTCGTCCAGCACCATCATGCCGAATATTCTGCGTCCTTCCTCGCTGCTGGCCTGTCTGAACAGCTTGACCGCCTCACTTATCGGGGTGTGGGGGGAGACGGTATGAAAGCCTGTAACCATAATATCTCGTGCAAATATTTTCATGAAGCCAGTGTACCTTTTTGCACCCAGTTCTGCCAGAGTACTCCTGGCAGACACCAGAAAATTTCGGTCTGAGCAGTTCATTTTTGCCTGCCTGAGCAGAGCAGGTTGGACGCGGGTAACACTCGTGAATATGCTACTCTGTACTTCTTCGCTCAGAGAATAAATGGACCCGGTTCACCAGCGCATGGCACGTCGACTCGCCGCGATACTTGCCACTGATGTTGTGAAGCATTCTTCTCTCATGGCCAGATTGAGTCGCGGCACCCTGGAGGCGGATCGGCAAGCCCGGGAGTTCTTCAATCAGGCGCTCGCCCTTGACCCGAGCTATGACCGCTTGGTCCATAAAGCATCTTCACGTAATTCTTTTTGACTTTTCCACTTTCCGGAGGGATAATTACAACGAACCTGAACGTTACCCTAACAGCCAATAGGGAGGTAAGGTTTGAAAAAACTTGGCTACCCAACCCGAGGCGCCGCAGTGAGTCCTTGTGAGTACACCTCTGTTTGTCTGATGCCCTCTTGCAGGTATGGAAATTTCATTCTGTGTGAGGAGGTTTTTCATTTGCAGTCAGGGGCTGTCTTGTTCAGGCGGCTGATTCAGAAAATATTGTAATCACAGCGGGTTGGAGTTAAAGCGTTCCGATTACGTTTGGGTTTATATCCCTCCTGGGTAAGGGGTCGCCATGGTGGCGGCCCCTCTCTTTATCATTTGTCTAGTTCAAATACCTGTTTATTTTAGGCTATAGCCAACTACAAAACATTCAGCCCGATGTATCCTGAGTCTATTAAGACCTGTTCCGGGCCGAGATAACCGGGGGGAGAGCAATGACTGAACCCAGATCCAAAAACCGTACCCGCTGGCCGATTATAGTCGGCGTAATCGTTGCCGTTGCCGTTATCTGTGTGGCGCTCCTGCCCACGGTATTGTCGAGCCAATGGGGCAAAGGGCGGGTGCTGAACATGGCGACTCCCCACCTGCCGGGCGAGGTTCAGGTCGACAGCTGGTCCTTGAGCTGGTTCGGCACCCAGCGGATTGGCGGGATACGCTATGCAGATCAGGGTTCCGGCTTACAGGCCGACACCGCCGAGGTAACAGTCGCCAAAGGGCTGGCGTCCTTTCTGCTGGACAGGGGTGATCTGGGAACAGTGACCATCGTCAGGCCGGATATTCGCATCCGTCTGCCCGAGCCGCCTCCAGAGGAGGGCGGTTCCGAGCCCGAACCCGGGCCGGACAGCAGCCCGGCCGGCAGGGATAAGCCTGAAGTATCGGAAAAAAGCGCTCAGCCGGGCCAAGAACCACTGGCGCTTCCACCGGTCAGCGGCCGCCTGCTGGTTGAAGAAGGGAAAATTGCCGTCCTCAGGACCGGCAAAGAAGCAGAACCAGTTGCCGTCGATATCAATCTCGAGGTCGACATTGCCTCTCTGGCTGACGATATCACTTACTCGCTTGCCCTGACCTCCCCTGACGGTGCGGGCAGTATCTCGGGGCAAGGGAACGTGATGCTGCAGGGGACCAATACGGTGGCCGGCTCGATTCGCCCGGCCGGTGATCTGCAGATTGAAAACTGGGACATTTCCCGGCTTCTTGAACTGGTCTCGGCCTTCGCCCCGGCACCGGCAGGAAACGGTATTTTACATAGCGCCGTCACCTTTGAGGGTTCCATGAACGAAGGTATCAATCTCAACGGTACCGTCGATCTCCTGAACCTGGAACTGTTTGGCGGACCGCTGGGCAGTGATCGGCCTTTTCTGGAACAAACCTCGATGGAATTCACTTCCCTGGTGGGGGCGGGAAGCCTTGAAGTATCTTCCCTCACGCTCGCTTCACCGCTGGCCAACGGCAGTCTGACGGCATCTGTCGACACTGAGGGTCCATTGCAGTTAGGGACTGATCTGCGGGTGAATCTTCACGAAGTGGCCAGCCAGATACCCCACACCCTGAACCTTCAGGAAGGGGTGCAGATCACTGACGGTGTGCTGGCCGTAGAGGGCCAGTTGCAATCCGGACAGGGCGAAAACAGATTTAACGTCGATGCCCAGGTCGAAGGTCTGGCCGGCATCCGCGACGGTCAAAATATCTCCCTGGCCAAGCCATTCACTCTCAGCCTCAAAGGGCAGCAGGGCACAGGCGGATTACGCCTGGACAATTTTGCCGTTCGCTCCTCTTTTCTGGAGGGGGAAGGACAGGGGGATCTCAACGATCTAAAACTTTCGCTCACTGCAGACCTGGGCGCAGCCCTGGCGGAAATTTCCAAATTTATCGACCTGCGGAATTATCAGGCCAACGGACGACTGGCCGTCACCCTGGAGGCGCTGCGCAAGGATGACACCACCGTAGGTCTTACGGCACTGCTTGACGCCGATAAACTGGCAGTCAAGCAGGCCGATACCGTCATCATTCCCGAAAAGCCGCTGCAGCTCTCGGTGGCATCCGATCTTCTGCTGTCTGGTGATTTTTATTTTGGCGGTATCGCAGAGGGCACACTGAGCTATCAGGCCTGGCTCGGCCGGGGCTCGCTGACCGGCCGAGAGCTCCTGCTCAACTCTGAGAAGGCCATCAAATCCATCGGCGAGGTGACGGCCGACAGTCAGCTGCGCCTGGGTGAACTGGGCATCATGCTGGGCAGCCTGGGGGTGGTGCCTGACTCATTTGCCTTAAGCGGCGACTCACAGGTTCAATTAAAAATTTCCGGTGCGAACGACAGGTTCCTCATTGATGAGCTGCTGGTCGATGCCAGAAAGCTCTCTGTGCAGAAGGGCTCAGCAAAACTGATTCCTGAAAGTCAGCTGACAATTCGAGGCAGCACCGAGGTGGCGCTGGGGGCAGACGGACAAGTCAGCACGGTAGACAAGCCACAGTTCAGCTACCAGAGTTGGCTCGGCAGCGGGGATATCAAGGCCGCATCTCTGGACGTCGCGGCCACCCAGCTGAAAACGCTTGACTTTGCAGGGAAAACAGACCTGGGCAAAGTGGCCGAGTTGTTCACTGTTCTGGAACTTCTACCAGCTGGTATGAGCTTCAGCGGCCTGGATTCGTCCTCACTGACCATGGATTATTCACCCGACAAGATCGATCTTCACTCTCTCCGCACTGAAATAGAGAACCTGGCGGTGCAGCAGGAGAAAAAGACCTACCGGGACAAGAAGGTGGTGCTCGAAACCGCGGGCGCGGTCGATATGACAGCCAGGGCCGCATCTTTCAGCCCGGTCCATATCGATTCCTCCAACGGGGCGGTCTCTTTTGAGAAATTTGCCGTCGGGGACTGGAACAATCTGCTCGATACCCTGAGCAGCACGGGACAGGCTCGCTTCGACCTGCGCACTGTTCTCGATGCCGCGGCCGACTGGTTCAGTCTCCCGCCTGAGGTCTCCACCGCCGGCCTCGTGGACTTGAACTGGAATGGCGCGGCAGATAAGGATACGGATCACCGCTATCGGATCACGGCCGATGTGAATGATTTCGTCCTGGCCAAAAATGAACTGCAGGCCTTCACCGGTGAAAAGGTAGGGGTGCAGATAGACGGAGTGAAAAGCCCGGCCAGCGGAAACTTCGAGCTGAATCAAGTTAACATCGCCTCACCCATGCTCGACTTCTCTGCCGCCGGTTTCTGGAACCAGGATGGTGGGAGTGGTGCCGAATTCGGCTTCAATGGTGATCTCGGTCTGGACCTCGCCCGAATTGCAGCGCTGGTGAGAACCTTCTCCGAGATTGATCTGGAGATGGCCGGGAAATCAGCCCGTCCCTTCGAGCTGAAAGGAAAATATAGCCCGGAACAGGCGCAACAGTGGTGGCGGCACACCGATTTCAAGGGATCTTTTCAGGCCGATCTGATCAGGGTCCTGGGAGTTGAACTCAGCTCCCTCGAGATTCCGCTTGTCGTTTCAGGAGGGATTGCCGAGGCCGACGTGCAGGGCAGGGTAAATCAGGGCGGACTGCTGCTCACACCGCAGCTCGATCTGCAGAGTGAGCCGCCGGTTCTGACCATTCCTGAAAATTCTCACGTCATTACCCAGATGCAGATTACCAGAGATATGGCGGACCAGCTTCTGGCCCGCATCCACCCGCTCTTCATGGGTGCCAGCCAAATGAGCGGCACCGTCGATCTCCACCTCGAGCGCTTCAACTGGCCGCTTGGCAAAGAAAGCCTCAATGATCTCCAGTTCGCTGGCTTTATGGATCTCAACGAGGTGCGCCTGGAATCATCGGCCATGCTCGGCTCCCTGCTTCACGTCCTGCGCATCCAGGAGACCGGACTTGATCTCAGCGGCAGGCAGATCAGGTTTGAGGCCAAGGACGGCCGCATTGCGACCAACCCGCTGCGCACCAACCTGAGTGACACAGAACTGGTTATCAGCGGCAGCCTGGGGCTGGATACCACCATTGATTACCTGGCGCAGGTGGAAGTAACCAAGCGGCTAGTGGGGGGTGATCTGTACAACTACCTGGAAGGGACGGTGATCAACGTACCGGTGGGGGGGACGCTTTCCAACCCCGATATTTCAGCACAGACCGTACAGCGGGCAGTGACCGATCTGGTTAATCAGGCGGGCCAGAAAAAGCTGCAGGAGGCGGCCGGCAGTCTTTTGAAACGATTGTTTTAGGATTCCCTTCTCTACCGCACCCAGCTTGTCATAAGCCGCGTGGGCGGAGGCCAGCGATGCCTGTTGCTCGAGTATTATCTGGATCAGTGAACCAAAGTCCTCCTGCCGCTGCCAGGGAGGCGGAGGTCCTTACAGGTCCACGACAATGGAAAATACCGGTTCGATGCAGACCAGTTCACAGATTTTCTGCTGCTGAACAGCCCCATTGAGGCGTGGCGGGAAAGCGGAATTCATTGAAATGAAGTTTTTTTGATTCGGTGAATTGACCACGGCTGTCTCGAAATACGCCTCCACCTTAAATCTAGTGCTTGGCGGGCTTGGTTAATTCCACCTTAATCAGCAGATCTGTATCCAAGATATATGAAGGGAGGGTTCCATCATCATTGACCAGGACGGTATACCCTTGACCGCTGAGGTCTAAAATAATTTCTTTATCTGGGATATGCGGATATACCGTCAGGTCAGTGTAGAACATTGCTTCAATGGGGTGATCGTAATTGAACAGAACACCTTTTTTTATATTCTCCTTGTTTAGATCTCTCAGATCCTGCACCCATTGGGGATTTCTCTCCCTCAATTCAAAAATTGTGAGTCTTTCTAAGCAATAACGAATGGGCAGAAGGATAATAAGGGCCAGAACGACAGTAAAAAACCATTTAAATCTATATCGATTTCTCAACTCTACGACCGCATAAAAGAACTCTGCCGTCATGTAAAATAATGCCGGCGCGGTAAAGAGCAGGTAGGCCTGCATTTTGGTTTGGGCCATGGAGAAAAAGAGAAATGGAACCAAAAACCAGACCAGCACGGCCACTTGTTTTTTGTTTCTGATCTCGCGCATTGATTTCCAGATGAACCAAACCAAGGGCAAATAGATTAATTCGCCATAATTGATTCTGATCCGATTGAGGTAATAAAAGATGGAACCGGAGTGTCCCTCCAACCCATGAAACAAGTGGTCGAAATTATATGTTGACTCCCATATGGCTTGGTGGGGGAATTGGGAAAATATATAGAGTTGCCAGGGGAGAAAAGTAAGTGTGAGTGCGGCTACAAGGACAGCAAAGTTGGCTAAGGTGCCTTTCAGGCTGAACTTCTTCGAATCCCACACAAGCAAAAGCCAGACAGGAAGCACAATAAGGGCAGGCAGCCATTTTGATAAAATGGCCAGGCCGATACTGATGCCGATGAGAATGGAGTAGAGAGGGTTTTCTTTTCTGCAGTATTGAACGCTCAGGTAGATCGAGAGCAGGATGAAAAACAGAAAGCAAATATCCACATGATCAGTTGCTTTTCTGCCGCCAACCAGAGGTATCACAAGACCATTGATCGAAAATAGAAAAGCGGCCAGATAGCCAGTCTTCCTGTCGAATAAGTAGCCCCCTATAGAGAAAACCAGATAGACGGCAATTGAGACCATCAGAATGGAGGGAAGCCGCAGAGCGATTTCATTGATCCCGAAAAGGTACATGCTGCCTGCCATGGCCCATAATGCCAATGGTTGTTTATGCAGCCAGATATGATTTGCCTGCCAATTTCTGAAATCGTAGGGCAGCACAGGATTGTCATACAGGGTCGGCACCAGGGGATGATTGATCAGGTTCTTGGCCACCAGGGCATGGTACCTCTCATCCCAATAGTGCAGGAAAAAATCAGCAGAGATATAAAAGTATAACCCTAAACCACTTACTATCATTAAGGCAATTGCATATCTGTATTGGCCTTTTCGGTGGAAACGCCAGGAACCGAAATAACCTATGGAGACAACAACAAGGGTGATAATGCCGAATATCAGGTTGTTCATTGGCAATGATTTATTAAACGCTTCTCAGATATTCCCTGAAGATGGTTGTATTTCTGGGGAGAGCCTCAATCGAAAGGCTTCTCTGCCTCATAGAATAACCCGACCGGGGCGAAATTGTCTCAACCAGCAATCGTGGAGCCCGGTGAAGAACTCCTAAGGTACTCCTAATGGCTGAAACTGGCATCCAGATTCAAGCCTTCTGCCAGTATCTTATATCGCCTGCGTGCCGATCTTCACGATTCCACAAAGCTGTCTAAGGGATCAAAATGATCTTAATTTATTGAAAATTTAGAGAAAGAACATGGGCTGGATCATCCCTTATTAGTCGCAAGTATCCTGAGATAGTTTGAGATTCTGCGTAATAGTAATTACTTACTATGTAGAAATTGACTTGAGCGCAGGCGCAGCTGGCTCCGTTACTTGATTATGCTCCGCGCCGGCAGGTTGTTCCCTGCATCTTAAATAAGGTGGTAGCACAATGAAAAATCCAAAGGGTTGGCTGGAGGTGGGCCGGGCAGACAACACCATGCGGATATCTGCCGGCGGATTCTGGACCATTGACCAGGTGTCGGAGCTGCAGCCGGCGGTGGATGGCCTTGTCGTCGATGGAGCGGCGGATACTGAAGTCGATTTTCACCGCATCGAACGGATGGACACTGCCGGAGCCTATCTCGCCGCCCAACTACTGGATCGGTGTGACGACAGTTCTGCCTGCCAGGTGTATTCAAATCAGACTGTTGATTCAATTCTGGAGACTGTGAGACGCTACAAAACCTCAGCTGTGTCTCGACCACCTGCATTAAACACCTTTTACGAACTAATTGGGCGTATCGGAAAAGCCACGCTCGATGCACTCGATCTTGCCGCCTGCTTCGTGGTGTTCATAGGTGCCATTACTCGTCATCTCATCATCACAGTGGCGCGGCCTGCCCGTTTCCGGTTCAGCCACACGATGACCCAGATAGAATTAAGCGGCTTCAACGCCATTCCCATAATCTCACTCATCTCGTTTCTTATCGGTATTGTTATCGCCTATCAGGGGGCACTGCAACTCGGCAAACTGGGGGCGGAGATTTATACCATAGACCTTCTGGCCGTCACCATTCTCAGAGAAATGGGTATATTGCTTGCGGCGATAGTAATTGCCGGCAGATCCGGCTCGACCTTTGCCGCAGAGATCGGGACCATGAAAATCAACGAGGAAATCGACGCGATGTTCACCATCGGCATGAACCCGATGGAAGTACTGGTCCTGCCGAGAGTCATCGGATTAATTATCTCTCTGCCGATTCTTACCTTGATTGCCAACTTGTTCGGGGTAATCGGCGGCGGTTTGATGGTCTGGCTGGTGATGGATGTTTCTCCACCCATGTTCATCAATCAGTTTATCAACTCACTGTCCCCCTGGACCTTCTGGGTGGGAATCATAAAGGCACCGGTGTTTGCGGCGGTCATTGCAGTTATCGGCTGCTATGAGGGCATGCAGGTGTCAGGCAGTGCCGAATCGCTCGGCACCCATACGACCCGCGCAGTGGTTGAATCGATATTTCTGATTATTGTCTTTGATGCATTGTTTTCAATATTCTTTGGAGTTATAGGAATTTAATGGGCCCCACTAATGGTTGTACCATTAACGTCAATGACCTGGTTGTTCGGCTTGGCGATTTCACCATCCATGACGGTCTCAGCCTGCAGGTACACAACGGGGAAATTACCTCGGTTGTGGGGGCTTCGGGAACCGGAAAATCGGTTTTATTGAAGACGATAATCGGCTTGATCACACCGGTGAGCGGAACCATCGAGGTATTTGGTCAAAACAGTAAGCAACTCTCCTCCAGAGAAGCCCATGAGGTACGCAGGCGCTGCGGAGTTTTATTTCAGGATGGGGCCCTGTTCGGCTCCCTTACGGTCAGTGAAAATGTTCAGATCCCAATCAAGGAGCACTTCAGGCTCCCTCAGAAAATGAGAGCAGAGCTGGCCGCATTAAAACTTTCCATGGTGGGCCTGGATGCGGACGTGGGCACTAAATACCCCTCTGAGCTGTCCGGGGGAATGCGCAAACGTGCTGGCCTGGCTCGGGCCCTGGCCCTCGACCCTGAACTGCTTTTTCTCGATGAGCCAACCGCGGGACTTGATCCGATTGGGGCAGCAGCGTTCGACCAATTGCTCCTCGAGCTGCAGAAAAATCTGCACCTTACGGTCTTTATCGTCACCCACGATCTCGATACCATACATACGGTGAGCAACAAGATCGCCGTTCTCTGTGAAAAAAAACTACTGATCTGCGGCACGCTTGAGGAAGTGAGTTCCTTCGATCACCCTTGGGTTCAGGACTATTTTCATGGCTCTCGGTCTCGTGCCGTTAAGCACTAGCTGATAGTATCATACTGCTGAAAAAACGGTTGCCCGGATACGCAATGGAAGCAAAAAAATTCAACTTTGTTATCGGTCTCTTTGTGGTGGCGGGGATTGCCGGTATTTTTATCGTCGGTCTGTGGCTCGCCAAAACCGGTTCGAACGAGAAAGTCACTCCGTACGAGGTGCTCTTTGAAGACTCTGTATCGGGGTTGAGCGTGGGAAGCAAGGTGAGCTACCGGGGCATTCGCATTGGCTCGGTGACGTCCATAGGCATCAAACCGGATGATCCCCAATTTGTTCTGGTCCGCATTGCCGTCAAAGAAGGCTATCCGATTCATCAAGGTGATACCGCATCCCTGAAGATGGAGGGAATTACAGGAACATCCTATATAGATATCCAAGGCGCCGAGTGGGACAGTGAAATGATCGAATCGACATCGGAGAATCCCGCCACCATCCCTTCACGCAGATCCGAGCTCGGCCGGCTGGTCAAAGGCCTGCCGGATCTTATCAACGAGGGCACCATACTGGCTCAACGTTTCAGTGAGATGGTAAATGAGGAAAATCGGGATCAGCTCACCGCCATCCTCACCAATATTAATGAAATTACCGCCATACTGGTTGAACAAAGCGAAAATATTGATAAAGTGCTTGTCACTGCAGACGAAGCGGGGAACGAGGTCATTATCGCCAGCAGGTCAGTGCAGAAATCGGCAGCCAGGATCGACGCTTTGGTCGAGACACTGCAAGCCACAGCAGATGACACCGGTCAGCTTATCAGCGAAGACGGGGCCGAGCTTGCAGAAGAGTGGAAAACCACTGCTCGATCATGGAGAGAACTCTCGGACACCGCCCAGAGTTTCCTGGTGGCCAACGAAGATTCGCTGCACCATTTTTCCCAGGAAGGGCTCTATGAATTCACTTTGTTTCTGCAGGAAGCACGGCTTCTGGTTGCGGGGCTGTCCCGTGTAGTTGATAGAATCGAGTCTTCAGGTGCCCGTTTTCTGCTCGATCAAGACAATCCAGAGATAGATCCGAACTAAGCCTATGAGGCCACATAACAAAGAGGTAATCAAAAGCGCCCTGCAAGTGCTCCTGGTTATGCTTATGCTGGGCAGCATTGCCGGCTGCAGCGTTCTGAAACTGCCGGGGCCACCGCCGAATCTTTATAATCTCACGCCGAAAAGCACCTTCAGCGACGATCTGCCGGCAATCGACAAACAGCTCACCATTGAAGAGCCTTTAGCCTCAGGGGGGCTGGACAACAATCGGATTGCCCTGCATCCCCACTCCACCAGGATCAAATATTTTGCCAACGCCCGCTGGTCCGAGCGGGCGCCCAAAATGCTGCAGACCCTTCTCGTTGAAAGCTTTGAAAATACCAATAAAATTGTCGCGGTTGGCAGGCAATCAATAGGTTTGCGCTCAGATTTTACCTTGAAAACCGAACTCCGTGAATTTCAGGTCGAACATGACGCCGAAGCCAAGACCTTCACCGTTCGGGTCAGAATAAACGCCAAACTCGTTCAACAGCCGAAGAGAAATATCGTTGGTTCACACAGTTTTGAGCACACGGTTGAGATAACAGACGACAGCGGCATGGACAGTATTATTATTGCCTTCGACCAGGCTGCCGGCAGGGTATTGAAGAAACTGGTGGAGTGGACGCTGCTGAAAATGAATTATACCTAGTTTTCATCCGGAAACTGGTAAAACCCGTAAGCTGAGTCAACCGTGCTAAGCTTGGGCGGGGCGGCGGCAACGCTGCCGCCAGCACAGTCAAATATTAGCGCATGTCCCAGAAATCAAGAAACGGAACCATATCGATATTTTCATTTTTTTCCAGCGGAAAATATTGATCCGAATTCTCGATTTCCAGCAGTCTCCGTTCCTGGTCAAGCCCCTTAGCCGTTGGCTCGTGGTAAAACGCCACCTTCATCTTGCCATTCAACTGGTCAGCTTTCAGTTTGATGGTGACATCCTGGTATTTCCACTTATAGGTGAAAACATTTTCTTTCGCCGATGTCTTATGGTCGGGCAGGCCGTATTTCGCCTTCATCTTTCTCTCGACCAGGTCATATTTATCAGGGGAGTCCAGATTAATATAGACTGCATAAAATTTATCTTTGTAAAAACCGTAGATTACGTCGCCTATGATCATGTCTTCAACAACATAGGACTCACCCGGGCTGGAATAAAAGGTCATCCCCCCTTTGCTGTAGAGCTGCTTTAAACCACGGTATTTCGAGATATCGCTGCCCCACACATACCCCATAAAACCGTCTTCCAGGTCTTCCGCCCATGCAGTGTTGAACAGACAGAGGGTCAGCACGACAACAAGGATGGCGATGAGATGGTTTTTCATGATTGTTTCTCCTCTTTTTCAGTGCGTTAACAAATAGTACACCCTTACTCATAGTGCCGATACAACTCATTGTCCACGCTGCATATTTAAAGATCTTAAATGATCTGCAAGCGGTCTTGCCTGATTCTGGAGGTTAAATAAACAGATCTGCTTATTATATCTTTCAGGTCAACCAGATTCTTTCTCCTTTTAATCCACAGCCGAGGACAGGCATGAAATGGAAGCTGATCTGTTGTGCCGCAGCCATGCTTATCTGTATTGACGTCGGCCATATATACAGTAGCCAGGCCGCCCAGACCGAGCGCCACACGGCCGTGGTGCGCGACATCGTAAACGATGCATTCGCCCTGCTTATCCATACTTCGGAGCGGGTGGCCGTGGATAGAGCTTTTCTAATCCTGGACGCTAACTGGAAACCGGAATTCATTCCTCAATTGCTGGATATCATGAGTGTCCCGCGAAGCGATTATATCGTGCAGAAAATAATTACTTTGCTCACTGACAAGACGGGTCAGGACTTCGGACCACGCCTCAACAACTGGTACTTCTGGTGGTGGAACCAGCCTGAAACAGCGCTGCCTTCCTATGGAAACTTCAAAGCCGATCTTTACGAGCAGATCGACCCAAGATTTGCAGGCTATTTTCGGGAACGTCAACCATCGGCGCGCATCAGGCTCGATGAAGTTCGCTGGGGAGGGGTGCGGCAGGACGGCATTCCCCCGTTGCGCAATCCGGAGATGATTTCCGCGGCTCAGGCGACCTATCTCGAGAATGGCAATATCATTTTCGGCCTGGAGATTAACGGCGACGCCCGGGCCTACCCCAAGCGCATCCTGGCTTGGCACGAAATGTTCACCGACACCATCGGCGGCATTGACATTGCCGGGGTCTACTGCACCCTCTGCGGCACCGTGATACCCTATGTAACCAATCTGGCAGGCGTGAACTATCAGCTCGGTACCAGCGGCTTTCTCTACCGGTCCAACAAACTTATGTACGACCAGGCAACCCAGTCGCTGTGGAGCACCGTGCGGGGCGAACCGGTTATCGGCCCGCTGGTCGACAAAGGGATCGTACTCGAGCACATGAGCGTGGTCACCACGACCTGGGCCGAATGGCGAAGGCGCCATCCGGATACGCTGGTGTTGTCTCTTAACACGGGGCATCGCCGTGACTATGGCGAGGGCGTCGCTTACCGGAGCTATTTTGCAGATGACAGACTGATGTTCAATACGCCTTTCAAGGACAACCGGCTGCAGAACAAGCGGGAGGTGCTGGCCTTGATCTTTCCGGCCGGGCCGCAGGAGCAGTTGGCCATAGACACGGAGTTCCTCAATCAGAACCCGCTCTATACAGACAGGGTGGGTTCACAGAAGGTCCTCGTTCTCACCGACGCCAGCGGCGCACACCGGGTCTATGATCCCCTGGATATTGAATTTGTCTCCTATGATCGGGACAGTACCAGTGTCGACCGCAGCGGCAACGAGTGGCTGTTGAGCGAGGACGCTCTCAGATCGCCCAGCCAGCAGACTAGGCTCCCTCGACTTCCCCATCGAAGAGCGTTCTGGTTCGGCTGGCATGCTGCCTATCCCGAAACACGTCTCGTTCATTGACTAGGTACATTTCATCCGTCAGTGAGTTCCAAATCCTTAACCGTCGAGAGAAAGGTGTACTCTAAAAATGAAATTTTAGGCCGATGTTGCCGGTAAACCCACCCACATCAATGTCCTCTTCTAGAACACCATCAAGTTCTGCAAATCGATAGAGAGCCTCGCCGAACAACTTAAGCAAAGATGTACCCAGGGACACATCAAGTCCTGCCCCGATATACCCGCCGAATTTGGAGTCTAAGTCAACCTCACTGGAAGAGTCGACATAAATGTACGAGACCCCTCCGAGAAGATAGGGGTCTACTTTACCGTAAGGCAAAAAGTGCACTTGCAGCCCTAAATCAAATGGTATCGTTGTTACATCCTCATAAACAATTCCCGTGTCGCTGTCTGAGAAGAAATGGGCTCTGCCATCCAGGCGCAGGTGCTCAGTGAAAAGAGGGAGGGCTAGTCCAACTCCCGCACCCCAGGAACCGTCAGCATCCTGTTTGCTCCAATAACTTCCATAGCCGTACAAATCAATTGCCGAAGCATTCGACCCGCAAAAAAACATTGAAAGTATAAAAACCAGAAACACTATTTTCAAATATCTCATTTCCATCCCCTCCACCAGTCTGGGTACCTTTTGGAATTGACCATCTGTCCAAACCACTTCTGCCTCACAGTGGCCGCCCGAGTCTTAGTGCACTAAAATGTTGCTGAATGCCTTTCGATTTCCCGCAACACTAATCTTATCAATTTTTGTATCTATCACCAATAATAGAGTGGTGTCATCGCCAACCGGGCGTGCTTGTCGGTCAGGTGGGGATACCCCTCAATTTATAGATGTATTCTCAGGTATCCAGTTTAGGTTTGATCTGGCGATACTTGAGCAGTAGACTCTGTGGTTCAGTGAATAATCAGAGCAAAATCAATCACTGGGTGAATATCGAGATATGGACTTTATATATTTTGCCGCCTTATCATTTTTGGTGATACTCGGAGCATTTTTACAATCCGTGATCGGGCTCGGGTATGTGATGCTCGTAGCTCCTTTTCTCGTCTTGTATAATCCAGATTTTGTACCTGTTCCGATGCTGCTCATCGGCACCTTTTTACCCCTTCTCATAGTGTGGCGTGATCGCAGAGCTATTCATTTTACCGGGATCAAATCAGCCATCGCCGGAAGGATAATAGGAAATGTGCTTGCCGTAGGGCTGCTCACCATCATTTCTCAAAACACTTATATGCTAATCTTTGGCGGGTTGATTATCGTAACGGTTATTCTCAGCACGCTCACTTTCAACATTCGACCGACGGCGGTCAATGTGGGTATTGCCGGCATTCTGTCGGGATTGATGGGAACTCTGGCAGCTGTTGGAGGACCGCCCATGGCAATTGTTTACCAAAATGAAAAAGGAGATGTCATCCGTGCAACTCTGTCCGGTTTTTTTGTTTTGGGAACCTTGCTGTCAATTTTATTTCTTAGCATTGCCGGTAAGGTGACGCTTAATGATTTCAGGCTGTTCTTATATATGGTGCCCGGCGTCTTGATTGGTTTTTATCTATCCAAATATGCAGTCGGCTTTGTAGATCGCGGGTATATGCGTAAAGCCATGTTGTCCGTATCATTTTTGGCTGGTATTTTAGTTGTTATTAAGGCCTTTTTAGGGTGATATGACCTGTCTGGCTATGAAGAGTTCAAATTTACACTATCTGTTATCATTGTCTTTGCTGAATGCGGACAATTGCTTTGCATTTGCAAGTACGGCCGTTAGAAGCAGGCCTGATTACAGGAAAACGAGATAAGTCGGCACAAATTAAAATAATTATAACTTTCAGGAGGGGAGTTCGCTATGGAGTCTGATAAAACAGTACTGGTGACAGTGATCTTGCGCCATGATCAATCAAAGAATTTGGACGAAATAATGTCCTACCTGCAGGAAACTGGTTTCTACAGGGAGTTCCCGCCAGAAGGATCCGAGCTTGTCTCATGGGTGGTGGCGATGTCCTTTGGATTCATCATACAGCTGCGGGTGGAGCCTTCCGCCCTGCGTACTTTAAACCGTTTTATTGAACAGAAGGCTTGGGGAGCGTTTCATTACGAAGTATATCCAGCTTATGATTTTGAACCAATTGCAAAGAAGTTCAAGGAGGAGTAACCCTACTATCATGGATCGGCCCGTGAAGATCAGGGTAAACCGTATCATTGAGGTAGAGAAACCATCTTGTTGCATAAATGGTACTTCACGGGCAGGTCAATTATCAGCGTTTCTCTTCTCGTCACTCACTGCTGCACTATCGTCGTAATTCTCTGATATCAGATCTGTTTTCGGTATGTCTATTGGGGGATAGATTGCCGAATAGCCGATACCGGCATGACGATGAGAGTAGCGGGCCGGTACATCCTGAGTCCAGTCACTGGGAATAATCACAGGAAGCGCAAGCAGAACGATAAAGGCTGCTTTTTTGTACCAGGCAGCCAGGGCTTCCTTATTGAGAGCAGCCTTGCCGGTCGATGGTGCAGGAACACCGGTGCCTGTTTTGGGGCGGATTTTGTGGAAGTATACCAGCATGGCGAGTCCGGCCAGTGTCATGAGGATATTGAATTCCTGTCCTGGGGGGAAGCCGAAGAAATCGGTTCTGTAATCTCTGAATAAGTCGACAAAAATCCTAAGAAACCCATACCATAATATAAAGTGGGCCACGATAACGCCGCGTGGCGGATTCCTCTTTCTTACAGCCAGCAGCAGAGGGATCAGCAGCAGATTTTTAAGACCGTCATAGAGAACAACAGGGTGTCTGAATCCATCGATATCGGGAAACTTTACGCCGCACCAGATATCCGTGGCGCTGCCGATAATCTGGCCGTCGATAAAGTTGCCTATACGGCCAACTCCCATGATATATGCTGCTGCAATGGCCAGGACATCGCCAATGTGGAAAAAGTTTATCTTGTAATATCGGCAAAATATATAAATGGCGATAATGGATCCAAGCAGAATTCCATGGGTTGACATTCCTCCCAGCCATACGGCGGGAATATGTCTTAAATGGGAGCTGTAGTATTCCCATTCGTAGAAAAACACTTCGATCATCCTGCCGCCGAGCAAGACCCCAAGCGCGGTCAATATTGTTAAATTGTAGACTTGATTCAAGGTCAACTGGAGCGTGTGGCGCTTTCGGCGGAGCCAGGAGAAGAGGCCCCAAAACCCCAAGGTATAGCTCAAACCGTACCACCAGAGATAGAAACCGCCAATTTTACCGAAAACTGGATCGATGTTATGTACAAATGGGCCAATCATGAGAGCTACCTCCCTGTAATCTGTTCAACCCATCATTTCCACAATTCGTGCCACTTCGAGTTGTTTTGGTAAGATGCTGATTGTATTGCTAAAAATAGGCGACGGCGGGCTGATCAGAAAAGATTTACTGCGAAATTGTTCATTTTGTGCACAGGTAAATATGCACAGAATGAACAATAGGGGCTTGGTCCTGGAATGGAAATTCTTTGGCAGGTCTGGGGCTTAAGCTGGTACAGACAGGTTTACACTCTGACTGTAACTCGTGGTTTTTAGATTCTCCGGATGAGCTCAGGGAATGTGTGGCCACTGTGAAGCGAAATAGTCAGGCCTGGTGTGGACTTATACAGGACGTGCTAATGGTGTGAGCCTTCATTAAACTTTTGAATGCAGTCAAGGCATATGCACGCTTTGCCCTTTTGCGGGGCGGGTAATGACTCTATCAGCTCTTGCGGGACCTTGACATCAATACACCAGCATGGTTGCTCGGAATGAGCCAGGCAGTTATTTGGTTTGCCGCAAAGTGGACATATCGTTTCAGTTATCTGATTTTTCAAGATACCCTCTACTCTAAAAGAAATTAGCTCTCCCCTCTAGTGCTTTTTATCCCCGTAACTGAATATCTTTTATTCCAATGAGGAATTGCCTGGTTGAGGTTGTCCCTGATTCTCCAGATCCCGAAAGGCGGCTGGGGGCTTATTCCTAAATTCTGATTACCTAAAGTTTCGGAATTGATAGTTGAAGATCTGATGCAAAGCCTGGCCGATGGTGATATGATCGGGCAAGAGTGAAGGTAATTGGCAACGAGTCAGCATCCATCGAATAGTTCCGCGGCGGCAGAGGGTTGGGCTGATAAAGCACCTGTGCGGGTCGGAACGGATACCCCAGGGAAAAAAATGGAAAAGAATATTGCAGGTCTATGGAACTCGGGGCGGGCTGCTGTCGGCGGCTGGCTGATGCTGCCCGACGCGGTCACCGCGGAAATCATGGCCAGCCAGGGCTACGACACCATAACCATTGATCTTCAGCACGGGCTTGTCGATTACCAGAAGGCGCTTGCGATGCTGCAGGCCATGAACGGCAGCCCGTCGATCCCTTTTGCCCGCGTCCCCTGGCTCGACCCGGTATTGGTCATGAAACTGCTGGATGCCGGATTTCTGGGAATCATCTGCCCCATGATAAATAACCAGGATGAAGCCCGCAGGCTTGCCTCGTACGTACGCTACCCGCCGGTTGGCGAGAGAAGTTACGGACCTGCCCGGGCCGGATTTATCCTTGATCCGGCCTATGGCGGCAACGCCAACGCAATGATCCAGTGCCTGGCCATGATCGAGACGGCGGAAGGGTACCGGAAGGTGGAGGAAATCGTCGCGGTAGAAGGCATAGACGGTGTCTATATAGGTCCCATTGATCTTACCTTGTCCCTGTACGGCAATGACCTGCCGCTCGGTATAGACCGGCAAGAACCGGAGATGCTCGAGGCGATCGAAAATATCCTCAGGGCTGCCCAGGCGGCCGGAAAGAAGGCGGGAATCCATTGCGGCACTCCCGAATACGCAGGCCGCATGGTAGAGATGGGTTTTGATCTGGTTTCTTTATCTTCCGACCTGTGGCTGTTTAGCACCGCCTCAAAATCAATACTGGAGGCTACCCGCCGACTCACTGGAGGGGTGGAAGGCGACGAATGTCAGGCGGCACAGAGCGGAGCATCTCCCTACTAGGTTTGAGCCCGGTCAGCAGCGTACAACGGCCCAGTGCCTTAACTAATCCTTGTCTCTGCTGCCGGAATCCATTCCCCCTCCGGCTCTATAGCTCGGTGGATAGACCTGGACGGTAGTGCCCTCGAATTTGGTGATGAGGTTGTCGTATTTAGAGAAGAAAATTCCCACCCGTTTACCATCAGGATCAAGAATCTCGGCACCGTTCCGTCTGGTCTGATATGGTCCCTTCCAATTGACCGTGCTCTCCAGCCATTTGGACAGCTCATCTCCCTCGAGATCGACTGGTTTCCAAAATTCGGACTTAATCGTATAGCTCGCATCGAGTGCCATGACGGCGGACGGCCACTCTGTTCTGCCGCTGAAGTAGTATCTGTAGCCGGGAACAATTTCGCTGTTCTGGAAGAACACAGTTATATCATTCTGCCGCTTCAAGGTGCCGCATTCCTCACAGGGCGCGCAGCTCATCAGAGTCAGCGCAATTGTGGACAGCAACAGGGGAAGTAGGATGAATCTCATGGCGGGCCTCCTGGTAGAGCGCAATATAAGCTTGTATACTCATGGTAGTGATGAAATTCTAATGCACGCTGCGGAGATGAAAAGGGTACTGAAATAAACATACCCGGATTCCTCTCTTTTGCAGATCATTTTCTGGGCAGCAGCAATGAAAGTCCAAGGTTGAAAAGCGAGACAACAAAGACGATGACCAGGGCCAGGTAGACCCCCTTAAGCACCGCGTCCTGCAGCAGTGCCTGCATGACATCAGGAACCATGGCCTGGAATTCCTTCTGAAAAAGATTGGCCATGCTCTCTTTGAGCATTCCGATCAGGTTCTCAGGCAGGCGCTGCCCAGCCGTGGTCAACTCGCTGATCAGCCTGTCGGTGACGATCCCGCCGCAGAGTCCTACTCCGATCGTCCCTCCCATGGTCCTGGAAAACTGGTGAAAGGATGTCGCCACCCCTAAGTCGGCCGGTTCCACGCTGTCCTGCACTACCAGAAGGGTGGTCAAAGAGACAAATCCCATACCCAGTCCGACGATGAGAAAGGCTATAAAACACTCACCAATGGTCGTGGTGCGAGAGAACAACAGGGTCAGGCCGGTACCGATAACCACGAGTACCGTGCCGATCAGGGTCGCTTTCTTGGCTCCGATCCAGTGCATGTTCCTGCCCACTGCCAGGGAGCCGATGGACCAGCCCAGGCTCAGCGACAGCATGGCATAGCCAACCTGGAGCGGAGTCTGGGAGAGCGCTCCCTGAAGCAGAATAGGGGCGTAGGCGAAAAGCGAGAAAATGGCGAAGCTGGCAAAAAAGACCAGGACATTGCCCAGGGCGTAGGAAGGATTTTTGAAAAAGCTGAAATCGAGCATCGGATTTTCCGCCCGCCCTTCAACCAGATAGAAGCAGATTCCCGAGACGATGGTGGCAATGCCGATCAATATATAGGGTAATGATGAAACCGGCAGTTCACGCCCTCCGGTCATGATCAGGGTCAGGAGCCCCAGGATGAATCCGGAAAGGAGCAGGGCCCCCAGTAGGTCGAGAGTCTTGCCTGTCGTCTTTTGGCGGAATTCCTGAAAATATGAGGCAATGCCGTAAAAGGAAAAGAGCCCCAGGGGAAGGTTGATAAAAAAGATCCAGCGCCAGGAGAACCAGGTCACGATAAATCCGCCCAGAGTCGGACCGACCAGGCTGGAAACGCCCCACACCGCGCTGGCAAAAGAGATTGTTTTCGCTCTTTGCTCAGGCGGTGATACATCGGAAAGGACCACATAGACCAGCGCAAATATTCCGCCGCCGCCGATACCCTGGAAGACCCTGGCTACCACCAGAAACTCCATTGATGGCGAACACCCGGCGGCGATCGAGGCGGCGAGGAAGAGGCCAATGGCGAAGAGGAACAGCAGCCTGGTGGAGTACATATCGGACAGTTTTCCAAAAATAGGCAGGGCTACGGCCCGGGCCAGGAAGTAGGAAGTATAGGTCCAGGCATAGAGATGCAAGCCGCCCAACTCGGCGATAATGGTCGGCATGGCCGCGGTCATCACCAGCGCGTCCAGGGCGCCGAGAAAGAGGGCCAGCAGTGCGGCCCAGATAATCCAGTTGCGGCGCGCGCTGTCACTATCGACTGCAGTCATTTTGCTCTCGAAAAAAGTCCAGATATAGTCTTGCTCTCAATAGCGGTTGCACACTCTTAGCACGACGTGCAGGCGTGCAGATCGCTTCCCGACTCTCAGGGCTGAGATCCAGCAGTCCTCAATGTAAGGGTTATCTCCGCCAAAGCAAAGGTATTGTGCCACTGACTAAATTTAGGCTTTTGGGGTCTCTCTTTTATATCCTCTCTGGTTTTATCCGCGGGATGAACTACTCTATTATTGATTGCTGCCTGTGTTTTTTTTAAAGACAATGAAGACGGGAGATGACGATGAGCACGGCCAAGGCAACACACACAGAGATCGATGAATTTCTCCAGACCAACAACGAGTGGACTTTGACTGATGATGCGCTGCAGCGTACCTTCACCTTCCGCAACTTTCGGGAGGCCTTCGGCTTCATGGCCGAGGCCGCGCTTGTGGCCGAGCGCAGCAGCCACCACCCGGAATGGAGCAATGTCTACAACCGGGTCACGGTAAAACTGACTACCCATGACGCCGGCGGAATCAGCGCTAAGGACTTCGAACTCGCCCGGCAGATGGAGCTGATCGCCTCGCGCCGCTGACAGGCTAACTGTTTATCCCGGTAATATTGGTGCTCTACAGTTCGATAAACTGCGGTCTTTTGGTGTTGATCTGGCTCGTGCAGATCATTATCTATCCGGGTATGCATGGTTGGGACAAGGCCAGGTTTGCAGAACTGCACGGTGACTATACCCGGCGTATCACCTGCATCGTCGGCCCGCTCATGCTCGGCCAGGCAGCCCTGGCGCTGCACCGCGTAGTTGTTGCACCAAACAAAACAGCGGTCCTGCAGTCCCTCCTTATCGCCGTCGTCTGGGGGGTGACCATCTTCGTCTCGGTACCGCTGCACCGCAAGCTGAGCGCTGGCTACGACGGCCGGGCGGTCACCCGGTTGTGCACCACCAACTGGCTGCGGACGGCCGGCTGGAGCCTGGTCAGCCTGCTCGATTTAGTGGGATGAGGTCAATCTCTACCCTAGTTTCTCGGATTTCCCTGAGCGCAGCACTCTGCTGCACCGATCGAGCGCCTGCGGGTCATGATCTGTCTGGCAGGAACGTGCTGGGGCCGGGGCTGAATTTAACGCTATTCAGCAGCCGTCCGGTGCGCTTTTATCGATCCGAACCATTGCGGTCTTTTGTCAACAGCAAACCCGGAGAGCGAAGGATGCATGGTCTGCAGAGACTTGGTGTGCTGCTCGAGTGCGGCGATCAGCGACCGAATCGTTTCATCATCCGCATCCGCCGAGCAGACCAGAGTCATGGTCGTACCGAAGGTGGAAAGAGTTTCTGACAAAAATGGATAGGTGGATTTCTGAATTTCCTGTCTGGACAAGGAAGGAGTTGAGGTGATCAGCTCAATCACGCCGTCGTTGAATAAACCGATCAGCGCAACCTGAGTGTCCTTCATAAGTTGAATTACATCGTCGTCTGGATGGACACCCCGGTGGACCATGATCTGCACGTCACCCTGGCGGAAGGCTATCTTATCCTGAGACATTGACGAGGACAGTTCGGCGAATACGGGAAACATCTCTTTATTCCAGCCCTGATTATGCATGAAGAGTTTGAACAGCTGATTCTCCGGTGAGCCGGGCGAGCCCGCATTTATCCTTGTCCCAGGCAACTGATCCACCGACGCTACCTTCACATCACCTCGCACAAGCAGGGTGAGCGGAACCTGGTAGAGCGCGGTGACCACGCGAATTCGATCATAGCTGATGTCAAGAAATTGAAAAGATTCCCGCCCGGTGATCGATTGTTCGAGCAGCAACGAATCGACCAGGGCCAGGTCAAGTGAGCCACCCTGCACATTTGTCAGGTTATCGATGGGATTGGCCGATTCCGACAGCACACAGGTGAGCTCTTTGTCCTGTTTGGCGAATATGCGGCACAATAGCTTACCACTGTGGTGCGAGAATGAGCCGCTCGGACCGGTGCCGATGTGCAGTTCGTAGGATGATGCCGGCAGTGCAGAAGTGCCCACCAGAAGCAACGCTGCGATGAGTGAGAACGTATTCATGACTAATCTTGCCGGTCGTCTGCCAGTCTCGTCGATCATGGTGCCCCCCAAAGTGAAATGATATGTACGGCTGCCTCCCCTTCTTCACCAGGCGGCAGGAACGTTCGTCCTGGTGTTCTCTGAGCGCTGGAGGAAAAAATAGTCATTCGACCCAGCCAGTAAATGCAACGATGTGGTAGCGCGATAATGAGCGTGCGGTACCCACAGGCCTCAACTCCTCTGATTTTTTTGATCTCTTCCTCGTCGCTATTGAGCTGCCGGAGAAACAGCAGGTTCGATTCCGGGGCGCTGCGCTCAAAATGACGGCGCCGCCCGGGTATGTCTTTTAGACTAAACCTAGCTGATTCAAGCAGGTAAATATAGCAGATACAATTCTTGCCTGCCATTTCTTACTGAATAGTGCGAGGCGGTCAAAAAAACGCTGGGTGCCAGGGTGGGGGAACCACGCCAGCGTCATCATTGGCTGAATAAAAAGGAAATCCTTTTGCCGCCTGTCATTGTATCTCCGGGTGAAAAACAGCCAGGACCCCGGGAATGTTGCCCTCGGCAAAATCCTGATAACCTTTCTGCATCATTGCTAAATAGCTCATTGCGCACCTCCACAAGGTGTGATTGTTGACATGGTTTAGTACCAGATTATCCCTCCCGGCCTATACGACAATGTGGTAATTAAGTCGTCGGATGCAACGGCAAGAATGAAAAATTAAGTATGGTGGGTGGGCATCCATCTGCTTGACACCTGATTGGAAAATGTCCAGGAGGCAGTTTCCGAGAGACCCCGCAGATGTCAGCCATTGCCCTCAGGGTAAATAGTTTTTAGTGTGGCTAGGAAGAGACCATCAGATGACATATTCCCCGGATGAATCAATTATGAATATTCCCCGCTATAGTGATATCGTCAAAGCGCATTCTAATCTGGTGCAGTTTGCATACCGTACGCCGATACTCTCATCAGCACGCATCGACGTGATCACCGGCGGGAAGATTTACTGCAAATGTGAAAATTTCCAGAAAACCGGCTCTTTTAAATTCAGAGGGGCTGTTAACGCGGTCATGTCATTGAGCGAGGGGGCGGCAGGGCAGGGGGTTGCGACCCATTCTTCCGGAAATCATGCGGCAGCCCTAGCCTTGGCAGCAAGAAAAAGGGGGATAGCCGCATATGTGGTAATGCCTGAAACTGCGCCGGAAATAAAGAAGAAAGCGGTCGCTGGGTATGGTGCGAAGATCTTTTTCTGCACCCCGAGCCTGGAAGCTCGGCAGGCAACCTTGGCTGAAGTTATTTCAGAGACAGGTGCTGCCGAGATTCACCCCTATGATAATTTTCATGTCATTGCCGGACAGGGCACGGCGATGAAAGAAATGCTGGAAGATGGTCCCGACCTCGATATCGCCTTGGTGCCAGTTGGTGGTGGTGGGTTGTTGTCAGGGACGGCTCTGGCACTCACCCACCTTTCTCCCCGCACGCAACTCATTGGATGTGAACCTGAAGGTGCCGACGACGCCTACCGTTCATTTCTGCAAGGTGAGATTATTCCATCGATCAACCCGCTTACGATTGCCGATGGTTTGCTTACCTCCCTTGGTGAGAGGAATTTTGCCATTATCAGGGAGCAGGTTGATCAGATTGTCACCGTATCTGAAGACTCGATTATTGCGGCCATGCGCATGGTGTGGGAGCGCATGAAAATAATTATCGAGCCCTCGTCGGCTGTCCCCCTGGGGGCGATTCTTGAGGGAAAAATTGACCTCCGGAATCAGCGGGTGGGCATTCTAATTTCAGGGGGGAATGTGGATCTGGAAAAACTGCCGTTCCAACCTAATTACACCAGCGAACGGATTGCCTGAAAAGATCTCTGATTACTCATCACCAGGCTGCAGAAGCCAGTAGCGCAGACCTTCTTTTCTGGTGGCTGTGAGACGGGAACGCTGTGCTGCCGACTTACCACTCTTCAGCAGTTCAGCGAGATCGTTGATTACTTCCGGATTAAACAAATGGTAGATATGCCCCGAGAACCTCCTGGTGCCAATAGCCGATATATCAATACTTTCCACTTCTTCGAATATCGTCAGATCGTCCCCTGCCTGACCAAGGCGAGGGTACCCGTGTACTTCTTGCGAGAGTTTGAGGGCTCTGTCGTTTTCCGACACATAGACGGTGATGCGCCTGACAACACTGTGCAGCTGAGCTAATTCCTGACGAAACATGTCGGTATCAATGTCGGGCGCAATGAGTACCAGTTCGTTTATTAAGAGTCTGCCGCTGTTGCGATAGGACAGCCGGACGAGCGCCTGAACAATTCCTCTGGCGCCAAGGCTGTGAGCAACGACATCAACATTTCCGTCACCGGCCGCTGAGACCACCTGGTCAAGAAATCCAGCAATATGTGGTACGCTCCATACCAGATCAGCTTCGTCCCAGGTGTATTTCAGCATATTGCCGTCGGCTGGCCAGCTGAAGAGCAGCAGCCGTTCCTCGAGTCCAAGCGCTCTCTGAAGCAGGGCACCGCGGCGGCAACTCTTTTCAAAACCAATGTTATAGCCATGAATATAGAGGACCAGATTGCCGTGATCTTTGTCGGGCAAGGACTTGATACCACGTTCCAGTGTTTCTAGTGAGGCCTCCTGCAAATTTACCAGTTCGATCTTTTCATCGGGAATATAGAAAGGGACTGTTTCGGCAATATCTTCGAGCCCCCATATGGGAGAGAACGAAACGGTGCAAAAACCAGCTTCCAGCTTCCCGCGACTGCCGCCGTAATAGTTCGCTGGCTCGGTTTCCCCGGTTCTGTTGCGGAGCGTGACAAATGGTACAGAAACCTCGATGGCCTTTCGTTCCATTGTGGTTCTATCCTCCTGCGTTGCAGTCGACTGCCCGGTGCCGTTGACGATACTTGGAAGGCAGCAGAAAACAATGAATACGATCACAAAATAATTTACAAAGATATTGTTTTTCATGGTTGCCGAACCAGGCCATCTTCTCCCTGAATGCAGGTGAGTAGTAGAATTCTGTCGATCACCCAGAACTGTTGCGAATGATCTTGCCCCAACAGAAGCCCCTTACTCCCGCTGTTTGACCATACTCAAGGGGCTGCTTCAGGGCGATATTGCTGGGCTGGCATTGGTATTATAATCAGGCCCGCTCAAGTGTAAATTCTCTCTGGCACTCTTCCGCCCCTTATAAGTCAATCAGTGAATAGGCGAAAGCGGCCAGGGTGGTTGCCCTGACCGCTCAGCTGTGTAAGAGACAGGTGCACAGATAAAGCCGCCCGCAGATACGAGGCATACCGCGATTTTTCAATCCAGCTGGGCCAGAAACTCGTCAGCCGTCATCACCTGCCCGATGGCTGGGAAAATTTTCTCTTCGGCATGCTGCTGTTCTTCGGTAGATGTGGCCGCCGTGGCGTCCTTTATGATGGTAACTGAATATCCTCTGTCATATGCGGTTCGAGAAGTTGACTCAACGCAAAAATTGGTTAAAAAACCTGCTGTCACTACATTTTTGACGCCAGTGCCTTTTAATATCTCACCTAAGTCGGTGTTGTTGAAGCCGCACAATGTGCATTTCCCTCCCACCACTTTATCGCCTTCGTCGGGCTTGAGTTCGTCAATGATCTCTGCACCCCAGGTATTTTCCTTGAAGGCATCGGCGTCCGCCACGGCTTTAACAATGCCTACCATTTGATGTTCTTCATAGTAGGCCGGGTTGAATATAAAGGGAGCGTGGATGATCATCGCACCCTTATCACGGGCTCCCCGGGACAGCTTCACCGCATTTTCGATTGTACCCTGCCTGGAGATCTCGCTGTTGACGCCGGGGTTGAGTTTTCCTCCCTCTTTGCAAAATTCATTTTGAAATTCGATTAAAACTACGGCCGTTTCTTGAGCTTTCATGATCTCCCCCATTTTATTTGTGAGACAACAATTGTAGATTGCCACCACAGTATTTACGCATTTATGGTGGCGCCGGCAAATAGTCCCTTGAGATTTCAGATCTTCATAGTATTTCAAAGCCTCCCTGAGCGCAAGTGGCGCTCAACCGCAAGACCATTTTCAAGTCAGAATTGGTGATCTCATTAGCAAAAATTTGTGCAGAAACAGGTGTTCGTCCCCTGTAGCGCTTTTCTGGGATTTAACCATCTCCAACTACTTATTACCTTACTGAAGAAAGATCGGGGTGAGTAGGTTCAGGGAGATGATTTTCTTTGATAGGTGTTCCCTTAGATGATACTGTAGAGGGAGTGTTTACCATCATTCAAGAAAGCCGTTTGATCTTAAAACATTTAACCACCTGAGAGAAAATGAAATACGTCATAATTGCCATTCTGATATTTTTTTATGTTCCTGCTCTGTACGCTGAATGTATTGAGGGTGACTGTGCCAATGGCCAAGGTATCTATAGCTGGCCAAGTGGTGAAAAGTATGACGGCCAATTCAAAGATTACAAGAGGAGTGGCAAAGGCACCTATACTTGGCCTAATGGCCAGAAGTATGTGGGCGAATTTAAAGACGATAAGATGAATGGCAAAGGCACTTATAATTATTCTGACGGCCGGAAATATATTGGAGAGTTTCGAAATGATAAGAGAAATGGAAAAGGTACTTATATCTCTCCTGATGGCGGGAAGTATATTGGTGAATTTAGAGATGATATGAGAAATGGCCATGGCACCTTAACTTTTCCTAGTGGCAGGAAGTATGTCGGAGAATTTAAAGATGATCAGATGAATGGCCACGGTACCTTAACGTTTCCTGGTGGCCAGAAGTATGTCGGCGAGTTTAATGCTGATCAGATGAATGGCCGGGGCACCTTGACTTTTCCTAATGGCCAGAAATATGTCGGTGAGTTTAAAGATGATCAGATGAATGGCCAAGGCACCTATACACGGTCTAATGGTCAAGAGTTTGTCGGTGAATTTAAAGATGGCAAAATGATGAACAGAAAAAGAAACAAATGACTGAGGTCATCTAGGCCAAATTTCACTTCAAGATCATTACCCATTAGAGAGAATCTTCTTGTTCATCTAGAAATCTGCGCGCCACACATTTAGCAGACTGATTGTCAGCCACACCAGTGCTGCACTCAACACGCAAAATATCCATGAACCTATGTGATAACAGCCCCTGGCCAGTCGGATTTTTAGACGCTCAAATAAACGCTGTTTCTTGTCAGGCTTCGGTGGGACGTAGGGAAAGATGGATAGCAGAAGTGAACAGACAAGCGACCACAGCACAACAACTACACTGGGAATGATATACACATCTTTATCTGCGCCTTCCTCAATGAGCACCACATACCCGAACATAATGATTGCAGCGGCAGTAGCACTGAAAAACAGTGGCTTTAACCACACAACTTTTTTTGAAAACACGCTTAAATGGTCAATCATGATCTGAGTTTTTCATTGAAGCATAAAATGTAATAGAAGGTAGACGTATGTGGGGGCCTTCCTTCTGTTATCAACACAGATCATACTCACCACCTAACAATTGGCAATCATAACGGCAGTGCAATGTGTGCCGGGTCGAAACTCTTCCTGTACATTTTCAGATTAAAAAAGCAGCCTGATAGTGCTGTGAGCAGGCACCACAGCGAGCAACGCTGGATGATGGGATGGATTGAACTTGTGTCGTTATGTATAACTATTTCTCTCTGGTTCATTATTCCTGATCGCTCTCATGAAGAGATTTTTTGCTGATTGATATCAGCAACATCAATGAGAACAGCAAAAAAAGTGAGAACGTTTCCGCCACTATCCTTCTCAGAGGTTGCGGACAGCAATATATCAAAGGTTTCTCCATTTTTTCGCATCATTGTGAAGGATACGTTTTTAACATGTTCACCCTTAAAAGCTTGCTGCCAATAGATGTTATCAAATTGTTGCCTGGATTCTCCGGTGACGAACTCGTCTGAATGTCTGCCAATTACTTCGTTACGACTGTACCCAAGCTTTTCCAGCCAGGTGTCGCTCACCATAAGCAGCCTTCCCTTACTGTCGAGAAGATGGACCATGACCGGCGCATTTTCAAACAAGCTTCGATATCGAAGTTCACTTTCTTTCAGTTGTTCCTCAAGTTGAACCCGCTCGGTAATATTACGCATCACATACATAACTTTACCGCCATAAATATCAATGGATTTAGCGGTTACCAGAAGATGCAGTTTCTCACCTGAGGCATGGGTAATCAACCATTCGATATTGGAAATCTCTCCTCGTTTATATAAATCAGAGTATCTACAGAGCCTTCCATTCATTAGCTTTTCAATTGTCCCAAACTCGTAGACCTGATCGACGGAAATGCCGAAATTTATGGTGGTATTGGGACATACATAAATTATGTACCCATAATCGTCGGTAACGATGACCGTGTCTGAAATGTTTTCCAGCATGCTCCTGTAAACCGACTTGTGGCTCTCTGTTGACCTACTTTGTTCCCGAGCTTCTTTCTCTTCGAGATCTCTGACCCGATTTTCCAACTCCTCATAAGTGGGTTTTCTATCCATGGCAGACACCGTCAAGTAGTTGTCTGTTAAAGGCAGTTCTCCTCTGCATAAACTGAGGCAGCAAAGCCGCACAGTTATTGACCAACCAGGTAAGAGATCGGTCCGGGAGAGAGTGCCAGGTTGACCTGTTCACGTCATTGTCTATAGTCAGTATAGGGCAGATGATCGGCTTCGGTCAATTACCCCCGAAGCAGCGAGACGGATGGCTGCTCCTAGCGTCGCTCGCGCAAACTCATGAGTTGTGCTGGATGAGCAGTTTGGGGCGGATAGAATGGTTGGTATTACTCCATTTTAAAGTCAGCCACGAAGCTTGCCCACAGTTACCCTTTTCCGAACCGGTGAATCTTTCCTTTTCCCTAGTTGTTTCTCGAATATCTCAACCTTGGACAAAGACATCCCTGCTAAGGTTCGTCCCTGGTAATTTCTATCCCGGGGCCCGCATTGTCTATTGGTTTGTAGTATCTCAGATGCTCAATATCTACAAGATCTCCATATTTGTGCTGAATGGTGGCAAGCGCATCACGGCGCCTGCTGAAAATATGATCATCACCTAATTTGTCATAGAACCCGGTGCGTTTGAGTATCTCGGTTATCTTGAATTTGGGGCGGGTGATATAAAAGTCTATGCCCGCCTCTCTGAACCACTCGAATATATGGGTCAGCATCTCCTCTCCGGTCGTGTCAATCTGATCAACCGCCTCAATGTCAAGAATTATGACTTTCAATCCAGGCTTATCGGCTACTGCATTGACCAACTGTTTTTCCAGATATCCGGCATTAACGAAATACAAATCGCCGTCATAGCGGAACAAAGCAAGGCTGTCACTGGTGTGCATACTGAATAATTTTGCATCTCCGTAGGTGCCGTCTTTATGTCTTGATACTTCTACTAAATGCGGTCGCATTGTGCGGTAGATGTAGAACGCCAGGGAGATGGCTATGCCGATATAGACGCCTTTTTCGAGGTGGGGAGCAAAGTAGATGGTGGTGTTGAATACGACGAAGGCCACGAAACAATCATGGCGATTAACTTTCCAGGAATGTATCAGAGGGGCTATCTGAATTAAACTGGCCACCGCGACGATGATAACCGCAGCCAGCGTCGCAACCGGCAGATGATACATCAAAGGCGTCAGGAATAACAAAGTTATCCCAACAATGATCCCGGACACGACTGCGGCAAAACCCGTCTTTGCTCCCGCGTCGAATGCTATCGCCGTGCGTGAGAAAGAACCTGATACCGGATAGCCCTGCATAATGCCAGCGACCAAATTCGCCAAACCTTTACCCACCATTTCCTGATTCGCTGAGAGGCGCTGGCGAGTTTTCGAGGCAACTGCCTTGGCAACCGAAAATGCTTCCACAAAGCTGAGGAAAGCGATCATGGCTGCAGGCAACATCAGATCTTTAATATGAGTCGAGTCATACTCCGGCCAGGCAAAAGAGGGTAATCCCGCTGGCACGTCCCCGACGACGACCCCTCCCAGGGCCGCATATCCAGTTACCCAGGCCACAACAGTCGTGATAATTACGGTGAAAAGAATCCCGGGTAGTTTGGGTGCAAATCGTTTGAACAAAATGAGCAGTGCAAGCGCTAAAATACCCATGAACAGAGTTGGTACATGCGTTTCCCTGGGGATAGCAACAGCGAGGTTCCAGAGTGTGTCATGTAAATAAGTTCCGGTGTCGACTTCGACGCCAAAGATCTTACCGAGCTGCAAACTGGCGATTACCAGGGCAGCGGCATTGGCAAAACCCAAGACCACCGAGTGGGAGAGAAAATCAACCAGGATACCCAGGCGGAGAAACCCGAGAATCAATTGAATTCCACCGGCCAGAAGCGCCAGAAGAGCAGCATACATAACAGTTTGCTCAACATTTAAATCCAATGGCGCCAGGGCGGCAGCCGTCATCAGAGAGATGACCGCCACTGGCCCATTCTGCAATTGTCGTGAAGACCCGAAAATTGCAGCGATGATAGGAACCATAAATGAGGCATAGAGCCCATAATGGGGCGGCAGTCCAGCTAGTTGGGCATAGGCCATTGCCTGGGGAATCAATACCAGTGCAACGGTAATTCCAGCAATTATATCTGCTTTAACTACTGCTGGATGTTTTAAATCGCCAATCCAGGCATGGAAGGGGACAAACCTTAGTTTCGCTTCATTCAGTGTTTCAAATAGATACTCTTTCATCGCCATTTATATATAAATAATTGTTATAAATTGCTTTTCCAGGCAAAATTGTCAGCTGTGGACCTTTGCAGATACTATACGACAGAGTAGGAATTTTTTTTGAAAATAACAGTAGTCTGTCATCTCCCAGTGACTCCTGCCTGAACCACAAAGGTGCAATTCTATTGGCTCGGGGACAAGACCAGGATCTGAAAATATAGATAGCAGCAACGGCAGAGGCAGCGGCACAATTTTCCCCCAGGGAGATGACCCCGATTGCCTGTTCGCGTCAGCGTGTTATTATTTACCTGACGGGGGTGACGGGACCGATGGGTCCAAGATGTCCTCCAGCCGATTTACAATGATGCACAAGCAAGGTATGTGGACCGGATTGTCTTGAGAAGCAGGGTGACTTCTGCTTCTTCGCAACAGGGGGAGAACACAATGCAATGTGACCATCAGAAAGCATTTCAACTTATTGACAGCGGAGATTGGCATGGCGCCCACCGTCTGGTGCAGGTTCACTCCGATAAACTTTCTTGTCTCATTCACGGTTATCTGCACTGGGACGAGGGGGATCTCGGCAATTCCGCCTATTGGTACCACCGTGCCGGCGAGCAGATGCCGCAGGTTGCTCTGCGCGAAGAGTTAGCGCGTCTGAAGCAGCTGGCGCAACAAAAAAACGACAGAGAGATGTGAGTCGCTTATCCTGAGCGCTTAAACTCTCAAGCTCCAGGTCCGCAGTCCAGGCACCTGGCCGGCGGTTTGGGTCCCATATTCAAACCATGGTTCAGGTTCCTCAACGCCGTTCGCACCCCTTCCTCAACGACCGGGTGGTAAAAAGGTCTTTCCAACATTTCCGAAACCGTCAAGTGCGATTGGTGCGCCCAGGCCAGGAGGTGGGCAAGGTGTTCGGCCCGCGGGCCGATCATCTCGGCTCCCAGGAACCTGCCGCTGCCCTCTTCCCCGTATACCCGCAGAAGCCCCCGGTTGACGAGCATCACCCGTGAGCGCCCCTGACTCCGCCAGTTCACTTCCCCGACCACAAAATCTACCCCCTGGGCCTGCAATTCACCATGGGACTGGCCGACCATCATGATCTGCGGGTCGGAGAACACGATTGTCAAGGGAGTACTCTTCTTAAACTGCCTGACTTCCGGAAAGTGCGCCGCATTATATCCCGCGGCTTGACCTTCGTCGGAAGCTTCATGCAGCAGCAGCAGCTGATTGGTGGCGTCTCCGGCGATAAAGATGTGGGAATCACCGACCTGTCCTGAATAGTGGTTATAAAGGGGGACACCTTTGTGATCGACAGCTACAGAGGTATGTTTTAGTCCCAGGTCCTCGATATTGGGAACCCTGCCTGTCGCCGCCAGCACGTACTCGAAAGAATCCCGGTGGGACTGCCCGTGGGCAATGAAATCAACCTGCACGGCGCCATCGACGACTTGAGCGCCGGTCAGGTCAACATGGGGATAATAAGGAAACTCTTCCGAGAAGAGAGCGGCGGCTTCCGTGATGACTTCGGGGTCGGTGAGGGGGCCGACCTTGTTAGCCTTGCCGAACAAGGTGGTACGAACACCAAGGCGGTGCAGCGCCTGTCCCAATTCCAGGCCGATCACCCCAGCCCCGAACACGGCCACCGACTCGGGCAGGGTGTGCCAGTAGAATATGTCCTCGCTGACAATCAGGCGCTCACCGAGGTCGGCAAATGCAGGTGGAATTCGAGGTCGTGAGCCGGTGGCGATGACCACGCGCTTTGCCCGGATCTCCTGACCGCTGTTGATCTGCAGGACGTGGTCTGATGTAAATTGCGCGTAGCCCTTGATTCTGTGGCTTTCCGGCCACTCTTCAACATCCTCGACGACAAAGCCCACGAAACGGTCGCGTTCGTCCCGAACCCGCTTCATAACTGCTTCACCGTCAACGCGTCTGCCGCCATAATGGATTCCAAAAGCTTCTGCATGGGAACCGGCATGAGCTGCCTCGGCGGCAGCTATCAGTAATTTCGAGGGCATGCAGCCCACCCGTGCGCAGGTGGTTCCGTAGTCGCCTCCCTCGATCAGTACGATCTTATCCGTCACCTTTGAAGCTTCTCTATAGGCGCGCATTCCTGCGCTTCCCGCTCCGATGATCGCAACGTCAACATGCAGCATGGCAGTCCCTCAGCTCTGAAATCTACTTTGCTTTCATCTCCCTCTTAATTGTTCGGCATGCCTGCCAACCTTTTTGAGCAGTCTGACAAATTCATCGCGCTCCAGTTCGTCAAGACAAGCAAAGACCTCGGCCAGCGATTTACTATGGTTTCGGTAGGCGCCTCTTATCAGTTTAAGTCCCTTTTTGGTCAAATGAAGGTAAAAACGACGTCCGTCGGCGGGGTCCTGAATCCTGTCTATAAGTTTTTTCCCCAACAGCCGGTTCGCGGCCGCCGTCATGGAACCGCTGGTCAACAGGATCTTTTTGCCGATATCGTTTATAGGCAGGGGCCCCTTGTGCAGCAAAGCCTCAAGGATCATGAAATCGGTGATATTGAGGCCCGTATGGCCAATGCTTAGACGGTCTATTTCTTCGATGGCCTTGTTCGCTTTACCGAATACCAGTCTGATGTGCGATCCCGATTCCATGAACCTCAGTTGTACTATTGATGAAGATGAAATTATATATTATCCACCCTAATTGTCTTCTGCGCATGTCCACGTATCCTGGAGCATGACCAACGAGTAGCTGAGAAATCACAAGGTGACTGCCGATTTGGTCGCCTCTGCCAGCCAGCGACCGGCTGTCTGGACATCGGATTCTGTCAGTTCGTGGCCGGCATCGATGGCGACCGCCGTCACCTCTGCCCCAGCTCCCTTGAGACCTTCTATCAGCTGATCGGTACTTGCTGTAGGAATGACGCGGTCCTGGGTACCCCTGAGAACCAGTATCTCTTTACCCTCGAGGCGTTTGAGCTGGTGACCGGGAAGCGGCAGCATCGGTCGCAGAAGAATCGCCCGGTTGAGCAGCTCGGGCCGGACGAAGAGCAGAGCTGCCGCTATATTGGCGCCGTTGGAGTAGCCCAGTGCCACCATCTGGTCGAGGGAACGGCCGTACCGGCTCGCTGCCTGCACCAGAAAATCTGCCAGTTCGTTGGCCCGCCTGATGAGGTCCTGTTCATCGAACACTCCAGGAGCGAGCCGTGTGAAAAATCGGTACATGCCCTGTTCATTTACCTTGCCACGAGGGCTCAGCAGGGCAGCATTTTCGCTAATCCGGCGGGCCAGGGGGATGAGGTCGTTCTCGTCGCCGCCGGTGCCGTGCAGGGTCACCAGGGTGATATCCGATTGGTGGGGTCCGTCGGCGGCAACGAACCGGTGTATGAATTCGGGGCCATGCAGGGGAGGGAGATGCTCCTCGATCTGCCCACGCATATGTTCGTACTGACTCGGCAGCATCAGCGACCGGCCCAGTTCATCAGGTTGTTCGTCGATTGCGAAACCTGGCGGATTGGTCGCAATCTCGAATAACACTCCACCGGGTTCCCGGAAATAGATCGACTTGAAGTAATTGCGGTCTCGCACCTCGGTTACCGGATAGCCGGCAGCCCGCAGTGTCTGCTGCCAGTGGGCCTGCTCCTGGTCCGAGCGGGTGCGAAAGGCGACATGGTGAACCGTCCCGCTGCCCTGTCTGCCGGTTGGGGCATCCGGTTCGACAAGCAGATCGTAGTAGCGGCCCACTGCCTCATCGTTTTCCATGGCAAAACGGATGCGGTTGTCTTCCTGTGCCTGCCGGACTAACCCCATTATTTCGGTCAGCAGCTCCTCTGTTTTGTCGGCCGAGCGGACCAGCGCTGTTGCGGAGTGGAATCCACGGATGCGGTGCTGATCTTCTTTATCAAGAGAGATCTTCTCAAGGGGGTGGAAGGAGTTTTCCGTGGCGATCAGTTCCAGATGCAAACCATGCGGATCGGTGAATGAGAGTACTTCTTCACCGAACCTGCGTTCCTGCGACACAGCGACGCCATGTCTCTCAAGCCGCGCTGCCCAGTACGAAACCGAATTCGCGGGGATAGCAAATGCTGTAGCCGTCACCATACCCTCGCCATCCTTGCCTTGTACCATGTCATCCCAGGGGAAAAAGGTCAGGATCGTGCCCGGTCTGCCGTCGTTATCGCCGTAGTAGAGGTGGTAGGTAAACGGATCGTCAAAATTCACCGTCTGTTTGACCAGTCTCAACCCCAGAACGTTCTCGTAGAAGGTAAGGTTCACCGTGGGTGAAGAACAAATCGCAGTTATATGATGAATACCGTGTATCGTTTCTAAATGTTTCATGGCCTGTTCCAGTATCTTGGGAGTAAGGTTTTGTAGTGGATCTTGATAACGCCCTATTCACAGGTTTATGTGTATTGAAATCAAATCTATATAAAATTGTATAGTTTGAAATCAGCCTCGATGATTAAAATATATTTACATTTATCTTGATGTCAAGATAAATGTAAAATGGGGATCAGTTCGCCTCGGTGTCTATCAGTCGAGGTCTTGTCGCTGCTACTGCAGCGAACCGCTGCACGATATTGTCAAGAGCAAATCGCTGAAATACAGCCTTGATCTGAGCGCTGCCCAGGGTACTTTTTCAATATAAAAAAGAAGGCGTGCCCAGAAGCAAGCCCTGGTGGGAATGAACTGGTGAGGCGGGGAATCGAATGGCAAATTCTGCAATCCATGCTAATTTAATAGAAACCTTATCATTTGCTGAAGGAGGCAACATGCGTTGGCTACAGTTTTTCAGACGGGTAAATTCCATGGATGCCCAGGCAGCACGAACGCTTATGGAAGGACTTGATGGCACAGAGTTCAACCTGATCGACGTGCGGCAGCCGGGAGAGTACCAAAAAGCCCACCTCCCCGGGGCGATGCTGATACCGATGGCCGATCTGGAAGAGCGCAGCACTGAACTCGATCCCGAACTCCCAACCCTGGTCTACTGAGCCATAGGAGGGCGCAGCCGTGTCGCTGCGCAGATGCTCAAAGACAGAGGATTCACCAACGTCATCAACATGGCCGGCGGCATCAAGGCCTGGAACGGCAATAAGGCCGTGGGACCTGAAGATACCGGGCTCTATCTTTTCACCGGGGCGGAGACGCTTCCCCAGGTGCTGATCGTTGCCTACTCGCTGGAAAAAGGGCTGCAGGATTTTTATCTGTCCATGATAGAAAAGGTATCCGGTGAGACGGTCAAAGAGCTCTTTGAAAAACTCGCCAGGATCGAGACCGTGCATCAGGAGCGGCTGCTGGTAGAATACCGCAAGGAAACCGGAACCGATCCAAGTCAGGATGAGTTTGAACAGACTCAGGTGTCCGCGGCAATGGAGGGAGGGTTGACCACGGAGGAATATCTGCAGCTCTATGATCCCGATTTTGAAAATGAAACCGAGGTCGTATCGCTGGCCATGGCCATCGAAGCCCAAGCGCTCGATCTTTATCAGCGAACCGCAGACCGGGCCAAAACTGAGGATGTAAAGCTGGCTCTGGAGCGTATCGCCGATGAAGAGCGGGCCCATCTCAAACAGCTTGCGAGCCTGCTCGACTGATCACCTTTGAGTTCGTTGGCGAATGGAAACTGGACCAGGTGCAAGATGAAAAAGAAACTGGTAGTTGCCGGCGGCGGGCACGCCCATATGATGCTGCTCGCCCGGATCGATGATTTTGTCAAGAATGGCTGTGAAGTCACCGTCGTGGGACCTGCAGAGCACCACTATTATTCCGGCATGGGACCCGGACTGCTGGGCGGCACCTATCGACCGGAAGAGATCCGTTTTGCCACCCGGCTGGTTACCGAAAAAATGGGCGGTAGATTTGTCCTGGCCAAGGTTCGGTCAATCGACCCAGATGGTCAGTACGTCTCTCTCGATAACGGGGAACAGATTTCCTATGACTACCTGTCCTGCAACCTCGGCAGCCAGGTGCCGAAGGAGATGGTGAGCGGCCCCCTCGACGACATTTTTCTGGTAAAACCGATCGAGCGGCTGCTCGAGGCCCAGCGCCGCATTTTAGAACTTGGTGCCAAGAAAACGGTTAAGATCGGTATTGTCGGCGGCGGGCCGTCGGCGGTCGAGATCGCCGGTAATATCCGGCAACTGGGTCGTACTCCGGGCATGCGCTCTCCGGAGGTAAACGTCTTTGCCGGTAGGAAGCTCATGCCCGATCATCCGGAAGGTGTGCGGCAGAGGGCTATCCGCTCCCTGCAGCAGCGCCATATCGCTATCCTCGAAGGCACCAGGATAGAGTCAGTTCAAACCGGTCAGTTAACCTCTGCCGACGGTACGGTTCATGCGTGCGATTTAATCTTTGTTGCCGTAGGGGTCAGGCCGAGCAGGGTGTTCGGTGACTCTGGCCTGGACTGTGGACCGGACGGCGGGCTGACGGTAAACCGCTATCTGCAATCGCTGCACTATGCCAATATTTTCGGCGGCGGCGATTGCGTCTATTTTGCGGACCAGCCCCTGGACAAGGTCGGGGTCTACGCGGTGCGCCAGAACCCGGTTCTCGTCCACAACCTGCTGGCAAGCGTAACTAATCAGCCCTTGCAGCCGTTTGCGCCGGGCGGCTCCTATCTGCTTATCTTCAACCTGGGCGATCGCAGCGGTATTCTCTACAAGTGGTCGCTTCTGTTCGGCGGGCGGCTCGCCTTTATGATCAAGGATTATATCGATCGTAAATTTATGCGGACCTTTCAGGCGCTGGAGTCAGCCTGATAATCTGCGTATTCAGGTTCGACCCGCTTGAATCGGGGGTTAGCGAGATACTTCCACCTGGGCTGCTTTCTCGTAATACTGGATCAGACCGCCGTGGTCGTTCCCCTGCTTGCCGTCGACCTTCAATGCCTGCATGATTTCCATCACGCCGGCGGTCAGGGGCAGCGGCACCCCGATCTCGTGGGCTGTCTCCAGGACGTTGGCAAGATCTTTGATATGAAGCTCGATGCGGAAGCCCGGATCGAATTTGCGGTCCATGACCAGCGGGGCCTTGGCATCGAGCACCGTGCTGCCGGCCAGACCGCCCCTGATCGCCTGATAGACCAGTTCGGGCTCAACTCCGGCCTTGGCGGCCAGGACAAGGGCCTCTGACATGGCGGCGATGTTAAGCGCCACGATAATTTGATTGGCCAGCTTGGTGGTGTTGCCCGCCCCGATGCCGCCGGTGTAAACCACCGATCCGGCCATGGCGTCCATGATATCGTAGCATTTATCGAACACCTCTTTCTTGCCGCCGACCATTACCGAAATGGTGCCGTCGATGGCCTTGGGTTCCCCGCCGCTGACGGGGGCGTCGAGCAGCTCGACCCCATTCTCCTCGAGCTGGGCGGCAATCTCACGGCTGGCCAGCGGGGCGATGGAACTCATGTCGATTACGCAGGTTCCGGCCCTGGCGCCTTCTATGATGCCGTTTTCACCAAGCACTACGGTTTTTACATGGGGGGAATTGGGCAGCATGGTAACGATGAACTCGCACTGTTCAGCCACCGCTTTGGGGCTTTCTGCGCTTGCCGCGCCGGTGGCGGCAAGCTCTGTGACTGCTTCTTGATTAACATCCATGACCACCAGGTCATAGCCCGCCTTGAGCAGATTTTTGCTCATCGGTTTACCCATGATGCCAAGACCTATAAATCCAACCTTCATTGTCTATCTCCTTTGTCGTTAAAATGTCTCAGAACGTCTCGTTTATCTGTACTCTGCCAGCCAGCCAAGACCTGCTTCGGTGCCTGCCGCCGGAATATACTCACAGCCGATCCATCCTTCATAGCCGGCTTGATCTATTGCCTGGAGGAGATTAGTAAAATTTATCTCCCCGGTGCCGGGTTCATGCCTGCCGGGATTATCTGCCAGCTGGATATGACCGATCTTATCCATAAACCAGGTCAGGGTATTGATCAGCTCGCCTTCCATCCGCTGCATATGATAGATGTCGTACTGGAACTTGATGTTGTCATGGCCGGTTGCCTCAATCAGATCGATCACCTCCTGCGAGCCGACCAGGTGAAAACCCGGAACATCGCGGCTGTTCAATGCTTCGACCAGCAGGGTGATATGTTCCTTGGCCAGTTCATCGGCGGCAAAGCGCAGGTTGTCGACCAGGGTCCTCTGGATCGCATCGGGATTCTCTTTCTCCGGGGTCAGTCCCACCAGGACATTCAGCCTAGAACACCGGAGTACTTTGGCATAACTGATTGCCCGGCCTACATTTTCCTGGAATTCCTGCTCCCTTCCGGGAATACAGGCAATCCCCCGTACTCCCGACGCCCATTCGTCTACGGGCAGGTTGAAAAGTATCTGCTGTTGGTTGTGGCGCTGCAGGTGTTCCAGGAGTTGATCGGCCGGCCAGTCGTAGGGGAACATGTACTCGACCGCGTCAAATCCATTATGAGCCGCTTTCGCGAAGCGATCGAGAAAATCAACTTCGGTGAACATCATGGTCAGATTGGCGCTAAATTTCGTCATAGCTCTTCTCTTTAGGCGGTTTACCAGGTGAAATTATCCTGCTTGCAATATCTTGCATATTACATCATATTAAATGATAATCTAAACATCAGATGTTATGATATTCTTATTTTACTTTACTATTTTCGTCAACAAAAAACCGGGGCATCTATTTCATTATGTCCGAAAAGTTGGTAATGTGAAGCATAACTGAAATATTCTGTTGATATTTCAGTTTGTTACGAACCAACCTTGGGTGGGGAATTATGACCGAACCACTATTTCAGGTAGAACGCCGACGGCTCGCCGACCAGGTTGCCGACCAGCTTATGGCGCTTATCGCTGACGGCAAGCTCAAGCCGGGTGATCGCCTGCCGTCTGAACTGGAATTGATGAAGCAGTTCCAGGTAGGCAGGAGTTCCATACGGGAAGCAATCGGGGCATTATCTCTGATAGGGCTGGTGACGGTTAAACCCGGCCAGGGAACCCATGTAGCCGATTTTTCCCCGGAAGGCGACGCCAATCGAATCGGACTGATTGGTATCGGCAGAGAAAAAATCAGTGAGCTGGTTGAGGCACGAATTGAGCTGGAATGCATCATTGTGCGACTGGCGGCGGATCGAGCCACTGAAGATGATATCCACGAGATCAGGAAAAAACACGAGCAGCTCAAGATTGCCTTAATTAACGACGATGAGCCCATCTCTTCTGATCTCGAGTTTCATCTTGCGGTTGCCAAGTCGTGTCACAACAGCGTGTTAATAAGGTTTCTCATGGAATTGCGCCAGCCTATCTGGCATTGGATGAAGCAGAAGGCGAAATATGACTGGGGCTACGCCAAGGTCTACGATCAGCACGAGGTCATAGTGCAGGCGATTGAGAACAGAGACGGCGAGCAGGCAGCAGATGCGCTGAAATCACATCTCAGATCAGCGGGGGAGCGATTGATAAATACAATGCGGGCTGAACACGATACATAAGCGCTAGTACTCTGCGTGGGCTCCCTGTTTATTGGCAACGGTAAAGAACGGGAGCGGAAGATAAACCTTGCAGAGTTATCTTAACAGACATACTCAACCTCGAACCCCGGTTCTCAGTCTGGAGGTCATGCATGCATGGATTTTTGCCTATAAAATATGTATTGATCATTGCCGCTCTGCTCTGCGGATCGGCTTCGTTCATCCTGGCAGAAGAAAAGAGTGGTTTTGACAAGGCCTGGAGCTATCTGACGCTCTATGAAAACGAGCAGGGCAATTTTCAGAAATTCGCTCTCGTAGGCCGGGCGCAGCTCGATGCGTTCTGGGTGGATCCCGACGGCACCGATGCAGACGGCAATTCTTACGAGAACTTAAGTGATACCCGCTGGCGCCGCTTTCGATTTGGTGCTGAAGCCTACATGTTCGACAATTGGAAGGTCCATCTCGAGGCCAACTTCGATCTGAATGAAGATATCGGCGACTGGTATACCGATCTGACCGATGCTTATATCCAGTGGGAGGTCAGTAAAGAATTCAAGCTCAAGGTCTTGAAACAGTCGGCCGGCTTCACCCTCGATGGACTCACTTCGTCCAAGCGCCTGCTGACCCTGGAGAGAAATAACCTTACCAACAACCTCTGGTTTACCGCGGAATATTTCAACGGCATACTGGTGAGCGGCGCATGTGCCGGTGATTTCAGTTATAAGGCGAGTTTCTTCTCCTCAGGCGGCGATCCCGAACTCGATTGGGATGGGGCAAGCTGGTTTACCCTCTGGGAACTGGGCTACAAAGTGAATGATACGACCACGCTGACCCTTGACTACGTCTATCAGGATGAGGATGAAGCAGCCGATACCCGCGATTTTGAGCAGATTCTGTCCTTTGCACCCAAGTGGCAGAGCGGCCCCTGGGGCGTCTGGGGCGATATCTCCTTGGGCAAGGGATTCGCCGACCAGGGGCAGGCTGACGTCTGGGGCTTTCACCTCAAGCCGTTCTATGATTTCAACGACTACGTCCAGGTCGTGGCGGCTTATACCTATGTGGATGGCGACGGCGACAACAGTGTGCGCTTAAACCGCTATGACAACAGGGTCGCCGGTGTCGATGACAGGGGCGACCGCGTTCAGGATTTGTATGGCGGGGTCAACGTCTATTTTTACGGCCATAAGTTCAAGTGGCAAACTGGTGCGACATGGACGAAAATGGATGACTCGTCCGTTGATGGCAGTGACTACGAAGGCTGGACCTTGAGCACGGGACTTCGGGTATACTGGTAACTAACGAACTCTTTTACTACGGCCTGCTGCCCGCTGGCCCATTTCCTGGCGGGGGTTGAAAGTCGATTTCCCGGCCAATTCCTTGAACAGCTCCTCTTCCTCCTTGCTTAACGAGGTGGGTACTTGGATGTGCAGCTCGACAATAATGTCGCCTGACTGGTCACCCTTCTTCGGCAGTCCCTTGCCGCGAATCCGCAATTTTCTGCCGTTTTCTGATCCCCGAGGAATTTTCAGAGATACCGATCCCTCCAGGGTCTGCACCTCGACTTTGGCCCCAAGCGCCGCCTCCCAGGGGGCGATGGCAACTACGGTGTGCAGATCATGCTCGTCTACGCTGAAGCGGGGGTCAGGGGCAGTGTGAATGCGCAGCAGCAGGTCTCCGGCTGCTCCTCCGCCTGAGCCTTTTTCCCCCTGACCGTGAAGCCGGATGACCGAACCTTCGGTCACCCCCTGGGGTATTTTGACCTGAAAGTTTCTGGTCGTCGGCTGCGGTTGACCGGCAGCATCCAGCTCGTAAGACTGCAGGGTAATAGACTTGCTGGCGCCGGTGATAATCTCCCGCAAGGTTAAGGTTATATCGGCTTCGTGGGACCTGCCAGGCTGGTTGAAATCGCGCCAGTGGGTGTGCTGTTGAGCATAATCCTGGCCGAACAGGCTGTGGAAAAAATCACTGAATCCGTTGGTCTCCCCAAATGATCCTTCAGTGCTGAACCTGAAGGTCCGGGTGCTGTCCGATTGAGCCTTTCCATGGGTGAACATCTCTTCCCACCGGGTGGCTTCCTGGTGCTGAGCACCGTTTTGCCAGTCCTTGCCATAGGTGTCATAGAGCTTTCTTTTTTCGGGATCTTTTAAGACCTCATTGGCCTCATTGACCTTTTTGAACTCGGCCTCGGCACTCTTGTCCTTGTTCACATCCGGGTGAAATTTGCGTGCCCGTGTGCGGTAGGCGCGTCGGATCTCTTCCTGCGTCGCATTTTTGGGAACACCCAATATCTTGTAATAGTCAACGTATTCCATATTCTGTTTCGTCTACTTTAGTAGTAGTGTGTTGCCTGCTGTTGTGTTGAGTTATATTGGCAGGCAAATTTTCATTCTGCACCAACTCGCCGATAAGCCATTTCTGCTGCACTTCGAGATGGGTAGCGGCACCTTTCAGCTAATCGATCATGTGCTCTGATAATCTGCCTGACGCCCTCACCGACTGTTTGCCTCAGAGTCGCGTGGCACTGCGTTTGAGACTGTCTTAACGACTGGTCTCAGCAGATTCCATGGCGTACCCCAGTGACTCTAATATAAGCACAAAAATTATTAAATCAAAATATTATTAAAAGTAACTAAACAAAAATATTATTTATCAATTATTACGAAAGTGACCGGATCAACGCTAGGAAGCTGTGGAAATTGGCCCCCTTTAGAAATAGAAGCTGGGGAAGTGCCTGAATCATCCTGGCGGGAAGGCTTGACAAGGGCAGATTATTTCAGGCTCGTTCGAAAGTACACAAAAAATTGTTTTTACCGGTAATGCAGGCTCTCCGTTGGTCTTCAAATCAATTGCTACCCCTGCAGCAGGAGCAGGGTCTTGAGACTCACTCATGCATAGGTAAACAACCTCAGGTCCTCTGCATGTGGCCATGCACTCTCGAGAGGCGCTGGAGCATCTGGGCGATACCGACGCCGAGGGTGTAGAGCCCCTCCATACCGAGATTGGCTTCGGCGGTATCATCGAAGAACAGGGAGAGCGATGATTCCATACCGTCCTCGGGTCGCCAGTAGCATACCAGCATGGGGACCAGGGGCAGAGGCGAGAGCATGACGGCAACATCGGACTGGAACTGCTCATCAACCTGTCTGCCGCGGAACATCGCTACCAGATCTGAAAAAAGGTCCGGATAACTGTCGGCGGTGCTCTTGAGCACATTTTCGCACTGCTGTCCGAACAATCGGTACCAATCTTTGCCGTGGGGAAGTTCGCGCAACGGTACCCAGTTGGAACTCAGCGGGACCCCATTGGAGTAGTTGATATAGTGCAGCACTGCTCCGAGAACCCAGCTGTTTACATGGATGTCCGTGGTGACCTGGGAATGCTTGTCGATGGTGAAGAGTTTTCCCAGGATGGGAATGGTGATGCGGCCATCTCGGTAATCGGCTTCTATTGTTCCGGCCCTCTCCTCCATATCCAGGGAAAGGAGCCTGGTCTGCAGTTTCTCCATTACTGCAGCGAACTCTTCTTCAATCGGATTGGTCCCTCGTTTGGCGCCGCCGAACTGCCGCAGCTTGTCCTCTGGAACGTAGGGGCAGGAGGAGAGCCCCGCTTTACCGGTAAACACCGCTCCGGCAAAGGCGAGGCAGGTGCTTTCTCCGCACGCCCTGCAGTTTGTTTTGGGGAGAAACTGAAAAATCTCCATGGCGTTGTTAAAATCTGCCATCTGTGTACCTCGTTATTTATCTGCTTATGGTGACACGTGTATTGCGGTGCTTACTCTTGCGTATCAGCACTACGCACAAAAGCCCGTTCGAGTTTTTTTATCAGTTTCAACGTCTTACCTGTCTCTTCTTCGGACAGGATAGACATGAGTTCCGTGCTCGAATTGGAAAAGCTCTGCAGGCAGTTCTTCCACAATTCAGCGCCCTGGTCGGTTTCGATGAGCAGGGTGGAGCGTCTATCGTTGGGAGCAACCGAGACGCTTATCAGCGATTTATCCAGAAGAGTTTTGACGATTTTGGATACATGTGATTTTTCGAAAAGAAGCCGCTCGCACAGATCTTTCTGACTAACCGGGCCCAGCACAATGATTTCGTTGATTACGCTGAACTGGTTTGTGTTCAGACCATAGTGCTGACAGACCTGGTTCAGCTCTCTTTGCAGGAACAGGCCACTTTTGATCAACAGCTGCACGAGCAGTGCTTGGGCTTCCCTGGTCGGCTGGGGTAATGATGCCGCCGTGTGTGTTTCCTTTGAGGTGAGAGAGTGCATTGGTGTCCTGAACAGAGAGACCGATGTTTAGTTTCCATTTCTACTAATAACGGGAAAAGGTTTCCGTGTCAACTAAAAACCGCCCCTTTTGTTCGCCAGGCCAGGTTAGGTATGGTATGGTGATGTAATTAAATCGAGGTGATTGAGGCCGCCGTCATCAAACCTAAAGATTTACAAAGTAAAACCTAACAAGAAGTAAACTGGCACATAATGTGAAAAGAATTTATTCTGGTGGAATGAGAAAGTTTGGACTCTCACCACCCCTGATGCGAGCCTGGAAGTTCACTGTCATTTGTCTATTTCAGGCAACGGAACCTGGCTTCCACTGCTCGAAGATCAATTTGGTACATGTCATCATGTGGGATTGATCATCAGGCCAACTGGCCAAGAATCAGACCGGACACTACACCGGGAAGATGAAAATCACCAATCATCTGGAGGAAAACCAATGAAGAAACTTGTAACAGGTGTACTCGCAGTTGCTATGGCAGTGGGATTGGCGTTTGGTACCGCTGATGCTGCCAAGAGGGAGAAATTTGGCGTGGATGAACGCAGTAAAATCGCCAAGAGGGTAAAATTCGAACCTTCGACCGAGACGATCAAGTGGAAAATGGTCATGCCGTGGTCCAAGGGGTTGCTGTTTTACGATATTGCTGCCCATTTTGCCGACAGCGTGCGGCTCGCATCGGCCGGCCGCCTTGACATCAAACCGTTTTCGGCAGGCGAACTGGTACCAGCCATGCAGTCTTTTGACGCCGTAGCCAAGGGTTCCGCCCAGGTAGGCCATGACTGGCCAGGCTACTGGAAAGGCAAGAACGAGGCCTTTGTTGCGTTTGCATCGGTACCGTTCGGGCTCGATGCCGAGGGCTACAACATCTGGCTCTATGAAAAAGGCGGCCTGGAGATGATGCAGGAGATCTACGGTCAATTTGGCCTCTTTGTACTTCCCGGCGGCCAGACCGGCCAGGAAATGGGACTGTTTTCCAACAAGCGGGCCACCAAGATGGAAGACTTCAAAGGCATGCGCGTCCGTACCCCGGGCTGGTACATGGATATTATGAACAGCCTGGGCGCATCAGTTTCCCCGCTGCCGGGCGGCGAGGTATATCTGGCCCTGGAGCGCGGGGTAATCGATGCGGCTGAGTTCTCCTCGCCGGCCATCAACTACCCGATGGGTTTTGATGAAATCACCAAGTACGTCATCCAGCCCGGCGCCCATCAGCCCGGCATTCAGTGCGGCCTGTTCTTCAACCAGGAAGCCTGGGACAGCCTGCCCGAAGACCTCAAGTGGATCGTCAAAATTGCCGCGGCCGAGACCCAGGCCTGGTCCTATAACTGGGTCAATGCCTTGAATGCCGAAGCGATAAACAGGTTCACTGAGAACGTTGAAATTGTTATGATGGACAAGGAAACTCTGATCGAGTTTAGAAAAGTAGCCAAAACCTACCTCGATTCCGTCAAAGAGAAATTTCCCGATGTCAAAAAGGTACTCGACAGCCAGGAAGCCTTCATCGATGAGTACGCGGTATGGCGAAAGGCCCGCAGCGGTGTTACCCCGTGGCCGTATGAGACCTATATCTCAGGGCAGATCACCGAATAGCCCTAAGTTTCTCAGCAGGATTCTTGCACCTCCGACCCTTTCCTCCCGGGAGGGGTCGGAAACTGTTTTGCCCAGCTCAACCTGAGGACGTGCAATGTTTGCAAAAATTTCCAGAGGAATCGACTGGTTCAATACCAAGCAGGGCGACTGGACAGCACTGCTCATTCTTCCGCTTCTCGGCGTGGTGCTCTACGAGGTGATGATGCGCTACGGCTTCAACGCCCCCACCGTATGGGGGTTTGAGATGACCGGCTTCCTCTACGGCATGCACTACATGTTCGGCTATTCCTACACGGATGTAAAGGACGGCCATGTCCGGGTCGATATCTTCACCTCCATGACCTCGAAGAAAACCCAGGCGCTTATTGGTGCGCTGACGACCCTGGTGATGTTTTTACCGGTGATGATCTGTATGACCATCGCCTCGGCAAAATACGCCTGGTATTCGGTGGAAACTCTTGAAAGGGGCTCAACCAGTTGGGCACCGCCGATTTACCCCTACAAGATAATCATGGCATTGTGCTTCTTCTTGCTTCTGCTGCAGGGTCTCTCCAATCTGATCAAATACCTGCAGATCGTTTTCGATAAAGAAGAGGTGCAGCCATGAGCCCTGAATTCCTGACGGTGGCTATGTTCGCCACCCTTATAGCAGCTATCGCCCTTGGGCACCCGCTGGCCTATACCCTGATGGCAGTGGCCACGCTTTTTGGTCTGATTGACAACGGGTGGGATATCGCCGGTCTGTTCGACATGTTTGTTAATAACGCCTGGGGACTGATGAACAACTATGTGCTGGTGGCCATTCCCCTGTTCATCATGATGGCCCAGTTGCTCGACCGCTCCAAGGTGGCCGACGAGCTGTTCGAAACCCTTTATGTGGTACTGGGCGGACTCAAGGGAGGACTCGGCTTGGCCGTCGTAGTGGTCTGCACGGTCTTTGCCGCCACCACGGGTATCATCGGCGCCTCCGTGGTTGCCATGGGGCTGCTGGCCACTCCTGCCCTGATGAAGAAGGAATACCAGAAAGAGATGTCCGCCGGCATCATCTGTGCCGCCGGTACCCTGGGTATCCTCATTCCGCCGAGTATCATGATGGTGGTCTATGGCGGTTTGACCGGTATGAAGGAAACCTCCGTCGGCAACCTGTTTGCCGGTGCGATCTTTCCAGGCCTGGTTCTGTCAGGCCTCTATTTTCTCTATATCTACGTGCGCTGCACCATCAATCCGAAACTGGGACCGCCGATTACCCGAGAGGAGGCCTCCCGCTGGACGCCAATGCAGAAGGTTGTTTTGACGCTCAAATCACTGATCCCGCCAATGGCTTTGATCCTCGCGGTAATGGGAACGATCCTGGCTGGTGTGGCAACGCCGTCTGAGGCAGCCGCGTTGGGTGCCTTCGGAGCACTGATTCTGGCGATCGTTAACAGGAAATTCAGTATGCAGGTGCTGATCGACTCTTCCCGCTCCACCCTGAGTACTACCGCCATGGTGATGATGCTGTTCATCGGCGGCAAGTTTTTCTCCACGGTATTTCTGTCCATGGGCGGGGGGGATGTGGTCGCCGATGTACTGGTGGGCTCCGGGTTGAACCGTTGGCTGGTGCTGGTCATCATGATGGGTATTGTTTTCCTGATGGGTATGTTCATCGATTGGGCAGCCATTCTGCTGGTAACCGTACCGATCTTTATGCCGATCGCCATGGAGCTCGAATTCGATCCGCTCTGGTTTTCGATCCTGCTCTGCGTGAACCTGCAGACTTCTTTTTTGACTCCGCCCTTCGGTTACGCGCTGTTCTATTTCAAAGGCGTGGCTCCGCCGGAATTTACCATGGGCCATATCTATCGAGGCATTATCCCCTTCGTAATCCTGCAGCTGGTCGGGCTCATTATTCTGGCCGTGTTCCCCGGGCTCATCACCTGGCTGCCGGACCTCTTTTTCGGCCGTTAACTTTACTTCAGCACTTCCTCATCTGGTATGGCCGCAAAATCTTTGATTTTGCGGCCTTGTTCATTTCATCCCGCCCCGGTCTGCTCTATTTGATATCCTGACTTTTAGTACCCCCAGTAATGAATTGGCTTGTATGTTTTAATAAGAGCCAGTATATGTAGCAAAAAATCAACATGTCGCAAATTTGAAACAGTTTGGGGTGCCCATGACCAGGCCACGAAATTCTTCTGCAAACCTTCTCGATTTCCACACCGAGCCGACCATTGAAACAGAGCTCGAGACCCTGAAGCTGATCTTCGAGCATATCGGTGAAGGTATCTGTGTGGTCAACACCGACGGCATCATTACCCACTTCAATAAGGCCTATGGAAAATTTCTGGACCTAGATCCTGAGGCCCAGATCGGGCGCCATATAAGCGAAGTTGTCGAGAACACGCGCATGCATATAGTGGCTCAAACCGGCAGGGCCGAGATCAATGAGAGCCAGTCGATCAAAGGCCAGAAGATGATCGTTCAACGTATCCCGATTAAAAAGGACGGCAAGGTAGTCGGTGTGTTCGGTCAGGTAATATTCAAGGACAGCAAGGAAGTGGGTCAGCTGGCGCAGAAACTGAGCGAACTCGAGTCGAGGGTGCGCATCTATCAAAAAGACCTGGAATCCCTGAGAACCGCCAAGTACTCACTTGACAGCATCGTGGGGTCCAGTGCCGCCATTAAAGCGGCCAAGAGGGAAGCGCTGAAAGCAGCCCGCACCAGCCTGTCTGTTCTGATAACCGGGGAGTCCGGCACAGGCAAGGAACTCTTCGCCCAGTCGATTCACAATGCCAGTGACAGAAAACCGTTTCCGATGATCAGGCTGAACTGTGCCGCCATACCCGCTGAATTGCTGGAATCGGAACTCTTCGGATACGAGAAAGGCGCCTTCACCGGAGCAAAAAATAGTGGCAAGAAAGGTAAGTTCGAACTGGCCGACAAGGGCTCCCTGTTTCTTGACGAGATTGGCGATCTGCCCATCGACATGCAGCCGAAGCTGCTGCGGGTGCTTGAAGAGAAGGAGTTCGAACGCCTCGGCGGAAACCGGGTGCTGCGCTCCGATTTCAGGCTGATCGCGGCCAGCAACCAGGACCTTGATTCGAAGGTGAAAGAACGTGCGTTCAGAGCCGATCTCTTCTACCGGCTCAACGTCATGCATGTGCACATCCCGCCCTTGCGGGAGCGTGCCGATGATATTCTGCTGATTGCCCGCCACCTCATCAAAAAGATTTCTGAGGAGACCAGGCAGCAGGAGCTTGCCCTCACATATGGAGCCGAGGAACTGCTGACGCGTCACTCCTGGCCCGGCAATGTCAGGGAGCTGAACAATGTGATAGAGCGAACCGTGGCTACCTGCGAGGGGGAACAGATCACCCCGGCGGACCTGCCTTTCTATCTGCACAAAAGCAGTGCCGATCCAGGCATAATACAACGTTCCCTGCTCAAGGAGGTGGTTGCCAAGGCCGAAAAGGCCGCCATTCAGGACGCGCTGAAGATGACAGATTACAATAAGATGAGCGCGGCGAACCTGCTTGGCATTCACCGGACACTGCTTTACAAGAAAATCAGAAAATACAGAATCCCCCTCACTCCCGGATAGGCAAGGTCGATTCGGCCGGGAAGCCCTCTGCCTCAAAGATCAGGATAATTCAAGCCCCATTTTTCCCGGTTTGAATATCGCGGTATCCATTATCTTGGGCGGTTCCTTGAGCACCGGCGCAAAGCCCATCCGGTCAAGAATGTCTTTCTGCAGATCCATGCCGGGAGCTATTTCGGTTAGCACCATGCCTTCTTCGGTGAGCCGGAATACACATCGTTCGGTTATGTAGATTGCGGTCTGTCCCCGTTTGATCGAGTATTTACCGCTAAAGGTAACATGTTCCACCTGATCATCGACGAATTTGGTGGATTTCCCTTCGCTTATCACTTTCATTGTGCCGTCTTCAACCAGTAGTTCCAGTCCGCCGGCTGTAAAAGTACCGACGAATACAACCGTCTTGGCGTTCTGGCTGATATTAATGAAGCCCCCGGCTCCCGCCAGTTTCGGACCGAATTTGCTGACGTTGACGTTACCAAAGCGATCGGCCTGGGCCATACCGAGAAAGGTAATGTCGAGGCCGCCGCCGTCGTAGTAATCGAACTGGTAAGGCTGATCGATCAAGGCATCGGTATTTATGGCAGCACCAAAACTGAGCCCTCCAACCGGTATCCCGCCAATCACTCCCGGCTCAGCAGTCAACACGATTCGATCGAGGACATTTTCCTCGTTAACTACATTGGAGACTCCTTCCGGCATGCCAATGCCAAGATTCACTATATCGCCAGCTCTTAGTTCGAAAGCGGCCCTGCGGGCAATTATCTTGCGGGCGCCCATCTCCATGGGCGGTATGGACTCGACGGGGATCTTGATCTCGCAGCTGTAGGACGGGTTATATTGCTCTCCAAAGGTCTGCCAGTGATTTTCAGAATCGGCAACCACCACATAATCAACAAAAATTCCAGGTATTTTCACATCCCGAGCGGGCAAAGTGCCATAATCGGCAATCCGTTCAACCTGCACCAGCACTTTGCCCCCTGAATTTCTTACCGCCATGGCAATAGCCAGAACCTCAAGGGTCAAGGCCTCTTTTTCCATAGTGATATTGCCGGTCGGATCTGCGGTAGTACCACGAATCAGTGCGATATCAATCGGAAAGGTCTTGTAGGCCAGGTATTCTTCGCCATCGATAATCATCAACTCGACCAGCTCTTCAGTGGTGACGTCGTTGATTTTGCCTCCCCCGTTCCGTGGGTCGACGTAGGTTCCAAGACCCACTGCACTGATGGTGCGTGGTTTTTTGGCAGCGATGTCGCGGAACATGGTCGAGATGATACCCTGCGGCAGATTGTAGGCACTGATCTTGTTCTCCATTGCCTGTTTCTGCAGACCGGGTACCAGGCCCCAGTGGCCGCCGACAACTTTGCCCACCATTCCGGGATGAATGAAGTGGTTGAGGCCCCGCGACTTGCCGTCACCCTGTCCGGCAGCATAGACGAGACCGATATTTTGGGGTTCGCCGCTTTCCAGAAAGCGCTTTTCCAGAGCAACGGCAAGATGTTCGGCAAAACCAGTGCCGACAAAACCGCCGGTGGCAATCATGCTCCCGTTCTTTATAACGGCGACCGCTTCAGCAGCTGAAACGACTTTATTCTGCCGAGGGCCATTATTTGCGGGTGAGGTTGGTTGTGTAGTCATCGATTATGTACCTTGGAAGAGAGGATCTTGGTCTCAATAACGTCTTCTATATCCCAGTAAACTGAGCAAAAAACATGCCCGATCAGGAAATTCACTGAAAGACAAGTAGATCCATTACCGATTAATTTGCCGCATCTGATAAGAGCTGGCGCGCTGATTGCAGCATAGAAATCCTATCCAAAGTCCGCTCATTGGCAGACCGATAAATTTAGCATTGCTAGAAAATTGAAACGGAGAAGGGTATGCTCTCAATCAGAGATTCCGTAGCTGTCATCACCGGGGGCAGCGGAGGAATAGGAAAGGTCCTGGCCGAATACTGGCTGACCAACGGCGGCAAAGTCATAAATGCAGATGTGGAGGAGGATGGTCTGAGAAGCACCGAGCAGGAGCTGAGAAAGATCAGCGACAGCATTGCTTCCATTGTCTGCGACGTGACCAGTGAAGAGGACAATTCGCGGCTGGCCTCATTTGCCATGGAGCGCTTCGGCGCCATTAACCTGGTTGCCCCGTTTGCGGGCATTACCGCAGACGGCCTGATGATCAACACGGACAGGGAGAGCGGTAAGGTTGTCGGGAAAATGGCGCTGGATCGTTTCAAAAAAGTGGTCGACATAAATCTGACCGGCGTCTTCCTGACGGTCCGCGAGTGCGTTGAGCAGATGATCAACAACGGCTGCAAAGGACTTGTCTGTGTGGTATCTTCAACAGGCTCGCTGGGCACCGCAGGTCAATTGAATTATTCATCGTCGAAAGCGGCCATGTCCGTGTTTCCGAAGGTGCTCATGGCGGAATTTTTCCGCCGCAACATTGCTGACAATATACGTTGTATGGCTGTTGCGCCGGGCTATGTGGCGACTCCGATGGTGAAAAACATGGATGAAAGAATTATTTCCAGAATAGTCGAGCAGATTCCGATTGGACGCTTGATAGAACCAGTGGAAATTGTTTCAATTGTCGCCGAGCTGTACAGAAATGAGGCAATGGCTGGAGAAACCGTGTTTGTGCATGGCGGTTTGAGGCTCGGGTCAAAAGGATAATTTTTCAAACTACCAGCGAGGTACACAAACAATGAGAGACGTTGTCATAGTAGAGGGGAGACGAACAGCGATAGGTTCTTTCGGAGGATCACTCAAAGATGTTCCGGTAGTTGATCTCGGCGCCACGGTGATGCAGGCGGTGCTGAAGGATTCGGGGCTGCGCCCGCAGCCCAGCGACGAGTGTATCAAATTTGCTCCAGACGCTATTCGCGATGAAAACAGGATAGAACTCGAGGCCCGGTTTTACGATTATGATGAGAGCCTGCAGCCGATCAACATCGATATGGTCTATATGGGAAATGTTCTGCCGATGGGCCAGGGGCAGAACACCTGCCGCCAGGCAATGATTCGTGCCGGCGTCTCAAAAGAAACCAGTGCCACTACCGTCAACAAGCTCTGCGCCTCGGGAATGGAGGCCGTGGTGCTGGGGACCCAGGCTATACGGTGCGGTGATGCCGATGTGGTTCTGGCCGGAGGTATGGAGTCCATGAGCCGCGTTCCTTATGCCTTGCCAGGAGCCCGCTGGGGGCAGCGGATGGGCAACGGGGAACTGGTCGACCTGTTGATCTATGATGGTCTGCATGAGTATTTCTATGGCTATCACATGGGGATGACCGCTGAAAACATCGCAGCCAAGTATGGCATCAGTCGAACCGAGCAGGACGAACTCGGTGTTCAGAGCCATAATCGGGCACTGGCGGCAATAAAGGACGGCTTGTTCGAGGAGGAGATCGCCGAGGTTCTCGTACCCCAGAGAAGGGGTGAGCCGCTGTCGTTCAAAGTCGATGAACGACCCATGGAAACCAGTCTCGAAAAAATGTCGAGGCTCCGGACGGCATTTAAAGAGGACGGCTCGGTAACCGCCGGCAACGCCTCGGGCATCAACGACGCTGCCGCCGTGCTGCTGCTGATGGCAGAAGATAAAGCGAGGGATCTCGGTATCCAGCCGCTGGTAAAAATCAAGGCCTACTCTTCGGCCGGCCTGGATCCGGCCTACATGGGCCTGGGTCCCATTCCCGCAGTGCGCAAGATTCTCGCCGGTCACAACTACACGATCACCGATTTCGGCGCCATAGAACTTAACGAAGCTTTCGCCGTCCAGGCCCTTGCCTGCATGCAGGAGTTGGGATGCGACCTGGAAAAAACAAACAGGCAGGGCAGTGGCATTTCGCTTGGCCACCCCATCGGCTGCACCGGAGCCAGAATCCTCGTTACCTTAATGAAGCAGGTGAAGCGGGAGAACCAGGAACTCGGTCTGGCTTCCCTTTGTATCGGCGGCGGGCAGGGAATGGCCATGGTGCTCGAAAATATCTAGGCGCACTGATCAAGGCATCCGCTAAGGAGAGTTGTCCTTAGCGGATTCCTATTTTAAAAAAGGCCTGAGGTCTTCAAGCTTGTCATACAGCTGCCAGATATACTTATCTGTGCCTCTCACCCGGTACCCATGCAGATCGGCAAGTTCCGGATCATTGCAGTTATTTTCAAAGGCCGCTTTCGATTCCCACTCTACAAGTATCATAACCTCAGCCGGGCTTGTAAAATTATCGGTTAATTCAACTTTTCCGCCTTGTTCGACATTAAAGTGTGATGCTTGTTCTAGGGGGTGCTTTTCAGGTTATCTTGACCGGCTCTCCCCGTTGTCATCTCGACCCGGCGGCTGCTCGTACATATACTAGCCTGTAGTGCTGCGCTGAAATCCATTTTCTATTAACACAGTCACCTACCAAGTGAGAGGCATGGAACGCCGGTTAATAGCTATCCTTGCGGCAGATGTCGTTGCCTATTCCCGCCTGATGGGCAGGGATGAGGTGGGGACCCTGGCGGCTCTGAAGAAATGCGAGCAAGAGGTGATTGAACCGAGCGTGGAAGCCCATG
>JAHEER010000123.1 GCA_024640625.1 Desulfobulbaceae bacterium
ATAGTGGGCCACATCTCCGCAATCGCCCAGAAAGAATCGAAGCGCAGTAGTGCAAAGGTGTCTCTTCCGCTGCCCAGCTTGGCAGACCGGACGGACTAGCAGCCGTGCTTGACCAGAAAGTCCCTCACCATCTCTTCCATTGATTCCAGTCGGTTCTGCTTTTTTTCCTGAATCAGTACCCAGGAACATCGCTGCCATGCGGCGGCGAGATTGTCGGGAACCAGGATCTTGATTTCGCTTAATTTAGAGCGCTGCGCTGCACTAGAGCACGGTCGACTTTGTTGATCGTCCTTACTCATAATCAATGGTTAAGCAAATTGTGCAAATTCACCACATCGACATAGCGGATCGACTTTCCTCCAAAGATATCCAGCGCGCTGCCGATGGTGACATCGAGACGTCCCCCGCCTATGCGGTTGATCAAATCGAGGTCGTTCATACTGCGCACTCCTCCTGCATAAGTGGTCGGAATCTGTGAATAATCGGCTAATTTGACCACGAGCTCCTCTGCGATGCCGCTGCACTTGCCTTCTACATCGGCGGCATGGACGAGGAACTCGTCACAATACGCGGCCAGCTCCACCATGGTGTCTTTGCTGATAATTACCTCGGTGAAGCACTGCCAGCGGTCGGTGACAATGAAGTAGTCAGCCCCCCTCTTGCGGCAGCTCAAGTCCAGAACAAGACGATCTTTACCGATCTCGGACACCAGTTCCTTCAGCCGCGCCATGTCGATGCGGCCATCGCGAAACACCCAGGAAGTGACAATCACGTGGGAGGCGCCCCGTTCCAGCCAGCCAGCCGCGTTGGCTGCCCTTATGCCGCCCCCAATCTGCAAACCGCCGGGCCAGGCGGCCAGGGCTTGTGCGGCAGCGTCTTCATTACCGGGACCGAGCATGATGATATGCCCGCCAGCCAGATCATCTTTCCTGTATAGCTCTGCATACCAGGAAGGCGTAGCCTCGGCCGTAAAATTGGTCTGCAGCAGACTTGGATCATCATCCGTCAGGGTGGATCCAACAATCTGTTTTACCTTGCCTTCGTGCAAATCTATACAGGGACGAAAACGCATTTTTTTACCTAAAAAGAAAAAGCGGGCGCTCCTTCAGGAGTGAGGCCCGCTTCATTTCCACGCCGCCCGTGCGGGCGTTAGCTGCCCGCCTGTTGTTAGGACTTCTGGATCAACATGGTCGAGGGATCAAGCAGCAGGGCTGTTCCCGGCTCTACCTCGCAGTAGGCGCACCGCAGGATATCCAGTTTCATCACATTGTCCTGGGGGTTTATGAGCAGGACCACCTCGAACAAATCGTCGATGGTATGGCATGGCGCCGGGACGCCGTCGGCACTGACCCGTGGGTCTTCGCGATGACTGACCGCCGAGAACCAGATAACCGAGATACCGAGTTCGGCCATGAGTTGCTTGAGATCCTCCATTGCCTGGCGGCCGTTGCCGTCGAAATCGTAGCCATCGATGATCAAACAGTCCGGCTTGAAAACATCCTGCTCGATCAAATCCTGCAGACGCTCCTCCAGCATTGCCCGGCTGAACACGTTTTCCTTGAAGGTCATGATCATTCGGCGCCTGGACAGATCCGACTCGGCCTCTTCGTTCAGGTCTTCGACCATTTTGGCGAGAATGTCGTCATAGCGATCGCGGGTCTTATCGATCGTTTCCCCTATGGCCACATGCAGCACCCGATTACCGCGCAGCATCGAATCCAGGGCAATCTGGACCAGTATGGCCGTCTTGCCAAGTCCGGCACGGGCCATCACCAGGCCAAGACTCTGTCTTCCCTCTTCCGCCTTGTTGTCAAGCCCTAGCACACGCAGCGGATTGGAACTGATCAAATCTTCTTTTCCCATACCAGTTAACTCCTTACTAGTGTTGCTGAAACGGACAGGTCTCGAATTGTATTCTGCAGACCGCCCGTTTTGCTTATTAATCGTTTCTCTTTTCTTCCTGAAATTTTTTCACGAGTTCTTCGCTGACGCTCTTGGGAACCTGTTTGAAAGTGGCAAATTCCATGGTGAACTCGGCCTTGCCTTGGGTCAAGGAGCGCAAAGTCGTTGAGTAACCGAACATCTCGGAGAGCGGCACTTCTGCCTCGACCACCGTGTAATTGCCTTCTTCCATGGTACCGATAATCATGCCTCGGCGCTGATTCAGACTACCCATGACCGCACCCTGGAATTCAGTGGGCCCTTCAACCGCCACTTTCATGATCGGTTCCATGATTACCGGTTTGGCCTTCATGTAGGCCTCTTTAAAGGCACCCTGCGCAGCAAGCTGGAAAGCCACGTCGGACGAATCCACCGAATGGGAGTTACCGTCGTTGATGACCGCTCTCACTCCGGTAATGGCGGCACCGCAGAGCGATCCCTTGGCCATGCTTTTCTGAAAGCCCTTGTCACAGGAAGGGATGAATTCCCGCGGGATCACTCCTCCGACAATTTCATCGACGAATTCATACTCGCCCTCTTCAAGAGGTTCGAGATAGCCGGCCACCCGACCGTACTGACCCGAACCACCCGTCTGCTTCTTGTGGATATAGTCGAAAGCGGCCTGCATGGTGATGGTCTCCCGGTACGCGACCTGGGGAGCCCCCACTTCTACAGCCGCGCTGTATTCACGCTTCATCCGCTCGATGTAGACGTCGAGATGCAGCTCTCCCATACCGGAGATAATGGTTTCACCGGTTTCATGATCGACGTAGGTCCTGAAGGTCGGATCCTCCTTGGTGAACCTGTTCAAGGCTTTGGACATATTGTTTTGGGCCTTATTGTCCACCGGGATGACCGCCAGGGAAATAACCGGCTCCGGGATATGCATCGAACTCATGGAAGCAGAAATCCCTTCGGCGGTAAAGGTATCGCCCGAAGCGCAGTCGACCCCGAACAGGGCAACGATGTCACCAGGCCCGCATGAGTCGATCTCCTCCATCTCGTCGGCATGCATCCGGACCAGCCGGCCGATCTTGACCTTTTTTCCGGTACGGCTGTTATAGACAGTGTCCCCTTTCTTCAACATCCCCTGATAAGTTCGCACATAGGTGAGCTGACCATAGCGGCCGTCCTCGAGCTTGAAGGCCAGCATGATCAATTTGTCGTCGGGGTCGTTGCTGACTGGGAACTCTTTTTCATCGTCCTCCAGGTCCAGGGCGTGGTTAACCACATCGGTTGGACAAGGCAGGTACGAGGAGACCGCATCGAGCAGTGGCTGGATTCCTTTGTTCTTATAGGCCGAGCCGACAAAAACCGGAGTAAATTCAAGAGCCAGGGTTCCCCGGCGGACCGCATCGTGAATCAGCTGGGGATCGATGTCGCCGCCTTCGAGCAAACTTTCCATCAACTCTTCGGAGAACATCGAGATCTCTTCCAGCAGTGCTTCACGCTTTTCCTCCGCCTCGGCAGCCATATCTGCCGGAATCGCCTCTTCTCTCAAAATCTCACCGTTTTCACCATCGAAGTAGATGGCCTTCATGGTGATCAGATCGACGAGACCTTCAAAGTCCCCTTCCAGGCCGATGGGCAGCTGCATCAGGTGGGCATTGAGCTCCAATTTATCTCTGAGCTGCTCGGTGACTCGCGCCGGGTTGGCACCGGTGCGGTCGCACTTGTTGACAAAGGCGATCCTTGGGACCCTGTAACGGGCCATCTGCCGGCTGACGGTGATGGACTGCGACTGGACACCGCCCACCGAACAAAGTACCAGGATGGCGCCGTCAAGCACCCGCAGGGCGCGCTCGACCTCGATGGTGAAATCCACGTGACCCGGGGTGTCAATGATATTGATATCCACATCCTTCCAGGATGCATAGGTGGCAGCTGACTGAATGGTGATGCCGCGTTCCTTTTCCAACTCCATGGAATCCATCTTGGCACCGACCCCGTCCTTACCCCTTACCTCATGAATCGCATGAATGCGGTCGGTATAAAAAAGGATTCTTTCTGTCAGGGTCGTCTTGCCTGAATCGATATGCGCGCTGATACCGATATTTCTCACTTTCGATAGATCTTTTGCCATGATTTTTTCCTCTGCAGTCTGCCTGCACACCGGTCCTCATTTTTACCGGCGTTTACGTGCCTTTCAAAATAGATAAAAAAGAAAGGAGCTACAGATCTCTGTAACCCCTCTAAATTCAATGTTTCAGACCTGTCATTCGCCAACCGGAGACTGACCGCGCTCTGTCATCTGACACGACGAAAATAACAAAGCATGATCCTACTAACAATAGAGAACCGCTTATTTAATCATATTATATTATTTTTGCAAACCAAAAATGATATCTGGAATGTGGAAAGACTAGGCCCTAAATTTACCGTGAGGTCCGTCACATTTGACCGTGCACTGGACTCCCGCCGGGCAGCCGGCTGATCGATCCTGGCTGGACATGGAGGTAAGCAGAAGAAGCAGAAGTCCCGCGGGCCTTGCCGCGGGACCCCCTGAGCGGCGATATCAGTGGCCGCCGCTGCCGAAAATTCCCGAAGCCGCTGCAGTGAGCACTATCACCTCGAGGATGGCGATAACCGCAAATATTTTGTCGTCATTTCTCAACAGCGTTGGAATGATGGCGATATAGCAGACGATTGAGACACCTGCCAAAAATGCTATCCCGATAAAGTTAAGGAAATCAGAATAGCCGAGCATACCCAGCCAGGCCCAGCCGGTGGGGATGTCTAGCTCGTGTAAATAGTCATTGACCCCCATGCTCCAGTAATTGGACAGCTTGTCAAGGGGAACGTAAGGGGACACGATGCCGAACACATACAGTGCAAAAGTGATTAACAAAATCCCTAGACCTAGCAGCATCCCTTTGTTGAGAATGTTGGCATAGAGAATCTGTTCCGGACTAGGTCCGAGTTTTTGATCCTGGCTCATAATTTATCTCCTTCTAAACTATAATTCAAAACACCCTAGAAGCCCAATCCTTTGGACAATGCCTTGAGACCGGCAAATGCCAGGATACCGATGACCATCCAGCGAATAAAGGTCGGCTTTACCACTTTCAGAATCCGCACACCGACGAACGAACCGAGCATGATGCCAACCAGGGATGGTACCACCATCATTGGAATAACCGCGCCCTGATTCATATAGATCCAGGCGGCTGATGTATCGGTGATGGAAAGCAGAAATTTTGAAGTTGCAACACTGATTTTGAGTGGAGCTCCCATCAGCAGGTTCAGAACCGGAACGTTGGCCCAGCCGGCACCAAGGCCGAACATTCCGGCCATGACGCCGATTACCACAAAGAGCAGCAGGCCGAGCGGTGTTCGGTGCACCCTCCAATTGATGGTTTCACCGGTGGATTCTTCACGGTACACCCCATAAATTTTCAGGATTGAACCAAGTTTGTCGGACTCCGGTACGTCGGGAAAGGTCGATTTTTTGGCAGTCAGCATCAGCACGCAGATGCCGAGAATGGTTACACCAAGAGAGATCTGAACCACGTTGGTTGGCAAGGCCAGGCCAACCATGGCTCCGACGATCGCGCAACTCGAGGCGATCAGTGCCACAGGTATGGCCAGCCTCAAACTTGCCAGACCGGAGCGGAGCAATCCGGGACCGGCAGCCAGTGCACCGGCAAGAGCAACCAGCAGACCCGCACCCCTGACAAAGTCAAGGTGAAACGGGAAAAAACCACTGATGATCGGGACAAAAAGCACGCCGCCGCCGACTCCGCCAAGTACGGCAATGATGCCCATTATAAAAGTGGCGACCAATAGAATTACCGGCCAGTACCACCAGGGACTTCCGTCCTGGGGCATCCCGGCGGCCGCCGCTGTCGCTTCGGCACCTCCGCCACTGGCCAGGGCAGTTCCGGCGCAGAGCGTGAGCACCGCCAGTCCCAGCAATCCTGCCATCAACTTACTCTTCTGCTTCATCATTCTCTCCTCAACAATGGTTAAACTATTTCATTCGATCTAAATCCCACCGATCAACATTCGTAATCAAGCAACGTAAAAAGATCATTGAAAGTATTAAAATCTCCTGTTTGTGTCAAGTTATTATCCGTGTATGACCCCTAATTTAGCATCCATAAAAATGCACATTATTATATATATATCAGTATTTTATATACCCCAATATACGCATCATCTAAAATGAGCGATGATTCATTTTTTTCTCGTTTTGGGTGAAAACAAATTGCCCCCCACAATTTTTTCGGATAGAATCTCTGGAATTTTACAGGTGGCAACTGAAATCTGCTGATCGGGCATCGGCCCCCTTCTTGACAAGCTCTCGGTTGCTCTTAATTATCTCATTACCAGGGGTTGAGAGTTTTTTACTAATTGGTTCCCATCCTAAGACTGATGATGCTGGGGTAGATCAAGTGAGGCGATACACTCAGTGCAGCATATGGTTGATATTCCCAGGACAACATTTTGCGCATAATGGAGATATCGGACAAAAGGGCAGTTTTAGGATGGGAACTAACTGGACTCTTTAAATACATTCACTAGCTAGAAGAGAAGGTGACATTATGCCACTTAGAAGAAAAGTTCGAGACGTCATGGTACCGTTGGCTGATTATGCCACTACGAGTCCGGACAGTTCGCTCCAGGATGCCGTACTGGAAATGCGCAAGATTTATTGCCAAGTAGAGACCGGTGAATGTACAGAAGCAGGCCACCGGACCAGCCTCGTACTTGATGGTGACGGCACATTAATCGGCATTATCGATTTTCGTTCGATCCTGAAAACACTCATACCTGAACTGGCCGGCAGCCTCGGACAGAAAATTTCAGCACTGGGCGTTTCCATTGCTTTTGCAGAAGCAGATGCCCCGGATCTCGACGAATCGGAAGCAGGATTTGTCGAACGGGTGCGCAAATATTCAGAGACCAAGGTTTCCGACATGATGCTGAAAATTCACGGTAAGGGTATCGATGGCGACTCCCGCTTGATAGACGGGCTGAGGATGATGTACAAGCTCAAGGTTACGGTTTTGCCTGTCTACGATGGCGAGAAACTCGTCGGCGTACTGCGGGACAGTGATCTCTTCCTGGCTACTGCCAATATCCTCACGCAATAGCCCTGCAGTTTCATTCGTATTAAAAAATCCACTCACGGTGATCATGCTGTGAGTGGATTTTTTTACCTTCCATGCGCGCGTGCCCTGCCTGAAAAAGCCCCAGTTTTCCGAACGTGTCAGGGTCCGCGGTTGTTCAATCAGCTCTGCCTCGCAGGCAGTTGTTAGAGCAGGCCGTTGGCGTATTTAACCGAAGTCACATAGGCTTCGGTGATGCTTCTGCCGGTACCGCTGATGCGCAGCTCTTTAATCAGGGAAACAATTTTCTTCTGTTGGTTTCTTTCAAAGGCCATGGCGATTTTCAGAAACAAGGCCATGGGGCCGGACTGATTGGCCAGCGCCTCTTTAACCTTGCGACTGATCGGCAAGCGCTCCATGATCTTCTCCATCGGGGAGCCCAGCATCGTATCCAGCAGGGAAAACAATCCCATGATGAACAGTTCGCCGGAATCCGAACTGTAGGGGCTAGCCTCCCCCAGCAGTTCGCAGAACTTGGCCCTTACCAGGGCCAGGCGAGTCAACTCACCGGGGTGCTCCGAGGCCAGTTCCGAAACCACCACCAGCAGCACAAAGCGTCTGAGTTCCTTCTCTCCGAGATAGGCGATGGCGTGTTTAACGGTTCTGACCTCCTGGAGCCGGTAAAAATAAGCTGAGTTGAGAAAACGCATCAGTTTGTAACTGATGGCAATATCCACAGAGATGATCTCCCTCAGCTTCTCCATGGTAGTCTCTTTTCTGGTAACTTCGGCCAGCAGCCTCAGCAGGTTTACCTTCACCGAGGAGAGTTCCCTTATTTCAATCTTTTCCGGTTTGCTGAAAAAGTAGCCTTGAAAATAGGTGAAGCCCATTTTGTTGGCCTTTTCAAAATCCTTCACAGTTTCAACTTTTTCGGCCAGCAATTTTATCTTGCGATTCTGCAATCGGTTGAGCGTCCGGGTGATGGTGTCAAGCGGTGTCAAGCGCACGTCTATTTTAATAATCTCGGCGCATTCGATAAGCGGCTCCAGCTTATGATTATAGACAAAATCATCCAGGGCTATGGTATAGCCATCATTTTTCAGATTGTTGCAGACGGAGATAAGTTTCTGGGTGGGTTCTACATTTTCCAGGATTTCGACCACGATCTGGTTTTTGGGAAATGCCGCCGGCAGGTTTCGCTCGAGCAGGTCCTGGGTGAAATTGATGAAACAGGGACGCATGCCGGAGATCTCCTCGATTCCCCTGGTCAGAAAAGTTGAGGACAGCAGACTGGCGGTGGCCCGGTTGCCGCTTACGTCCTTAAGCGTATAGGGCTCGGCCCCCCGATAGAGAAGCTCGTAGCCGTAAAGCCTCTTATGGACATTGAGAATGGGCTGCCTGGCGATATACTGGTCCATAATAAGATTTATGAAAATAAATTACTGGCTGGAGCAGGCCCTTTCGATACTGCACGTTATTGTGAGGCTATCTTACTTTCCCCTGGCTTTTCTAGAGAAATAGCTGCGTATCCTGGTTTTGGCGGAAGGCTCGATCAACAGGAACTTGACGGCGAAATCCTTGTCTTCGACCCGCACGACCCGGGCCTGGATTTCGACGGCCGAATCTTCCCCCTCAAGCTCTATGCTGAGCAGTATTTTTTCTTCAGCTTCCGGCGGGTTGGTGGCCCATTCCAGGGCACATCCCTCGGTGGAAATATTTTTCAACAGCGCTTCACCCTCATCATAGGCGGTTCTGTAGGTAACCGGCTCCTTGCTGCACCTGAAGCGGAATGCCGAACGTTGGGACACTTCTTTGTTCTGATCGTTCTTCAAGAGTTCATGCAGCTCTTGGCCGCCGCCAGAGATCTTGTGAAACTCGACTCACCTACCGGTCACTTCCCCCCACAATTATCGCTACCATTCTAAGACAAGTCGGCGAAACAAGTCAAATTATTATGTAATAACAATTGATTATTAATTCAGATCAGGAAGCGACAGAGAGCATAGAAAACTGCCCACCACATCTTGTGAGAAGGATTAGAGTGATACGAGCCCTGCGATTCAGCAGCGAGAACAGAAATGGGATCTTGTCTATTTACATGGTATGATAAAAACATGGGAAATGTTTTTGATACCGGGCTGATCTTATTTGTGCTTATTGCCAGCTGCTGGTACATATCTTTCATGTATTTTGCCCTGAGAAGCTGGAAATCGGTGATCTGCTATACCCTGCT
>JAHEER010000222.1 GCA_024640625.1 Desulfobulbaceae bacterium
CGCCATGCACTTTTTTCAACACACGGAACTTCGATTCCCACCTGCCAAACGCGTCTAAGCGGGGCTGGCCTGTTTCGCTGTCAGCTCACGCTCAGTGAATCAAAGGAGGCAAATCAACTTGTTTTCAAGTTGATCTGACCCCTTTGATTCCAAGTTGATCTGACCCCTTTGATTCAAAGCGAACAGGCGAGGTCAAAGTAGATAGCCGCTGTCGGTGGAAAACGGCATCGTATTACCCTGGGTCCGTGACCACTATAGAAATGGGAGGCATTTCACCATTGGCCTCCCAACGGGTAAGGTTGGCCCTTTGCTCGCTTAATCGGTCACTTACGGTATCAAGAATTGATTGGTATCGCGGATCGTCCGCCAGCACGCTTAATCCGTGTCTGATGTCTTGCTGCAACAAGGAGGTAGCGCCTCCCTGGTTCACCCATTCCTCAAGCGTTGCAATTGCGATTTCCAGCTGCCCCGACAAAGCATAGAGTGATGCAACATGAATTGCAGAGTCGTGGTAAGTCACGGATGGATTGGCATCAATGATTGAAATGAATTCGTCTATCAGGGCCTGTGCTTCTTCCTGCTCACCAAGGGCCTGGTAGGCTTTGATGGCCGACACTCCAAAGGAAAAGTTGACATTCGATCTCCTGCCATCAAATTCTTCGGCGTAATCTTTGTATCTTTCGAGCGCATCATTGGGCCGGGATTCCGCCGTATCGACGTTTCCGAGGTAGAAAACACCGAGCCAGTATAATTGAGATGTTGAACTCGAGCGGTCGAATTCCTCGCGTGCGCTTTCCAAATTACCTTGAGCGATAAAAGCCCAACCGCGATAGACAAGTGCCTCTTCAGAATCAGGGACCAGGCTTGCTATATGGTTCATCCACAATGCAGTGTTGTCATAGTCTGCCAACCTCCAATACATAACGGCATTCATGAACGAATTCGGGGGGTGGTTTGGATCCAGTTCAAATGCTCTGCGCAGGACCCTGATCCCTTTGTCGTGACGGAATTCCCAGTTTGAGTAGAGAATTGCGAGATCCCGATAAACAGCCGCAGAGTCAGGATGTTCGGCAACGATGTCTTCCATTAATCGAGTGCCTTCGCTTACCAGTCCGGCGGATGGCATGGCTTCTGCCAATTGCCCCTTGAGGCCGATATTCTGTGGGTCCAGTTCAAGGGCTCTCCTGAACAGCTTGATTGTCAAAGCCGGGTTGGACATATCCCACCTGACCATGTTGGCGTAACTCTGCAACGCATTCGCATTATTAGGCCCCAGCGCCATTGCCTGCTCATAGGCCTGTACGGCCTTTGCGAAATCCCCTGAGCGGCGATACCACTCTCCCAGTGCGGTGAAAGCTTCGCTTGATTGTGGATCCAGCAGGATTGCCTGATCAATCAATGGCTTGCTCATCTCAAGCTGCGCTTCGGTCGGCATACCGCTGGCCCAGACCTGTGCAAGCAGTGCCGATGCCTGTTTGCTGTATGCCAGAGCAAATTCAGGATCGAAACGTATGGCTTCCTGATAAGCCAAAATAGCTTGTCCAATACTCTCTGAAGTTGCCTGGCTAAAGAGCTGATTACCCAAAAAGTATGCATCTAGCGCCTGCATATTTGCAGTTGGTTGTTTTTCAAGTTGGCTTCGTTCTTCTGCTGAAAGTATTGCCTTCAGGGCACCCGCCACGGCCTCGGTAATCTCTGCCTGCACAACAAACACATTCGTGGCGGTCAGCTCCCGTGTGTAGGTTTGTGCCCACAAATGATCGTCCGATTCAGCATCAATCAGCTGCAGATTAATCCGGACCTGATCGCCCGCCCGTTGCACGCCCCCCTCCAGTATCGTGCTGACACCCAGTTCCGCGGCAATCGTCTCCAGCTTTTTATTGGAGTTCCTGTAGGTCATGACCGATGTACGTGAGATGGTCTTGATGTTCTTAATGGTGGAAATTCGAGTCAAAAGATCATCGTGAATACCATCGGCGAAAAATTGATTTGACGGATCATCACTCAGGTTTGCAAATGGCAGGACTGCAATGGCCGGCTGCTGCAGCCTATCGGGTTCGGGTACCTCAACAGGGTTTGTGCTCACGGATGAGGCAGATGGTTCCGTTTCATCAGGGGTGATTCGATCGATCACAAACCATGTCAGCAATCCAACCAGCAGCACGACCAACCCCACAACCAGACCAGAGGGAAGGTTGTGACTGGACGACCGAGTGTCTGCCTGGCTCGACTGAATCTTGACTTCGGGTATCAGGCGATAGCCTTCCCCCCGTACGCCTTCGATGTAAGTGGGCTGACTGGGATCATCATCAAGACTCTGCCTCAGCGTCTTCAGTCTCTGGGAGAGGTTGTCGAGCGTAATGACCCGTCTGGGTCCCCATATCTGGTCAATCAGGTCATCGTGTGACACCAGCGCAGGCGCCGCTTCTACCAGGGCTTGCAGCGCCTTGAAGCTGAGCTTGGTCAGCTTGATGGGCTCTTCACCCCGAGTCAGCAGGCGCCGTTCCAGATCCAGTATTAAATCAGAAAATTCGTAAATCATTCGAACCTGTTTGCTTTCAGTATGAATTCAGGACTGCCCGCTCAAGATCTCAGCGTTTGAAACAAAAAATCACGTGGTGATGCGCTTTCAGCAATTTTATCAGCAAATTGTCAGCAAGTTGTTGCCTTC
>JAHEER010000124.1 GCA_024640625.1 Desulfobulbaceae bacterium
GAATGCACTGCCAGCCACACATGGCGGTCTATCTCTTTCTCCTCGATAATCACCTCAGGCCGTGCGGTGAGTCTGAAGACATAAGGCTGGACGACGAGAGGGGCCTTGACGTTGCGGCCGGCGCGGGTCGGTGCGCAGATCTGCTGCAGGGCGTCCGGCTCGAGGACGATGCCGGTCTCCTCCCGGACCTCGCGTACGCAGGTCTGGTAGATGGTTGCATCCCCGTTTTCTTTGCGGCCGCCCGGAAAGGCATAATGACCTGACCAGGGATCGTGCTCATTTTCGTTTCTCTTAATGAGCAGGATCGATTCCTCGGGCTGGCCGCAGGCAATGATGCCGACCGCAGCCTCGGGTTCGTCCGAAACGGACATGTGGTGCCTTTCGACGGTACCGTAGTTCATCGCTTAACACTATTCAATAGTCGGTACCATTGCAAGCTGCTTGTCTGGAGTCCCTATGAATCATTGCGACCGGGCGGCAGTTAACGATTGGGTTTTCTTTTTAGCGCCAAAAATGGTAAGTAGTATCAGGAATTATTCTCATAAAGTGGTAATGGATGACGTCATGAGTTCACTATGGTCAAAACGGTACGGACTTATGTCGTCATTTAGTTTTATCGGCCCTGTTCGCTCAGAGGCGGAGGAATCGGCGTGAAAGACGCATATCGTGAATTTAAGAAACACATAGAGACGACCATCCCAAAAGATCGGATTATCACCGATCCTCTTAAAAAAGTAGCGATTGGCGCCGATGCCAGTTTTTACCGGTTGGTCCCGGAAATCATCGTCGATGTGGAAAGCGAAGACGAAGTGCGGATCATCCTGCGCGAGGCGCGTACAAGAAAACTGCCGGTCACTTTTCGGGCTGCCGGCACCAGTCTGTCCGGCCAGTCGATCACCGACTCGATCCTGGTCCGGCTGGGGCGCGGCTGGAGCGGCTACAGGATCTATGACGAGGCTGGTCTCATCCAGCTGCAGCCGGGCATCATCGGCAGCTTCGCCAACCGGGAGCTGGCACCGTTCGATCGCAAGATCGGCCCCGATCCGGCCTCCATCGACACCGCCAAAATCGGCGGCATACTGGCCAACAACGCCAGCGGCATGTGCTGCGGGGTCGAGGAGAACAGCTATCGGACCATTTCCTCGGTGCGGTTGGTACTGGTGGACGGCACCGTGGTCGATACCGGTGATGACAAGAGCGTTGAGAGCTTCCGCAGGACCCATGGGCACCTGCTCGAAAGGATAAGTGAGCTGCGCAGCAAGGTACTCGCCAATGAGGAACTGGCAGAGCGCATCCGCTACAAGTTCAAAATCAAGAACACCACGGGGTACAGTCTCAACTCCCTGGTCGACTATGAGGATCCGGTCGACATCATGACCCGGCTGATGGTCGGTTCGGAGGGAACCCTGGCGTTTATCTCGGACTCCATTTTCAAGACCGTGATCGAGCATCGCCACAAGGCCTCGGCCCTGATTCTTTTCAAGAATGTCGAAGACGCCTGCCGGGCCATTCCCATTCTGCGCCGCCAGCCGGTGGCCGCCGCCGAACTCATGGACCGGGCCAGCCTGGCATCGGTCGAGGGCAAGGAAGGCATGCCCGACTACCTGGAGGGACTCGACCAGTCAGTTACCGCCCTGCTGGTGGAGACTCGCACCAACAATGAAGAGGAGCTTGCCGGCCAGGTCGAGGCGGTGACCAGTTCACTGGCCGGGTTCGACACGGTGATGCCCATCGCCTTTACTTCGGTTCCGGCTGAATACCAGGCGCTCTGGAAGGTGCGCAAAGGACTGTTCACCGCAGTCGGCGCGGTACGCGAAACCGGCACCACGGTCATCATCGAAGATGTGGCCTTCGCCACCGAACACCTCGCCGACGCGGCCCTCGAACTGCAGCGGCTGTTCGTCAAGTACCACTATGACGAAGCGATTATTTTCGGTCACGCCTTCGAGGGCAATCTGCACTTCGTTTTCACCCAGGATTTTTCCATCGCCAGTGAGGTGGCGCGTTATCGCGACTTCATGGACGAGGTGGTCAACATGGTGGTCGATACCTATGACGGCTCGCTCAAGGCCGAACACGGCACCGGCAGAAACATGGCCCCGTTTGTCGAGAAAGAATGGGGCACAGCCGCCTACGAACTGATGAAGGAAATCAAGGATATATTCGATCCCGACTACCTGCTCAACCCCGGCGTTATTTTAAATGACGATGCCGAGACCCATATTAAAAATCTCAAGCCGCTGCCCGCCACCCACGAAATCGCCGATAAGTGCATCGAATGCGGATTCTGCGAACCTTCCTGCCCTTCCAGGGATTTGAGCTTCACGCCCCGGCAGCGGATTGCCGGCCGACGCGAAATCAGCCGCCGGATCGACTCGGAGGGCGCCACCAGGGAGGTGAAGCGCTTCGCCCGCCGTTATCAGTACCCGGGCATGGACACCTGCGCTGCTGACGGCCTGTGCGCCATCCGCTGCCCGGTCGGCATCGACACCGGCAAAATGGTCAAGGCGCTGCGCGATGAATCCCACGGTCCCCTGGCCGAAAAAATTGCCGGCCAGGTCGGCTCCCATTTTGACAAGGTCGCCCGCTCCATCGGACCGGTACTGAATGGGGTCGACTCCATCCACAAACACAGCTCGACAACATTCATGGACACGGCTTCACGTGTCGCCAGGGCGGCAACGTTCAACAAGCTGCCGCTTTGGAACAGGGAGATGCCCACCGGCTCCAGAAAGATCAAGAACAGGCCCATCAACCTCTCCAATCCATTAAAGGTGGTCTATTTCCCGAGCTGCGCCTCCCGCGCCATGGGCGGCCCGTCGCGTCATGATAGTGAACGCACCGACCTGCCGGACAAAACCAAATCGTTATTAAAAAAGAGCGGCTACGAAGTGATCTATCCCGATCAGTTCAATGGTCTGTGCTGCGGTCAGGCATTTGAAAGCAAGGGCTTTTTAAGCGAGGCGGACAACAAGGCAGCGGAACTTTCCGACAGATTGCTGGCCGCTTCCCAAAATGGTGAGATACCCGTTTTGTGCGATACCAGCCCCTGCCTGCAACGGATCAAAGTCACGGCGGACAAGCGGCTGAAGGTTTACGAACCCATAGAATTCGTGCTGCAGTATCTGATGGACAGGCTCAAATTCACCCGCAAGGAGACGACCATAGCTGTCCACCCGACCTGCTCCACCCGTAAGATGGGCCTCGAAGGAAGGCTGCTGGAGCTGGCCGAGCGCTGCGCCACCCGGGTGGTCTGGCCCGAAGATGTGTACTGCTGCGGATTCGCCGGCGACCGGGGATTCAATTACCCGGAACTGAATAAATCGGCCCTGCACGGGCTGGAGGAGCACGTCTGTTCCTGCGACGCCGGCTACTCGACCTCCAAGACCTGCGAAATCGGGCTGTCACTGCATTCGGGTATTCCGTATAGGTCGATTCTCTATCTGGTGGACGAGGTTACAGAGCCTATAGAGTAGAACAATTACGGGGACACAATACCCATCCTGTCCCTCTTGGGACAGGATGGGTATTGTATCCCCTCTACTCATGAGCCACGCAGCGGTTACGCCCTTCTTTTTTAGCCCGCTGGAGCGCCGCATCGGCGCGCTGGACCAAGTCTTCTGAACTTTCAGATGGTCTGTAGAAGCTGACCCCGAAGCTGCAGGTCACCTTTTCTTTGATTGAGAAGCCATACTCTTCAACCAGCATTCTCAGCTTCTCGGCAAACATCCTGCCCTGGTCCAGATCAATGCCCGGTGCCATGATGGCGAATTCCTCGCTTCCCCAGCGGGCAAAAATGTCCGTCTTTCTGATATTATCCTTGACCATGGCGGCCAGCTCGATGAGCACCGAGTCACCGGCCGATCTTCCCAGCCTGTCGTTGATTGCTCTGAAATAATCGACATCGAAGACGATCAGCGACAAGGGGGTCAGATACCTGTCCGAACGAGCCAGTTCCTTGGCAAGTTCGTCGTTGAGGTGGGCCCGATTGTAGGCACCGGTCAGCCGGTCGCTTTTGTTCTGCTCTTCGATGGTCTTGGACAGATTCTCAAGTTCGCCCGCCTGCTGCCGTTCAGTTTCCCGGTGCTTTTTCAGAATCCCGTTGATGCCTGCGGAGAAAGAATAAGCCAGAAAAAAAGCCAGTACCACACTGCCGAGAAAAAAGGCAGCCAGCACAGCCAGATCAATCAGTATCCCCTTTTTCAGGGCAGCTCTTCTCTGCTCCAGGATAAGATCGATCGAATCGAGATAGACACTTTTGGCAACTATCCAGTTCCAGTCAGGATCAAGTTTAAAGTAGGCCAGTTTTCTGCCGGACTCGGCACCTTCTATTCCGTCAGTCGGATCTTTGTTGTACCAGTAAGAGACAAATGATTCTCCGCGGTCGCGAATATCTTTCATGAACACTTTTCTGAAATCGTGACCCTTGGCATCGGGAAAATCAGTGGACAGCTGCTGACCGACCAGATCCGGGCGGGCTGGATTGAACAGCATGGTGGCAAAGTTGCTGCCGCCCGACATATCGTGCAACTGATAGATAAAATAGCTGTCGCCAGCCAGATCATCGGCCCAGCCAAGCTCCTCGATCACTTTCTGCTGGAGAAACTGGGCAACCGGCGCGGCTTCGGTGTCATTTCCAGCGGCGGTGCTCTCCAGTTGATCGAGGCGAACCTCCTGCAGGGATCGGCTCAGCGACTCAATCCTCACCTGCAGCTTGGCCACGTCCGCCTGCAGATCCTGCTTCTTTTGATCAATAAGCACCGTTTCGAGCCGGCCAAGTTCTCTTTGAGAGATCTCAAACTTGGTGACCACAAAATAGGCACCTACCCCGAAGGTGATCACGCTGATCACGACCATGGCCAGGAAGAAACTGACTTTGGCGATATTTTCTTCGGTGACGATCCGCATAGTTAGAAATCCTGACCAGGAAACTTTATGGTACGCCGTTATTCTGCAGGAGCACCCAGCGCACATTGAGCAGGAACTTGACAAAAGGATTCAAGCACAGAAGATACCGTCTTAATTAATTGAAATAAAGTGAAAAATATAAAAAACAACAGGGCCGTTAACCTTTTATCGTTGTCCAAGTATGAAAACTTCCCCCCAAAAACGCATTCATGCGCCTTTACTGCTGGTGAAGTCCCTTTACCCCTTTCAATCTGTTCCACCAGGAAACGTGCAGGGGGCGTCTACCGCTCCTTTTTTGTTTGCGATTCCACAGGCAGAACGATTATTGTCCCTGGTATCTTGAGTAAGCCGAGCAAAGCAGTCAATTGAAATATTCCCAATCAGCCATGCAGGATCTCGGATTTAAATTTGCAGACGCCTATTTTTGTCTCTCTTTTCCCAATGAGTTTTCCGAAGCACTGACTGTACTGTTTCGGGACGTCGAGCGCACGGAACAGTCCCGGCACGAGAGAGTCATGGAGATCCTCAGAGAAGACAATCATGGCTCCTATCGCATCATTTCTGGATCAGGGGGGCCGAGGTGCTGCTAGACTGCCTGGTCTACCAAGATCAGAGCTTTCGGGGGCTTTGGAGGAGAGGAAGGCTACTTGCGTGGAATCGACAGGCAGTTTCTGGCCGAACCTTCGGTCGCCGCCACGACAGGCCACACCCTATGAGGAACAGGGGGCGCAGAGACTCATCACCCCTGGTGAAGAAGAATGACAGGCAGGTAGCAGGTTGGCTTAGTTCGCCATATCTGGTATGAACAGATATCCACCCTTTTAACGATTTCGTACAACTGGGGAACTACTGGTATGGGTCTTCTTCTCTTCTATGTGGCACTTGCTCTCAGCGTCTCCTTTCTCTGTTCGATAATGGAAGCCGTGCTGCTCTCCATCTCGGCCTCCTATGTGGCCCAGATGGAACAGGAGCGCCCCCGTCTCGGCAGTCGCCTGAAAAGGTACAAGGACAACCTCGACCGTCCCCTGGCCGCCATCCTGAGTCTTAACACCATCGCCCACACGGTCGGTGCAGCCGGGGCCGGGGCCCAGGCCGCCTCGGTATTCGGCGACGCCTACATAGGGGTAATTTCGGCGGTGCTCACCTTTCTGATCCTGGTGGTATCAGAAATCATCCCCAAGACACTCGGGGCCGCCTACTGGCGGCGCCTGACCCCGTTCGTGGCCACCTCGCTGGAGATCACCACCATGTTGATGTGGCCGCTGGTGAAGATGGCGGAGTTTCTGACCCGGCTGATGACCCGGAACCGACCGAAAAAGAGCGTCCACCGCGACGAATTCATTGCCCTCGCAGAACTCGGCTCCAAGGAGGGCATCTTTCACAAGTACGAGTCGCGAGTGCTCCAGAATCTCTTTTTCCTCAGAGAGATCAGGACCAAGGACATCATGACGCCGAGAACGGTGGTCTACGCCCTGCCGGAAAACATGAGTGCGGAGCAGGTGGTATCCGAAAGCGGCCAGATCTCTTTCTCCCGGATCCCGGTCTTCGGGGATGACCTGGACGACATCAAGGGCTTCGTGCTCAAGACCGATATTTACCATGCGATCCAGGATAAGCCAGAGACAACGCTGCAGGAAATGATTCGCCCGATCGTGGTGGTGCACGACAAGCTGACTCTGCACGACCTATTTGAAACGATGATGAGCGAATCAACCCACATTGCGCTGGTGATCGATGAATACGGCGGCACCGAGGGGGTGGTCACCATGGAGGACTTCATCGAAACGCTGCTCGGACTCGAGATCGTCGATGAAGTGGACCGGGTTGAGGATATGCAGGATATCGCCCGCCGCCAGTGGGAACGGAGGGCCCAACGGGTGGGGCTGGTGACCGATAAGCTGCAGATGGTAACGGGTGGGAAGTCGGTCGATAATCCCCAACCTGAACCAGCAAAGAAATAGAAATGCCGAGGGGACACAATACCCATCGTGTCCCCAATTCTCGCCCCTTCTGCCTGCTTACGCCTCGAAATGCTGCAAAGCGGCGATACGCGCCTCCAGCGGCGGATGACTCCTGAACAGGGCGGCCAGCCCCCCTTCTCTCTGACGGATGCCGAAGGCGGCCATCTGGTCAGGCAGCTTGGAGGGTTCGTGGTGGGCCTGCAGCCTTTTTAATGCATCGATCATTTTCTGGCGTCCCGCCAGACCTGCTGCCCCGCTGTCGGCCCGGAACTCACGCCTGCGCGAAAACCACATGACGATAATCGAGGCGAACAGACCGAGGACGATTTCCAGGACAATGGTGACAGCCATATAACCCATAAAACCAAGGCCGCCGCCGTCTCTATCCGATCTGAGGACACTGTCGATGATACCAGCCGCCAGCCGCGAAAGAAAGATCACGAAGGTGTTGAGCACTCCCTGGATGAGCGCCAGGGTGACCATGTCGCCGTTGGCGACGTGACTCACCTCATGGGCCAGCACCGCTTCCACCTCGCCTCTGTCCATACCGGCCAGCAGCCCGCTGCTGACTGCCACCAGGGCATCGTCGCGTTTCATACCGGTGGCAAAGGCGTTCATCTCGGGCGCATCGAAAATCGCCACCTCGGGCCTGCCGATGCCCGCCATTTCAGCCTGCCGGTGCACCGTATCCACCAGCCACTGCTCGGCCTGGTTCTGCGGCTGCTCGATAACCCGGGCGCCGGTGGACCGTTTGGCGATCCACTTCGACAGGGCCAGGGAAATAAACGAGCCTCCCATGCCGAACAGGGCGGCAAAAAAGAGCAGTCCGGATGTCTGCGTGGTATCGATGCCCAGCAGCGACATGACGATGCCGAGCAAGACCAGAATTGCCAGGTTAGTCGCCAGATACAATAGAATTCTCATAAAGTACCTCCAATGGTTTGTTTCTTACTTAAACATTTTGATTAGAACGCAAGTATGATAATCACTCTGGCGCGCTTTTTCATCCGGATTGCACAAATGTAATGATCAAATGACGGGGGGATTGGGGCCACATGTTATCGTGTCCCCATTTATTTTTGGTTCCTACTTCTGCGAATAGATGCCAGCGATAAAATCGACCATTTCAGGGACGTATTTGTCACCCCAGCCGGTTGATTTGGCGATATTCAGAGCGTTTTTGGTGGCCGGCGAAATAAAGCTCGGCACCTTGAAATCATCCGCCATGCTCGCATAGTAGCCCAGATCCTTCAGCCCGTTGCTGATCGAAAATGCCAGCGCCGACGGATCCTTGTCCACCGCGTTGGTCTTGATCCAGTCCATCATCCCCGAGCGCAGCGGACCGGAGGACATGACCTCGTAGAGGATGGAACGTTTCAAACCGGCAAGATCGGCCATGGCGAAGGCCTCTGACATGGCGCAGGCGGTGGTCATGGCAAAGAAATTGTTGATCAGCTTGAGGGTGTGCCCAGCTCCCACCGGGCCAACGTGAAAGACGTTTTCTCCAAGGTCGTCCAGGACCGGCTTGGCCCGGGCATAATCGTCTTCGTCGCCGGCTCCCATGATGTTGAGCAGCCCGTCCACGGCCTGGGCCGGCGTGCGTCCCAACGGCGCATCCATCATCGATGCTCCTTTTGCTTTGCATTCCTGGTAGAGCGCCCGGGTGGAACCGGGAATCGAGGTGCCGAAATCGATGACCAGGGCCCCTTCCTTGAGCCCCGCCAGAACCCCGTCGTCGCCGCGCATAACCGATTCCACCGCGGCGGTGGTATCGACGCACAGCATAACGAGGTCGCTGTCCTGGGCCACAGCCGCCGGGGTGGCCGCTTCGGCGGCTCCTCTGGCAACCGCCTCGTCGATCGGTGTGCGGTTACGATGGGCCATCACGGTCAATTCATAGCCCACACTCTGCAGCCTCTGCACCATTGCCGATCCCATTAATCCAAGGCCGATAAAGCCGATTTTCGGTTTCTGCTCAGTCATTGTTTCTCTCCTGTCTTGATGTTTATTTTAATAATGGTAGTGGTTTACCCCACCGGTTTTAGGCCTGACGATCGAGAAGTTCAACCGCCCCTTTCAGCCGCTGCTCAATTTCATCCCATTTGCCTTCCGCCAGCATTCCTTCCGGGCTCAGCCAAGTTCCGCCGCAGCAGAGAACATTTGCACAGTCCAGATACTCGGCCAGATTCTCCTGGCTGATGCCTCCGGTGGGCATAAAGCGTACGTCGGCATAAAGCGCCCTGAAAAGATCGAGCATCTTGATGCCTCCGGCAAGGGAGGCGGGAAAAAATTTGAGGTGCTGCAGCCCCTCTTCACGGGCCGCCTGTACCTCGCTTGGCG
>JAHEER010000125.1 GCA_024640625.1 Desulfobulbaceae bacterium
TGACGACCACGATGACCCCAAAGTGCACCAGGTCGATCCCCAGGACCTTGCACGCTTCCATGAACAGCGGGACGATGACCAGGATGATGGTCGTCGCATCGAGGACACAGCCGAGCGCCAGGAGCAGGAGATTGACACCAAGGATGAAAATCAGCGGCGAGATTTCCATTCCGTGCAGTACTAAGGCGAGTTCCCTGGGGATGTTCTCCGTGGCAACAACGTAATTGAGGATCAGCGCACCACCGATCACCAGGCCGACTGAGGCTGATGATTTCATACTGATGAGCATGATTTCGCGCATGTTTTTAAAGTTAAGGGCACGGTAGAACACCGCTGCCAGGATAAATGCGTAGGCGGCAGCCACGGCAGCGGCTTCGGTGGGCGTGGTTACCCCACCATAGATTCCCCAGAGCAGGATGACCGGCATCATCAGCGCCGGAAAGGCCGTAATGGTGCGTTTGGGTATCTCGCGCACCGGCACAACTTCATCGCTGCCAAAACCTCGCCGGTACGAGATGTAGGCGTTCATCACCATCAAAACGGCGCCCATCAGAAGACCTGGGAAAATCCCGCCGAGGAACAGGTAACCGATCGAAGCGTCCGAAACCAGCGCGTACATGACCATGGGGATCGACGGCGGGATAACCGGCCCGATGGTCGCCGACGCCGCGGTGATCGCCGCCGCATAGCCCCCGGGATAACGACCGCCTTTGGTCATCATGTCGATGATGATCTTGCCGATCCCCGCCGCATCGGCCACCGCGGAGCCGGACATTCCGGAGAAGATCAGGCTCGCCACAATATTGACATGGCCCAGCCCTCCCTTGAAGCGCCCGACGACGGCAATGCAGAAGGCCAACAGTCGCTCGCTGATCGTGCCGGCGTTCATGATATTGGCGGCAACGATGAACAGCGGCACGGCCAAGAGGACAAAGCTGTCGTAAATACCGTAGATGATCTGCTCCCCGGCAAGCCCGAGATCCTGACCGGCGGCAGCCAGGTAGATCAGGGAGCTACAGAGGATCGAATAACCGATCGGTGTTCCGATCGCAGCCAGTCCAAATAAAACAATCAGGCAAAGTCCGAATGCCAGGCTCATTCTTCGGGTCCCCCACGCTCGACGCTCTCGGGGTAGAGTTCGCCGGTGATGATTTTCTTCAACCGCCACACATATGTTACAACCGTAGCGACAATGAAGAGCAGGTAGACACTGAACACGTAGGCAAGCGGAATCCTCATCGAAACACTTTTCTTGATTTTCAGGAAACTCACAAAATCATAAGTGCCATGCCACGACGCGATCATGCCGACCACGATGGCCAGGGCGCTAATTCCAGCAAATATGCGCTGAATCCTGGGACGCACGATCAGGAAGAGCATGTCGAATCGAACATGTTCGTCATTGCGCAGACAGAACGCCGATCCCCAGAACACGACCCACAGCCACATCATCAAACAAAGTTCCAACGACCAGCTCAAAGGATCGTTGAGAACATAGCGCCAGGTAATTTGCGCTATGAATGAAAGAAACATGATTGACAGCATAGCAATGGCAATGTCGTCCGCCCTGTTCTGCAGGAACCTTTGTAGATTTCGCATGGGGCAATCCTTGACACAAATTAAAAAGTGGGTGTGACTAGTCGTTCTGCCTCTAGCCACACCCACCTGAACATCGACCGGCAATAAGACCGGCTGTTTAATTCTCAGACCAATTGGAGTTGGCTGGTGAGGATTTGGTTACAGGGCGTTGATCTTCTCGACCAGGCCTTTGGGCCAGCTCTTCGAGATGTCCGACTCGAGGTACATTTTCTGAACCTGGCTACGGAAAGCATCAAGATTCGGCTCGTAAACCTTCAGCCCTTTGTCCTTGAAGAACTGGACCAGTTCGTCTTCCAGCTTGAGTTGGCGCTGGCGGCCCCACTCCATGGAATCATCGGCAGCTTTTTGCAGTTTGGCTTGCTGGTCGGGGGGCAAGCTGTCAAACTTCTTCTTGCTGATCGCCAGGTAGTTCAGGTCGACCAGGTGGCTGGTCAGAACGATCTGCTTGGTCACTTCGTAGAATTTGGCGTCCTTGTCGGTCGGCAACGGGTTGTCCTGACCATCGATGGCGCCGGTCTGCAGGCCGGTGTACACCTCGGTGAAAGCCATCGGGGTCGGGTTGGCGCCCAGGGCGCGGCCGAGGAACTGCCAAGCTTCGGAGCCAGGCATGCGAAGCTTCACACCAGCCAGATCGGCGGGTGTATCGATGTGCTTGTCGATGCGCAGGTTGAGCTGACGACGACCGAGGTAAATGACACTCAGCAGCTTGACACCCAGTTCCTTTTCGACTTTTTCCTTAAACGGCTTCATCAGATCGGAATTGAACACCCGAACCTGGTGCGCCGCATCTCGGTGCAGATAGCCAGCGGTGAAAATCGAGAACTCGGGGAAGAACTCTGAGAGTTCCTGGGCAGAAGCAATGCACATATCGAGGTTGCCGCGGCTGATTGCCTCGAGTTCCGTGCCCTGCTTGAACAGCGAAGCATTCCAATGACCCTCGAAAGTTACAAAATCGGCGATCGCCGGAGCAAACTGAGTGGTCAAGGCAACGGCGCGTGCGTCAGTAGCAGACGCTGGCGCAGAAAGTCTAAGGACGACCTTGTCGGCCGCGAAGGCAACCGTGGTCATTGCCGTCATGACAACGGCTGCAGTCAAGGCCAGCAGGAAGCGTCTTACAGTTGAATTTCTCATTGGTTGTCCTCCTCTATTGGGTTGATGTTTACTGCATACTTGTAATGAACCAGCACAATAACGAAGCCTCTGCATTTTCGTTATTATGACCTGAATTTTTTATGTCCTATTTAATAGGACGCTAATACTCTATGATAGTACATACTGAAAACTGGCTTGTCAAGTGATAAAATCAATCAATGTTTTATCTTTGCCAGTGCACCTAGGTCATGTTCATCAACCAGGGTCCTTGCGGTCTTTATTCCAGCAAACCCGCCCCTGGATTCACAGCGAATCCGCCCTGGTTGGAGTATTGACCCAAAGCGGCTGGCATCGCGAAATGCCTACCCTACAAATGTAATAGTTTAGTCGAGGAACCGGTAATGGCAAAGTGTTGGCAAAAATATTTCTCACTCGAACTTTTACCATACCAGGTTAAATCGCATTACCGGGTCCTTGATCATTCCAGCGGCCCGGTAACTTTGCAAGCCTACAGGAACTCCTCGCGCAGCGGCGTCCAGCTATCGACCAGACGCACGTTCGGTGTCAGCAAGCGCACCGTGTGCGGGAGATTGCCCGGAACGGCGATCATATCCCCGGCACTCAACCGGCAGGACTCGTCCTCTATAAAGAACTCGACTTCTCCGTCGGCGATATAAACCACTTGGTCGTGGGGGTGAGAGTGGTAGGGTTCAGGTTTCGGCCAGGGTCCGTCGGAGAAATCCCAGACCGCCATCATGAGGTTGTCGGTATGGGTGATGCGACGGGTCTTGAACGGAGAAACCTGGACAACCTGGTTCTCGGCAATGCGATTGTGCTTCATCGTTTGATCCTTTCTCTGCCGATCGTCTCAGGCAGCGCGCAGCGAACGTCAGGAAAGCACCCTCGGTAGCGAATTATTGCGCTATTGCCAGAACCGGTCCCTTGCTGGCTCCAGGGACTATAGCTGCCTCGTTCTACAAACAGAGTTCCTGGGTCATTATTCCTGTTAAAATCACGGGCCTATAGTCCAATCAAAAGCACAACAAAACTTAAGCCAGTGACTAACGCGAAGACGCTGAGAGCAATGCCAAGGCTTTGATCTTTTCGTAAGGTTATGAGCTTTCCCTCTGCGACCTTTGTGCCTCTGCGTGAAGCCTTTTATAGATTATAGAATCATTAAATCACGTTATTGCAAACTCTACAAAAAGATCATGAACAAGGTCAAGGTTACCAGGCTGGCAAGAATGGTAAACAGGACCACCGTCGTCACGAAGTGAGGGACAATCTTATGTTCCTTGGCGATAATCGCCGCCATGATCGCTGTCGGCATTGCGGATTGCAGCACCCCCGAAGCATATTCGAGACGACCCAGAGCGAAGGGGATGGCCACCACACAGGCAATGGCGGGAGTCAACAGAAGGCGCAGGGCCGATGCCGTGAAAACGTCGCGTGACAGCTTGATCTGCCGTTGTTCCAGCAATTGCAGGCCGAGCGAAAAGAGCATCACCGGGATCATCGCATCGGCCAGCAATCCGATCATCCGGGTCAGCATCAGCGGGACGACCAGGTCGCTGTTGGAGACGATGAGCGCCGGCACCACGGCCCAGATCGCAGGGGTTTTCAGAAGCCCCCCCAGGGCGCCGCGGTGACCGCCGTGTGCCCATCCGGCAGCCCCGACACAGATGACGAAAATGGCGATGGACAAGGCAACGTAGTACAGGGTGGCCGGCGCAACCGCCTCTTCACCAAGCCTGAAACGAATCATCGCCAGGCCGTAATTACCAACGTTGCCGGAAACGGCAACCATGATAAAAGCGGCGATCATCTCCCTGGTATGGCCCAGCAGGCGCCCGATGCCACCGGCCGCAAGGGCCGCAAGCAGGTGGGTCACGATAATGAAACAGGTCATTTTGGCGGCGTGGTCAAGAGGAATCCTCGAACCGCTGATCGCCTGGAAAATAAAGGCCGGGACAAAAACGTAATAGGCCGCCCTGGTCAGGGTCTGGGCCTGCAGGGCCAGGCGGCCGCCCAGTAGATACCCGAGGAGGACTATGCCGAAGACCGGCATGATGACATTCAGGAAAATTGTGAAGATATCGCTCATTAGAGAATCTGCCAGATCGATGCGTTCAACTGCGGCAGCCCAGCCGGTTGGATTCCTGGCCGTTCAGCCCTTCAACTCTTTTTGGAGGAGAATTCAAGGCCCTTGATCCCGGCCATCAGGGTCCGGTTGACCGGGGTGGCAACCCCGTACTTTTCCCCTTCACGAACCACGGCCCCGTTGATGAAATCGATCTCGGTCGGTATCCCGCGTTCGAGATCCTGCATGATCGACGGTTTGAAGTCGAAGGGGAGACCGTCCACAGCCTGGTCAAGAATCTCCCGCGGGTTATTGCACTCCAGGACAACACCGGCGGCCCGGGCGACATCGATCGCTTCGGCGACTGCGGCGGTGGCACAATCCACGGCCTCTTGCACTTGCAGCAGTTTGCCATAGGGCAGCCGGGTGAGGCCACAGATTGCACCCGTCGAGACATTGATCAGCAGCTTCTGCCAGATCAGGCTCTGGATGTCGGCAGTGACTTTGGTTTCCAACCCTGCCCGACTGAAGAGATCGCCAACCTGCTTCGCCCGGGCCGTGGCCCTCCCGTCCAGTTCCCCCAACAGAGTCAGCTTGCCCTTGACTGCGACCCTGACCTTGCCCGGCCCGGTCACCTGACCGCCGACATAGGTCTTGCCACCCAGGACTCGCCCTTTTCCCAGAACCTCCATTAGGAGTTCTTCGTTACCGAGACCATTCTGGAGCGACAGGGCGAGAGTATTACTGCCGATCATGGCCTTGGCACTTTCGATAGCAGCACGGGTGAAGCTCGACTTGACCAGGACGATGACCAGCCCGACCGGCCCCACCTCCTGCGGATCGGTCGCGACCTTTACTTTGACAACCCTTTCTTCGGCATCCTCAATAATCGTCAGCCCCTTGTCGATCATCGCCGCGATGTGATCGTTGTACCGATTGACCAACGTCACGTCGTATCCGGCCTCGGTCAGGACTCCGCCGAATGTGCTGCCCAGGGAGCCGCAGCCCAGGATGGCTATCTTCATATTCCGCTCCTGAATAAGGGAGGGTTCAGATCATCGGTTCGTGACTTCGACGATCCCTCGCTCGGCATCCACCTTGACCCAGTCACCGTTTTTGATCACCGCGGTCGGATCCTGGTCAAACTCAGCCACACAGGGGAGCCGAGCGACCACCGAGCCGAGAGCGGTCTGCGGGTTGTTCTCGCGCACCACGTAGGCCGCGGGAGCCACATCGGCAAAACGCAGCGCCTGGTGTGCGATGGTCCAGGCCGAGGATCCCGACGCAGTGGTGAAGACCAGCACCTTTCCCTTGACGCTCAGCCCGTGCCACTCGTGGTCGAGGTCGATGACCTGGCCGTTGTCGAAATCGAAGCAGCCGAAACCACCAAGGGGGCTCCGGGTGACCAGGGCCTCCCCTTCGGCGATGCCGCCATGAATTTTCCGGCCGCGCAGAATGAACTTGCTCATTGCAGTTCTCCTCGCCACCTGCCGGTCAGGGCGGCGTCGATACATTCTTCCAAGGTACCGAACCAGGTGTTCTTCAAGCCGGTGGCACCGGGGGCGTAGTGGGCCATCTTGCCCGAGTTGGTAACGAAGACCTGGTCCGGGTTGAGGGCCAGTTCCAGGCAGCAGGAATCCTTCATGATCAGCCCGCCGGCTTTTTCGATCACCGTGTTGTAGCCCTGGATTTCGCCCATCGCCTTGATCATGCTGTTGGTGGTCAGGTAGAGCTTGACGCCATCGTGGATCTGCTTGCCATCAAGCATTTCGGCAATCTGGCGCAGGCTTTCCAGGGTGCAATGGGGGCAGCCGAGGGCGATGATGTCGACAGCATCTTTCTTCGAGCGGTTCAGCTTGTCGTAGGCCAGGCGCCGCTCAGCGTCGCCGAAGCACAGCTCGTACTTGGGTTTGCGCCCGCCGCCGGCCGCCTCGACGGTCGGCGCCTCGGGGGTGATGCCGACCAGGTGGTGCATGACGATGCTGCCGCCGGAGATCCCGGCCGCACACAGCGCCATCAGCTTGGTCAGGTTGGGATGACTGTTGATATTTTTGTAGATCGGCAGCTCGAGACCGACCTGGCTGGCAACGTAGTAGCCGAGCAGGGCCCATTCGCGCAGGTTGGACATGTCGACGGCGACATCGACCAGCACCCTGCCGTAGCGATTCTCGTCCAGGTGCATCCCCCAGTTGGGGGTCTTGCCGGTGATCGCCGAGGCGAAGGCACTATGGAGTCCCTCGATGTTGGTGCGCGCACCGATCACTGAGTTCGTGTAGGCGATGGCCGAGGATTCGGTCCAGGCGATGTGCTCGCCGCGGACCGGGACGTTGCCGACCTGGTAGGGGGTGCAGGTTGCCAGGTGGATCATGCCGACCCGTTTGCAGTATTCGGCCAGATTCTGCAGCAGGTCGCAATGGTCCTTGCTCCCTTTCTGGATCTGCGGGTAATCCTGATCACGCCAGGTCGCATTGGTGGTGGTAAAGGCCTTGACCTTGCCGACCACCACCCGCTCGTCGCAGTCGAGCATGAAGCGCGAGGCGATCTCGTCGATATCCATGGACGGAACGATCTTGCGGACGATTTCGACATTGGGGATCGAGCCGGGAATGATGGTCACGTTGCGGGTGTCTACGAAGTTCTCGGCGCCCAATCCTGCGGCGTACTCGACCAGGAGTTCCATGGCCTTCTGCACCGCCTTGCCTTCCTGGCCGTCCAGCATCTTCCGTTCATCGGGTCTCAACTGCAGCATGTCTCTTGTCCACGATAGATTGAGCGTAAGCAACTGGCTCCTAACCAAAAATAAAGATTAGCCACTAAGTCACCAAGACACCAGATAATCAGAGGGATTGCTTAACAAGCTGCACCCTTACGTAGTCTGGTCAGTCGGCCTTAACCCTGAATTAATGTCCTTTTGGTGCCTTCGTGTCTTGGCGACAAGCATCACCTTTTTCGGGGTTATTGAACCGTAAAGCAAAGACCTCCCGGAGGTTTCCGGGAAGCCTGAGCTCTATTTCATTCGCCCTCAGTCGGTGCTGACGTGCGACACCTTCTTACCCGGCGAGTAGATGTCGAGGATGTTCCAATGCCCTGTGGTCGGCACCGGGTTGTTGATCATCGGCACATCCAGCACCACCGGCTTGCCGGACTTGATCGCCTCTTCCAGGGCCGGCTTGAACTGATCGGCCGATTCGATCCTGACACCTTCCACCCCGTATGCCTTGGCAATCGCGGCATAATCAGGAGAGGTGGAGGCTCCGTCCTTCTTGAAGACGGTGCCGTAGGTGGTCCCGAAGTGGGCTTTTTCCAGGCCGGCAATGGTGCCGAAAGCATCGTTGTTCATGATGATCCAGACCGCGGCAATTGCTTCGTGCCGGACGGTCGCCAGCATGGCGGGGTTCTGGCCGAAGCCGCCGTCACCGACCAGGGCCACGACCACCTTGTCCGGCGCGGCCAGTTTGGCGCCGATCGCCGCCGGTGCGCCGAAGCCCATGGTCGCGTAGCCGCCGGCAATCTGGATGCTGCCCGGTTCGTAGATCGGGAACTGCTGGCCGACACCGTTCTTGTTCCAGCCGACATCGGTGGTGATGATGGCGTCGCGCGGCAGGACTGCACGCATCTCGGCGAGGATTCTCTCCGGCATCATCGGGAATGCATCGCTCTGCTCCATCGTGGTATTGCTTGACTTGAACTCCTTGCGGTAGGCGGCAATCTCGGCAGCCAGTTCCGGTTTCTTGATCCCGTTCGGATAAAGTTCTCTGGCGGCCTGTGCCAGTACCTTCAGGGATTGTTTCAGGTCGGCGACCACGCCGATCTCGACCGGGTAGTTGCGGCCGATCTCGCTCGGCTCGATATCGATGTGAATCAGCTTCGACTCTGGGATATTGAAGGTGTAGCCAGGATACCAGGAACTGCAGTCGGCTTCCTTGAAGCGGGTACCGAGTCCGAGCACGTAATCGGCGTTCTTGCATGAGTCGTTGATGTACTGGGTCCCCCAGAAACCGGTCATGCCGAGGGTAAAGGGGTGGTCGTCCGGCAGGGCGCCCTTCCCCATCAGGCTGTGTGCAACGGGGATGCTCATGTGGTCGACGAAGGCTTTCAGTTCGGCGGCCGCGTCGGCCAGGACAATACCGCCGCCCACGTACAGGACCGGCCTAGCGGCCCCGGCCAGTTTCGTGACGATGTCCCTGGCGACGGCCTCATCGATCGACGGCTTGTGCAGCTTGCGGGTATTGCGCTTCACTTTCTCGAACAGGGCAACGTCGACCTCTCTGGAGAAGATGTCCATCGGCACATCAACCAGCACCGGGCCCGGCTGACCGCTTTCGGCCAGTTGGAAAGCCTTCTCGATGATCTCCGGAAACAGGTCC
>JAHEER010000223.1 GCA_024640625.1 Desulfobulbaceae bacterium
CCTTGAAATCCATGTGTCTACCCCCTTGCTAATCGGGTTTTGAGCCACTCATTACTACAATATTTCCATGAACTCGTGCACCGAGGCAACGCCAACTCTGGCTATCCGGGTGCGGGCTTTGATCCGGTCGAAATTAGTCTTGGGCACTATGATGCGAGAGAAGCCGAGCCGCTCCGCTTCCCTGATTCTGAGTTCGATGTTGGCAACCGCACGTATCTCTCCTGCCAGCCCCACCTCCCCGCATACGGCCGTATCGGGCGGTACCGGTTTGTCGAGCAGCGATGAACTCAAGGCACAGATTACGCCGAGATCCAGAGCAGGCTCATCGATGCGAATCCCACCGGCAATATTTAGGAATATATCATGCCCGTAGAGATCCATACCGGCCTTTTTCTCGAGTATTGCGCAAAGCAGCGACAGACGCTGGGGATCGGCGCCGATTGCCGTCCTCCTGGCGGTGCCGAGATTGGTCGGACTGACCAGCGCCTGCACCTCGACCAGGATCGGGCGAGTCCCCTCCATCGAGGCCAGCACCACAGAGCCGGAAACATCGAGCGGCCTTTCGGCGAGAAAAATCTCCGAAGGGTTGGTCACCTGCACCAGACCCTCCTCTTTCATCTCAAACACGCCGATTTCGTTGGTCGAACCGAAGCGGTTTTTTACCGTTCTCAAGATTCTGAACACATGGTTGCGGTCCCCCTCGAAATAGAGGACCGTATCGACCATGTGCTCGAGCATGCGCGGACCTGCCAGGGTTCCTTCCTTGGTCACGTGGCCGACCAGCACCACCGGGATATTTTCCTGTTTGGCCAGTTCCACGAGACGGGCGGCCGATTCCCTGACCTGGGTAATCGAACCGGCGGCAGAGGGGTGATCGGCTGAGGTCAGGGTCTGAATGGAGTCAACCGCCAGCAGCGCCGGTTTCATCTCCCTGGCCATGGCCAGAATGGCTTCAACCGAACTCTCTGTGGCCAGATAGTGATTGTCGTGGATAGCTGCCAGCCGCTCGGCCCTGATACCTATCTGATGGGCGGACTCTTCTCCCGTCACATAAAGCACCTTGGATCCCTGGACGGCGAGTGAAGAAAGCATGTGCAGCAGCAGGGTCGATTTACCGATGCCCGGGTCGCCGCCAATCAATATAACCACACCCGGGACGATGCCGCCGCCGAGGACCCGGTCCAGCTCCTCGATGCCGGTGACGGCTCGAGCCAGGTGCTGCTCCGCCGCTCTGCTCAACGGGCGTGGGGCAGTGAATTGCACCGGCTTCGACGGCCCTGACATCGGTGCGCGACGCGCGACCAGGCTGTCCCACTGTCCGCACTCAGGGCAGCGGCCCAGCCATTTGGCGCTGATGAAACCGCATTCCGCACAGCTGAATTCTATGTTGTTCTTGTTTTTTTTGGCCACCATACTATCGCGTTACCTCATGTCCCTTTACTTGCATGACTCCGTGCCTATCTTAAGGGAACCTTAAGCAACAGTAACAACTGCAATCGTGCTTGTTAAGAATTTTCCTTATAATCCTAACTGGTTCTATTTCACCCCATGGCGCGCGAGCAAGCCCAGGCCCCGGCAGTCCCGACGATTCCCCTGTCAACCTCGATCACTTTTCTGCTGGGCAGAAAGCAGTTGCTAGGTTGGTCAATCGTCCTGATCGCCCTCACCGTGGCGCTGACCTGGACAGGATTTCTTCTCACCACCGGCATCATCGATCACTACACCGCCTCATTCTTCGGCGAAGGACCGGTTCATTCAAGCTGGTGGGGCTGGATCAAATACAGCGGCTGGCTGGTGGCAAAATACCTCTACGTGCTGGTTACCAGAATTATCGCCTTCTTCCTCGCCTTCCTGCTGGCCTATACACTCACCACACCATTTTACAGCTTTTTGAGCAACAGCGCTGAGAAGATATTCTGGGGCAAGGAATTTCAAGACGACGACGGCTTCAGCCTAGCCGGCATCGCCAAAGACCTGTTCGAGGGCTTGAAGATCGCCCTGTTCGGCATCCTGGTGACCGTTGTCGCCCTGGCCGTGGGGTTTGTTCCAATCATCGGGCAGATAGCGGTTTTTCTGATCTACACCTATTATTCCGCTTTGATGTTCGTCGACTATCCGGCTTCACGCAGGCGCTGGCGACTCGGGAAAAAACTGCAGTGGCTCAGGCATTACAGCGGTCACAGCTTGCGTCTCGGCCTGATCCCGGCCGCCGTTTCAATGGTCCCGCTGCTAAACGTGTTTCTGCTCGCCTTCATCTTTCCGCTGTTCACCGTGCACGCGGCACTGAATTTCTCGGCGGTCGAAGCCTCCCGCTCTAGAGCATCCCGCTGAAAAGAAAGCGCAGGTTACATAAATTTTCATCCGGAAACGAGTAATCTTGCTTCAATCTGAAATGTGGACAAAAGGGCCGTTTCCGTGTGAAAACTAGACCAGTTCTGCCATAACCTGATTGGCAAATCGTCTGCCCGTTCCGGTCAGGGCCAACCGTGTACCGTCATAGCTGATCAGACCGCGGTCGGCGAGATCTTGCAGGGTGGAGCCGTAAACCTCAGAGAGATCGAGACCATAGCGTTCCTGCAGCTGGCGCCCGGTAATCCCGGCAAGAAGACGCAGGCCCATCACCACCGTCTCTTTGAAGGAATCGACA
>JAHEER010000126.1 GCA_024640625.1 Desulfobulbaceae bacterium
CTGAACGCCATGCCTGTGATTGACCAGTCCTTGATCGTGTGCCTGAGCGATTCGTCGCGCAAAGATAGACGTGAGAGATCATCGATCCACAAGCTCTGGCCAACAGATTTCCCCTTCTCCTGTAGCTTCATGGGCGCACTACCTGCCATTCTTTAACAAAAGTTGAGCAGATTGTTTCTGCACTGCTCTACTTTTGCTCAAGGCCTGATTGATGAAGTAACCTCTAGAACTCATAAAGCAATTGCGATACCAATTTCACATATGGTCAATATTGCTCTGATATTCTAATGAATGAAGCTGTTTAGGTTTTCATGGGGAAAAGCAAGAAAATCGCTAACTGCAAATAATCCGCAGATAGTTGTGGACCAGCCGCAAAATATTGAGGGGTGGGATCAGGCAGGTCGCTTAATGCCCAGTTTCTTGAGCCTGAAGCGCAGGGTGCTCGGATGGATGTCCAGGATATCTGCTGCCCCATCCGAGCCCTCGATCTTCCAATTTGTCAGGCCAAGCACATGGAGTATGTAGTCCCGTTCGACAGCTGCCAGATTCTTGTTTTTTCCTTTGCTGGATCCGCTCGACAAGGACCACTTCTGCTGGTCATTGATCCTAAGGATACTGCCAGGACTGCCGATTACACTGCGCTCGACCAGGTGCTCGAGTTCGCGTATATTGCCCGGCCAAGGGTAGCGCATCATGTTGTCAAGGACACGTCTTGGAATGCGATCGATTTTTTTTCCCATTCTGCGCGAGTATTTTTCGGTGAAATAGTGAGCCAGCAGCTCGATATCCTCTCGCCGTTCCCTCAGTGGTGGTAGGGAAACCGGGTAGACGTTCAAACGGTAGAACAGATCTTCCCGGAATCGACCGCTGCGTACCTCTTCTTGGAGGTCGCGCCCGGTAGCGGCAATAATCCGCACATCGACTTGTATAGTACGAGGATTGCCAAGCCTCTCGAATTCGCCATCCTGGAGAACCCGTAGTAGTTTGGCCTGCATATCAAGCGGCAAGTCACCGACCTCATCGAGAAAAAGGGTTCCTTGGTTGGCAACCTCAAAGCGGCCGGCCTGTTTTGCGTGTGCGCCGGTGAAGGCTCCTTTTTCGCGTCCAAACAACTCACTTTCGATAAGATTGGGTGGTAAGGCTGCGCAGTTAACCGTGACGAAGGGGCGTTCCTTGCGATCACTCATTTGATAAATGGCATGGGCCAGTACCCCTTTACCTGTACCGGTTTCTCCAGTCAATAGTACCGTGGCAGAGGTCGGCGCTACCTGTTTTATCGAATTAAGCACCGATTGAAATGGTGCGCTTTTTCCGATGATATGTTCGAAGCCCTGCACTTTCTTCAGGTCTTCCCGAAGATAATAGTTCTCTTGTTCCAACAGCTGCTTGAGTTTTTCTAGCTCTTGCTCATGACGCTTGCGCCCACTGATGTCGAGCGACACACCAAGCATTCTGGCAGGGCTGCCGTCTGAGTGAAAATAGGGACGACCGCGAGAACAGATCCACTTATGGACATCGGCATCAGCGTTAATTCTGTATTCGATATCTAGTTTAGTCCCTTCATTAAACGAGGTGGCCAATGCCCGTTGAACCAGGTTCAGATCTTCGGGATATATTGATTGTTCGATACGCTCCATGGAGATGATAGCATTGGTGGTATAGCCGAAAATACGACGAGCCTGATCGGTTGCCCAGAATTGATTAGTTTTATAGTCGAGTTCCCATAGTCCGGCTTCAGCTGATTCGGCGGCCAGGTTCAACCGTTCTTCGCTTTGTATAAGGGCCTTCTCCGCCTCCTTTCTTGTCAAGGTGTTGGCGAATATATCTGCTACTATCTTCAGCCGCTTAATCTCTTGTCGACTCCAGGAGTAAACTCTGTTGAGGGTATTAAAACTGATAATACCAGTGATCTGGTGACCTCCAACCTTTAAAGGGATCGCGACTGAAGATTCGACGCTGAAACCCCGAAATGATTGCTTGTCGACAAAGGCTTCATCAGGCAGCTCCTCGGTCAAGAAGGACAGGGTCTCACCGGCCAGCATCTTGGCGTATGTCCATGGGAACGCTTGGGAGCCGTCTATGCCAACAGGTAAATCAGGTCCGCCTGGTATGGTATAGAGGTGGGTAAGGGTCATCAAGTTTTTGTCCTTATCCGACCACTGCCATAGGGCGGAAAGATCCAACCCAAGGCTCTTGCAGACTTTGCGCTGGGTATCTTCGATAACCGCATCGATGGACTCGACAGGTAAATTGATGAACAGAGAGGAGATTTCCAGGAGCAGTTCCTCAAAATCGAGCACCCCCTCACTAAGCCTGTCATCGCCCTCAATAAATTGAGGCATTAGGTAATCCCGAACAATTTTTTTAGCAAATAATTAATTTATTTCTGGTCACATACGGATATTTCCCCAATTTAAAAAAACTACCAGAAAAGGGAATGGTTTCAAAGGGAATAGTAACAATGGGGTAAAAATCTCAAACCTGAGGATCAACTGCGTGGCTCCGGTGCTGTAATAAAAAACCAGGTAATTATCCGAGCGCTTCGCAGGGGTTAATTTGAATTACATTACAGCCTCACTAATTAGAAGAAGAACAAGTATCCAAGTCCTTTGGCTGCTTTAATAGAGGATGATATATTTGTATCAGCTTGTGACAGCCATGATGCGAAGGTGTTTCCTGCCAATATACAAATTTTTACCGCCGAATCATTGAGGTTGATAGATGCTCTTTCTTTGAATCAATCCAGAAATAATTGATAACCCTATTCTATACATCTAAAGTTACTGTGAACGAACTAAACGCATTCCAATATTGTCTATTATCATGTCAGATGCTTGGCTTAGACGGTTTGCTGATCTACAGCTTCTTGCGTTATCGCCTAACCCGCCACCACGTATTACCCGTTCTATACCTTCTGGTGGGCCACTAGGATCAGTCACAGATCCTTGTGGATAAGGACCATACCAATCAGAACACCACTCCCATACACTTCCGTGCATATCATAGATGCCCCATGAATTTGGCTCCTTTTGGGCAACAGGATGATGTGGATAGCTTTTCGAATTACCGCAATACCATCCAATGTCACTCATTTTTGTGTCACCACAAGCAGCGTTGGTTATTTCTCCATTCGCAAAAGCAGTTATACTTCCAGCTCTAGCCGCATACTCCCATTCCGCTTCGGTTGGAAGTCTGTAATAATTACCACCTTCCAGTTTGTTCAGTTTACGAATGAATGTTTGAGCGTCCTCCCAGGATAAGCGTTCCACAGGACACTCCTCACTGCACTTTCTAATATGGCGCGGTAATGATCCCATAACCGCTTTCCATTGCTTTTGCGTAACCTCCGTCGTTTGCACGTAATAGCCGTGTGTTAAAGTGACCTTATGCTGCTCTTCATCAATAGTCCTACCCGCCTCATCTGAAGGACTTCCCATTAGATAGGAACCTGGGGGGATATATACGAAGTGCATTCCAACACTATTGGAAATAGTTTTTCCTCTGCTGCTGTCCTTAGCTTCCTCCATTAAAGCTGTTGAGCGATGTTCTTGTATTTCACCGCTATGCCAGTCATACCCGGCAGTTCCTGGCCCACAAGCAGTAGCTGCTCCCAAGACGAAAGCGAGTAGAAGTGTGACCAATGTCGTCGACAAAAGTGAATTGATGGGTTTTTCCTGTTTGACCATAGTTGTCACCCTCCTTGATTTATGCGACAGGACGTCGCTTAGAGATGCAGCCGTGAGGCGTGAGATTGATGGTTAGGATAAAACTATAGCCATGCTTCCTAACAAATAAACAGAACAATGTGGTGGTGTGAAATATTGGGTATTTCCAGTGGCAGTCTGAAATTATAGGCAGATTTTATTTCTGTAGGTGTTTCCTGTCGTGCCGAGATAAATCCACAACCTCGGGAGATGGTATGGACGCCTCCCTCTTGCCGGATGGAGAAATAACGTGTTATAAGGCTCCGCCTCTGCTCATCTCATGAAGGGGTAAAAGCCTGCTGAAAAACAGGAAATGGGGTGGTGTGTTCAACTTGACTCTGTTGGACATATCAGGAAGCACCTTCGTAAGAGAGGAAAGTCAGAAATACTTACCTTTGATTGGGCAATGCTAAACTTACTGATGAGTTGCTGAGATTCCCTGAACAGGATCTCACGGTTTATGAAATTTTGAAAAATGTTCTGAGATATGGGGGACACCGGCTGGAGCGCAACTATTAATAAACTTACTCTATCAATAGATAACTCAATATTTAACAGGCAGACACGGCTGTAGAAAAACACCGGGCTTAACAGATGTTCAATTTTTTTGCCTTGGTTTAATTTTTTTTACCGTTGTGAATGGAAATTAAGTATTTAAATTCAATTATAATTTTAAAAATATTAGAGATAATTTAAGTAAATATGATCTTTGTTTGCTTAAATTAAGTAAATTGGAGCTTAAGCAATATCTTGCATTGTTGTCAGGTTCGTTTTCAGAAACCTAATGCTCTAAAATTACCACTAAAAATTAGGAAGGTTCCAAAACCTTGTACAGACTATGATTACGTAATACAAACTACTAAAACACCTGATTTCGTTGTCAGATAGAGACAAATCAAATGCAACAAAAATAAATATTTAAATCACGGGAAATGGTCTTTGACCCAACAATTAAATTGAGTTTTACAAAACTCATAGACTGAGTAGGGGAATCAAGCGCACAATATATGACAACCTGACTTTATTGCTCTCAAAAGAGTGATCCACTCTCTGTACGGTGTATATGAGAATGAGTATTATTGCTGAGATTTAAACCGAATTTGATGGAGTAAAAAAATGCTGTCTAATGAGAAGTTGAATATTAAGAGCAACGTACAAGTAAGCAATAATCCACTAAAATCTAAGAAAAACATTCATGCACTTGGGTTGAGTTATATATGCGATTTTCTAAAACGTGCAGGATTTACCATACTCGAAGTTAACACCGATCCGAATCATCATTTCCAACTTTTAGCTGAAATAAACGGAAAAACATTTTTGATTGCTGTTCGTTCCGCCTGTGCACCAGAGGTGGGTAGAATTGATACATTTACCTTGGAAAAGTTGGAGAGAGAGTCAGAAAAACTTAATGCCATACCGCATTTTGCTGGTCTGACTATAGCACCCGTGGAAATGAAAGATATGGAATTTGAGAGCGTAAATTTAGGCCAAGAGTTCAGAATAATCTTCAATGGCATTAGTGCCGTGGGCAATTTAGGAGTATTAACAGCAAACGGATAATACTTCTTTACGATATAATTTCATCGTTGTACGTTCTGCCATGTGTATGTTGTCCATTCATTAACTTGCTGTTAATTGGATATCATGTATGGGGCCCGTAACTGAGGAACGAAGACAGCATAAGCGCTATAAATTAGAAAATTCAGTTTCGATCTCTTCCGAAGGAATATTTCAGGTAGCCGATATAAGTAGAGGTGGATTTTGCTTCACATGCCCACCTTACACCCCAATTAAAGATTTTTGGGTAACCGATATTATAAGCTCCGTAGCTTTGCTTAAAGGTTTTCCTACAAAGCGTGTCTGGGTATCTATAAACGAAAATAGCGCCCATGAATATTTACCGACAATTGTGGGAGTTAAATTCGGCAAATTAACCGAAAATCAGGAAACTATACTGCTACAATTACTCGTTACCTTAGACCAAAGCAGTAGCACCCTACATTAGTTGAGATTTGTAACCCTAACACGCCCGATCAGCCCATTTACCATATAAGAAAAGTTTACATTTCTAGAGGATCTTTATGTTTCGGGAATCTATAATCGAAACTATCAGATAACGCCCTGATCTCGCCATTTCTTAAAAATCACCTGTACTTCTCTGTCCGCAGCCCTCAGTGCATCTTCCGGACTCATATCCCCTCTGGCGGCCTGCCCAAACATTGTTGGGATGATCCATGCACCGAAGGTCTCCGATATGCCCGCGTTTACATAGCCAGGAAAGCCAATATTAGTAGCCCAATCTTGGACATCTTCAAGAACTTTATATTTGTCAGGTGGATCAGCATGCTGATCGTAAGCAACCTGTTTTTTCAGGTCGGGAACCGAGTTTGGAAAACAAGGGAAATTATAAAACTCACTGGCTTTAAAGGCTTGCTGAAAATTGGTGACGTAATCGACGATAAATTTTTTAGCACCCTCAATATTATCAGCAAATTTCCAGATTGAGTAAACATTCATAACGTGTTGAAGACCCATCCTGCGTACCGGACCTGCCGGTGCTTTTGCTAGCCAAATTTTCTTTGCCATTTCAGGATAATCCTTTTCAGCTGTGCGAGTTATTGAAATGGCATTCATGGTCAGAGATCCTTTTCCTGTCAAGATGAAGCGATTGTTAGAAGAGGCATCCCAGGTAAAGACGTCCGGAGTCATACTCTCCTCGTACATTGCTTTTACGAATTTAATCGCTTCCAGTGTCTCCTTTGAGTTGAGGATGACTTTGCCCTTTTCATCCTGTACAGAGGATCCAAATGAATACATTATTGACCTCAGAGCCATGTTGGTATCAATTTCAGCAGCTAAACCAAGGCCCAAGGCAACATTGTGCTTCTTTTTTATCTTCGCGCCCCCAACCCTGACGTCTTCCCATGTATCAGGATAAACTCCTACCGAATCCCACAAATCTTTACGGTACTCAATTGGTCCGGGAACGAAACTGGCTGATACGCCATAGTATTTCTTTGTTTTCAGATTGTATGAACTCCCTAATGCAAGATCTATTGGTTGTCCCTGAGAGTTAATGCACTCCTGATAGACATCTTTAAGATCTATGACATGCTGCTCCAGATCAGGTCTGGGCCAGAGAAACAGAAATAAATCATGGCCCCGCTGAGCCATCACTTCCGCATCGGCACGGGCATTGAGGGCGGCGAGGCTTATGTTGTCAACGATTACCTCTGTATCGTTTTGGGCCCCCCATTCTCTCACATACGACTCATTAAACCATGTGTCATAACCCGGTACATAATGAATCCACTGCATGATTCTGAGCTTCTTAGGCTTTGCTGCCCCGTAACGCGGGATGATCAGATTGCCTGTACCAGCCAGGGCCGCACAGGTGAGAGTGGTTTTAATAAACTGTCGTCGGCTGATAATTCCTATTCTTGTTCTTTTTAAACCTTTGGTATCCAGTGCCATGGTGCCCTCCTTGCTTTTGAGAGAAGCCAAACTTCTAGGGTTTATTTGTTTGTTAGGCGGCTGTGTCCCTTTAGACCCTTCTGGATGATGCTCTCGAAATAGTTAGTCCGCACCTGCTTTCTCCAAACCAATCTTCCGCAGCCCGTCGATCAACCGAGCTGCATCTTCGGGGTTCTTGTAGTAAGCGCCCTCGTATTTTACATAGAGATCGTAGAGCTCTCTGACATCTCTTATTTCAGGAATATTCATTTCAGCTCGTGCCTTATCTTCTCGGCCTAAATAGACATACGACGCAGCCAGATATGCTCTCTGCACTAACCCTAGTTCTGGATTCAACTTGAAAGCTTTCTCATAGAACGAAACTGCGTCCTGATATTTCTCCATGCCGAAGTTAGCGGTACCCAGCGTGAAAAAATAATTGGCAATATTGAGAGGGTCCAAGCGGATCGCTTTGTTGACGAATTCGATTGCTTCCTCAGGCTTCCCTGAATATATCAGGGCTCCGGCCATGGCGGAGTAGCCAACCGCGTCATTCGGATCAAGCGCAATGGCCTTCTCTGCGGCGACAATTGCCTCCTCGGGAAACAGGAGAATGATGTACCATTTGGACGCTACCTGGTAGGCCAGCGTCGTAGGATATTTCAAAGCCTCTTTCAAATAATTTCCTGCCAGGCCGGGCATCGCCTCGGCCGATACCCCAACGACATGGGACCAATCCCATGCACTCTGATAGCCCTCAGTATAGACAGAAGCTATCGCTGCATAGGCTTTTCCATAGCTGGGGTCGAGTTCGATTGCCTTCTCAAAAAATGGTATCGACTTGTGAAAATCAACCGGGGTCCATTTTCGGTAAAGTTCCCAGCCTTTTAAGAAGGCATCATATGCCTCGACGTTGTCGGTATCCTTGAGGCCGACTTTTGCTTTTTCGCCAGCAGACAATTCCACCGCAAGTGCAGCAAATATTTTCTGAGTGATCTTGTCCTGCAGTGCAAAAATATTATCCAACTCGCCGTCGTATCGTTTTGCCCACAGATGCTCACCTGAAGTCGCGTCGATAAGCTGGGTGTTAATCCGCACCTGCTCCCCTGACTTGCGTACACTACCCTCCAAGACGTATCGGACACCCAACTCCTCTGCTACCTGCCGAATTGTTACCGTTTTTCCCTTGTAGAGAAAGGTAGAGTTTCGGGCAATTACGAAAAGTCCGGACATTTGCGACAGGTCGGTAATCAGATCCTCTGTCATACCGTCGACAAAGTACTCCTGCTGGGGGTCATCGCTCATATTGACAAACGGCAGAACGGCGATCGAAGGTTTGTCCGGCAGTTTGAACGCCATGTTTTCTATTGCTGCTGGATCACTTGCGGTACCAAATTTCAAATGCAGAAAGGCGAGCAGCCCCGCTGATAGAAGGATCAAGACCAGGATTGCTGGAACCAGCCAGCGCCATTTATCAGTTTTTGGCTCCTTCTCTCCCACTACTTTACCGGCGTATGCTGGATCTATGAGAAGTTTGTATACTCCTACCGGGTCGGAGATGTTCTTTACACTCTGCTCTCCCAGATATTTGAAACCAACTTCAAGTTTCTTTTTCACCTGGTCGTATATGCTGCGGGAAATGCATACGCTACCGGGATCGGCAAGGCCCTCGATGCGACTCGCGATATTGACCCCATCCCCGTAGATGTCGCTGCCCTCAACAATGACATCTCCGAGATTTATGCCAATGCGAAAACTCAGCGGCTGATCTCTTTCCTTGATTTGTTTCTGCCAAGCTAGGGCACATTTGACGCTGTCGACAGCACTGGAGAATTCTATCAGAAAACCGTCTCCCAGCCGTTTGAAAATGCGGCCGTTGTGGTCCTTG
>JAHEER010000127.1 GCA_024640625.1 Desulfobulbaceae bacterium
TGCTGCAACCTTACCTTCGTCATTGCATTCCGCCACGACCTTTACGTTCGAGCCTTCCAGACCGTCTTTAAATCCCCTGATCCTCTCGACAAGGTGATTGGGTCCAGGAAAGGTAGAAACACCGACCTCTCCCTCTCCATTCAGCCACTCAACCATGGCCTTGCCTGCAACTTTGCCGGCCTCATAGTTGTTGGTGCCAGCAAAAGAGTGTCGTTTGCTGTCAGGAGCATCGGAATCAAACGTTATAACCGGGATACCCTTTGCCACTGCCTTATCTATGGCCGGGTTCAATGTTGTAGCATCTCCGGCGGTTACGATGATACCGTCGACTCCTTTTGCAATGAGTTGTTCGATAGCACGAGCCTCCTGAGAAGCATCCCAGGTTGCGGGCCCCCAAAGCTCGGTCTTGATGTCTGCTCCTAACAGTTTTGCCGCATCCTGCATCCCGCCATAAGCCCAGTTAAAGAACTCAGATCCCTTAAGAAAAACAACCATTCCATACGTTTGCTCAGCATATACACTTGCAGCGGAAAACAAGGTCATAAAAGTAAAGACTAAGGACACAACTATTGAAAATAACTTTGATTTTGCTCTTCCCCTCATAATTCGACCTCCTTATTTATGATGCTGAAAATTTGAGAGGTTCTTTACAACTTAAGCCCCTAATTAAACAGATGATGCTTCGAATTAAACGGACAAGTCTTTAACCTCTCCCGACTGCAACAGGTTGATTTTTCATTCATGTCTACGTTGTTTTCTGACTTGACCACCTCCTTTTCCCCGACCGAATTGTTTCGGTATTCTGGTTATTGATTGTAATAGGATATTGACCATTTAGTGCGAAACGGAAGCACCAATGGCGGCTTATCTCTATTGCTCCTGAGCCAAATCGGCTTTGTAGAGGAATTGATTCAAAGCCAGAGCTATGGCACCGTAAGCGCCGGCATCCATACCCAGAGGTGAAACCTCAATAACGGTACTGGATTTAATTTCACTCATTGTGTGTTTCTCAAATTCCTTTTCGATTGCGTCCTGTAGAAGGTCAATCGCCAAAGTAACTCCGCCACCTAAAATTATTTTGTCCGGATTCAGCATGTTCGCAGCAATTGCCAGAGCTCTGCCAAGATACTGACCAGCTTCGTAGAAAATTTCATTGGCCTGAGATTCCCCATTTCTTGCTTTTTCCGCCAGATCCTTCACAGTAATCCATTCAGCATGTGGTTCCTTCTTACCAAGTCGATTGTTTGCCGAGAGTTCTATCGCATTTCCAGAAGCAACAGCCTCCAGGCACCCCCATTTTCTGCAATGGCAGCGTGTCGGCTCATCTGAAACATGAATGTGACCAAATTCACTGTGGTTTAGATAGATTTGATTATTGACCATTAGCGCCGAACCAATACCGTAGCCGATATTTACGTAAAACACATTTCTCGCATCCTTCGCTTTGCCATGCCATTTTGCACCCAAAAGCATGGCTCGAGTGCAATTATCTGAAACCACCGGAAGACCAATCAAGTCAGCGAGGATATGGTTTATTTCAACATTTTCCCAGTTCAAATCTGGTGAAATACGAATGACACCCTCATGAGCCTTAACCAGTCCTGGTACTGAAATACCGATGCCGAGAATGCTATCTCTATCAAGCTTGGAGGACTCAATGATGTCCCTGGTTAATTTGCTGACTTGAGTGAAGATATTATTCGATGAACGATCCTTTTCGGTTGGCTGCTGGATTTTTACCACTACCTCGCCCCTCAAATTGCCAACAGCGGCTATGGTATTTGTCGTTCCTATGTCCACACCGACCGCGTATTTATAAGAGGCATTGAGTGCCAAAAGAATTGGCTTGCGTCCTCCTTTTTCACAACCTGTACCTTCTCCGACCTCAATAATCAGGCCTTCGTCAATCAGTTCATTGATAATTGTTGAAACTGTTACTTTACTCAGGCCAAATTCTTCAGCTAGTTGCACCCTGCTGATAGGATTCATCTTCCTTACCATATCTAGCAGTAGAGAATAATTGCTGTCTTGCCCAAATTCCATTTGACTCTTAGCTGAACTTTTCTATCTGACCAATCCAAATTTTTGGGAAACGCTGGATCAACCGCATTGTTTCCCGTAAATCAGTCGAAATCGATTACAACTTTTATCGTTGTTTCGCCCTGTTCCTCAATGTATCGATATGCCTCGGCAAACTTGTCAAAGCGAAACCGGCTGGTTATCAGAGGTTCGGTCATAACCGCCTGTCTCACATCATTCACTACACTTTCTTTTCCATCTGCCAGCGTGGGCCAGCACCAGAAACCAGCATCACATTGCCCCAAGCAGTAAAATCACCTGTCCGAATAATCGTTTTTGCCTGATGGCTTCGCTCCTTCAACTTGTCATGGAGGATCACTTCAAATGCCACCCCATCGCCAAACGAAAGTGACACGCTTCGGCAACAGGTGGGGTTATGATCCAACATCTCCTGGGCAACAACAATTTTTTCGACCGAGTGCACTTTACGTAGTTCAACCAGTACCTCGAGTACCGACGGCACTCCTTCAGATAGAGCAATGTCGATAAGTTCAACGTGGTCAGGGCAGGGAAAACCCGCATCAACAACCATCAAAAGGTCCATATGGCCTTGACGATTCAGGGCCGAATCAATTTTCCCATTGATCATGCCAACTTCTTTCATGGTTCTACCCCCCGAAAGTGGTCTCGATCTGCACTTTTTTGTGAGCTGTCCAGGAAGCTTTGAATTGTTGATACCCTTCGTTATTCATGAACACTTGAGAGTCATCCCAAAGAACTCTCCAATCGCCATCAGCTTCCAGCCAAAGGAAAACCTGACCCCATATTAATCGATTGTTTGCATCGATTCCTGGATGTTGCTCGGAGCCATCACCCGATATGGCCAGCAGATGCTGCTCGGTTAGAATGTCCTCAGTTGCTGCTTTGAGATTTTCTGCGATACGAGATGATTTCGTCGACATGACCACAAAACCACCGCTTTTATTTTCGCGTTGCACGGCCCAGTTCAAGCATACTCGCCCCGCGGAGACATCCAATTCCTCGGCAATGGCTTGGATGACAGGATCAGCCAAATCCGAACGGTGTTCCCTGAATTTATCGCGGGCGGGCCTGTGGGGAGAGCCTACGGCCATATAGCCTGTACAGATAATCTGTTCCGATTCAAAATAGCGGCGCAGTTCCGTTTGCTGAAAAAGTGGATGCATCTCCATTTGATTCAATACGGGACGCTCATTTTCAGAAACATCTTGAAGCAATAGCTTCATGGTGGCTTCGGTGTGATTCGAGGTACCGATATCTACCACCTTGCCCGCTTTTTTGAGCTTGCAGATTTCGCCCCAGGTTTCCATGAACGCCTCATGAATATAAGGGACTGCATCGGGATTCCGATGTTCGCCCTCACAACCTGGAGTGTGTACATTCGGCCACGGCCAGTGATTCAGATACATATCGATCTGATCTACCCCAAGCGCATCAAGAGTCGAATCGCAAGCGGGAACCACATCTTTCGGGCTCATATGCCCGTTCCACAGCTTTCCGGTTATAAACAGATCTTCGGCTGAAGAAATATACCCCTCACGGATCGACCGGCGGATAGCCTCGCCCACAACCTCTTCATTCTCGTAGGCACGTGCAGTGTCAATATGGCGCCAACCCAGGCGAATTGCCTCTACGGTGGATTCCTCCATATGTTCTTGTGCCCAATCTGAGTGAAACGTACCGAATGCCGCTGCCGGCATTAACCTTCCAGACGCTAGTTGCACATGATAAACCGCATCCGAATTTAGTGGCCCAATACTTGGATCAAGATGGAAAGGTTTTTTTCTCAGTGCCATATCAGCCCCTCTAAGAAACTATAGATTTGGATATGTTCCAGAATGGAAAATTGATGTTCGAAAAAGAAACACCATTGTCTGTTAGTTAATTAACTAAATTAACCAACCTAGAGTGTCAATATTTATCTTCGGGTCAGAAGCTAGATTCGATGAATCGGAAGAGTAAGATAGTTTTCCCTGCTAATCTTAACTTAAGAGATAAACAGTCTGGATTTAGGTTAATGGAATAGATAAAAGGATCTTTGACTAGGCTTAGTTCTGGCTATGTCAATTTTCTTCCATTCACCTGAATCGGTTTCTTTGCTATAAATAAAGTCATAGATATTCCATAACTCTTCCTAAATTGTTGAGGTTTTTTTTAAGCAACACACTGTAATTAGTCTAATTCAAGCAAGGGAGCGATCAATGACTTCGACTGGATTGATTATCGGTATTGTTTTGCTGGTGGCTTATGTGATTTTCTAGCTCTGGCATTCTCAGGGCAGAAGTAAGCTGACAAGCGAAGAAATTGACCACTACTTGAGCATCATTGAAAAGCTGCCATTACCTGAAGAAGAAATTACGGCCATTGTGTCACGATTACGACCGTGGGCCGAGGCAGATGACGGCAAGCCTATATATATGTTTAACATGATAAAGTTTTTCGACAAGATTCGTTCGTTTCAAGGTGCGCCCGAATTTGAAGGAACTCCAGGGGAGGCTAATACATATTACGAGAAGGCAATCACAGGGCTATGGCTGCGTCACGCCTCTTACCCAATATTTAACGGTGCTTCGCAAATTAAAACCTGATTAATATGCAACCTGAGCGGGAATGGGAGCGTGTTGGCGTGTGTCGCTATCCGAACAGGCGAACGTTTTTGAAGCTATTGTCTGATCCTGCTTATGGTCCTATGGAACCCTATAAATTCATGGCTTTGGAGATTGATTTAGTACCATGTTCCGCCGAAATGGTGATGCCCGACCTGCGACTGATAGTTGGAGCGGTGCTATTGATGGGCTTTCTGGCAGCAAACTGGATGATCGCAGTTATTTAAATCATTCCGCATTAGGTTGCGGGGAATCTTTTCAATCGCATAGAAGGGGTTCTTCGTAACCTGTCAGGAAACATCTAAACCCCACTCAGGATTGATCTTGGTTGAGATGATCTTCCTTCATTTGGGATAGTCTCTCTAATGCTTCTCTCAGAACAGCGACAGCCTCCTGTCGTTCTTCTCTGGTCATCGAACCGACATCTATATCGAGCCGCACATGGGTGAGATCTGCTCTGATCGGTTGCATCTCAGTGGCTAAATTTTCATATAGATCAACGACCCTGTGAGTCGAGACTGGCTCAGTAAATCCCTTGGCCTCAATTTCTCCAACCGGACGGCACTCAATGACGTCCCTGATATGGGCATAAGTTTCATATGAAATCAGTATCTCACCGGGTGGACACGCCTTTTCAAGACGGGCAGCGAGATTGACCCCACCTCCGATAATCGTGTAGTCCATCCGATCCTCACTACCAAAATTGCCGACGGTGCATAAGCCGGTGTTGATCCCCATCCGGCACTTGAGTGGTTTTTCAAGTCCAGATTTCATCCAGATTTTTTCCAACTCCTTCATCCGCTGGCGCATGGCAATGGCCATCGTAACACAGGCAACTGCATCTTCTTTGACGCCGCGTGTTTCCGGGTCGCCGAAGAAGATCACAATGGCATCACCGACATACTTGTCAATTGTCGCTCCGTGAGCCAGGGCGATCTCTGACATCTCAGTAAGATAGTGGTTTAGCAGTTGAGTCAAGTCTTCTGATTCCAGCCGTTCGGTTGTCTTGGTAAAATCGATGATATCGGAGAAAAAGACGGTGAGCCGTTTACGTCTGCTATCCAGCTTTACCTCCTGTTTGCCGGAAAAAATCGAGTCATAAACCTGCGGTGAGAGGTATTTGGCAAGCTGATTTGACAATTGCTCCAAAGTATTGGACTTCCTGGTAAGCTCTTCTTCCCGCTGTTTAAGGTCGGTAATGTCCGAGTAGATAGCCACCGTACCCCCATCACCGGTCCTGCGCTCGGTTATCAGAATCCATTGACCACTACTACGCTGCTGGATTCTCGGTTCACCGGGATCCTGATGTAAAGCCATACGCTCAGCCACCCACTCCTCGACGCGCCCCTGCGCTTCAACAATGTGCCCTTTCTGAGCCGCGGTTCTGACGATTGTCTCAAACTTGGTCCCCGGTTGAATCTCGAACTCAGAATCCTGGTGCAGCAATTCCCGGTATCGAGTATTGCAGATAACGAGCCGATCCTTCTCGTCGAAAAAGACAAAACCCTCCGAGGAGTTTTCAATGGCATCGACCAGTCTCCGACGGGCCACCTCAATGTCGCGGAGATTGTTCTCTTCAACTTCTATAGCCGTATCCCGAAAGATAACCAGAGCCTCCCCCATTTGTCCTATCTCATCGCTGCTGCTTGGTTCTGGCAGAGGTGTTCTTAGGTTGCCACCTGCTATGGCCAACATACTGGAGCTTAGCGCAGTCAATCGTGTTATCAAATTGCGGCCAACATAAAGCCAGACAATTAGGATCGAACTCGCCAAACTCATCGACGCAATAATTATCAGAATAATACTGCTGCTTTTACGCACATCACGTGCTTGATTTGTTGCCTGAGAAATGTCCTGTTGGCTATCTCTTACAATAATTTCAACAACTTTGGTTAATTCATTCGATAGGGAGATATTCTGTGATTTGACCCTTTCTCCGTTACTGATAAGAGCAATTTCTCGTGCCCGCAGTAAGGGCATGTTTTCTTCTCCCTGATCGTACAACTTTAAACGCTCAATCTCTGCCTTTATGATTAAACTAAGCTGAGGTTCAGCAGCAGCTGAAAGAGTCGCCAGTGACTCAAGAGGCAATTGCATTCGGAGTTCAAATAAGTCAATATCCTCTTGTGTTTCGGCAATCGTTATATCAGAAAGAATACGGTAGATTTCAGTTATGCTCTGTAGAGTTTTCTGCAGTGAAGCAAAAAGAGTCAAAGATTCAATCAATTCCTTCTCGGCTACTGATCTATCTTCCAAAGAGAGTCTGAAATCCTCTATGGTAGAATCCAAACGTTGGATATTGTTATCCACACTTGCAATCCAATTGTTTAATATTATTAAAATTTCCTCTTGTGATTTGTGCATTTGATCCAGAATCAACTGTTTGCGTTCTGCCAACTCGATTCGTTCACCAACAAGTGTGTATAGAGTGAACAAATTAGCACGTAGCAGCCCCAGATTATTCTGCAACAAATTCAGAGTATCAGAAGCAAAACCTTGGCTATTAGGAAGCAGCAATAATTTATCAATAGCCTCAATCTCTAAACTTATCCTATCCCAGCTTTGAGAACGCTCTTGTTGTGAATTGGCTGAAAGTAACGCGGGTGTTTTCGCTAAACTTCTTTCGACCCGGTAAGAAAGCTCCTGAGCAGTGAGAGCCATCGGCATTCGCTGTTCAGTGATCCTATCAAGAAGTGTCTGTAAAACGAGAAAGCTGTAAATCGCAGCTCCGGTCGTAAGGACTGCAAAACCACTAATGCCGATAAAAGACAGAAGAAGATTTCCTCGGACTCCAATGGTTTTAAACATATGTGCTGATAAGCTTGAATGTCCCCTGGCTAAAAATCTATTTTACCAGGAAAGTGATGCATGTAAGCACGTTTGAAGTCGGCGGTGTTTATGAGTTCATAAAATGCAACCCGTTTTGTCCATTCCTTCTGGCTGTCTACGACCTTTTTGAAAAACGGATCTTTCATCAAGTCTACCAGGACTTTATCCCAAGATTTGAGCTGTTCGTCCATTATCGACTGAGGTGTCCGATAGACATTAACGCCATCTTCTGTCATTAATAATTCAAGATCTTTTGAGTGACGATCTATCGCAAGTGAATAACTGTATATGTTTACTGCATCTGCGGCATACTCAAGAATTGCCCGATGCTCTTTTGGCAGTGACTCAAACATATCTTTATTAAAAATGATCTCGAAAAACTCTGCCGCTTGATGATAACTTCCCATCATGTAGAACTTAGATACTTTTTGTGCCCCAAACTCTCGGTCCGAAGTTGGATTTGCATACTCAAAAGCATCCAATGCACCACGCTCTAAAGCTGGGATGATTCCATTACCGGGAATTTGAAGTACGTCTAATCCCATCTCCTGCATGACATCGGCGGCTAAGCCGACTGTACGGTATTTGAGATTCTTTAGCTGGTCGATATTCCTAATTTCTTCTTTGAACCAACCCAGAGGCTGGGTTGGGAACGGATGTGTAAAAAAGCCGACAAGGTTAAAATTAAGAATGTCCTGAACAAGCTCCCGATAAAACTCCTTGCCGCCGCCCCGATGAATCCACGCTAAAAGCTGAAGGGCGTTAGCACCGAAAATAGGCCCAGTTCCAAAAAGCGATGCTGCTTTATGTTTGCCATACCAGTATGCAGTCACTGTATGAGCACCATCCAATACACCTTTGTGAACTGCTTCTTGCAACTGAAAGGTTTTTACTACTGCACCAGTAGTGTAAAGTGTAATTTTGATTTTGCCTGCTGACATGGCCTTGACACTTTCGGCATATTGTCGGGCCATTTCTTGGTAGATATGTTCTTCTGACCAGGCAGTCTGCATCTTAATGGTAGTTGTCTGAGCTTCAGATATATGTGGAAATCCCAGAGCTGTACTTCCCACAGCCGCGACTGCAGCACTTTTTAGTAGACGGCGCCTGCTTGTGTCAATTTCTTCATTGCTTTTTGGCGTTTTTCGGTTGCGATGAACCCTGAAAGTAATCATTTGGAAATCCTCTCATTTTAAGCTCAGTAAATTGTTGAATTGCTTATGAAATGTAATGGAGCCAACTGTAGCGTTGTTTTTGGATATTATCGTATTGACTCATCTTTCTCTTTTGATAGGAATTACGTTGAATTTGAATATAAAGACTTGAGCTCCATCTTCTTGATGGAGAAGCATTGGCAGGTAGCAAAAATAAGGACTGAATCATGTCGTCTCCCATTTAGTTGTAAATACCGTTTACTGATCTGACTTTACTTGGAGAGACACATAAACTTTAAACACCAAACCTAACGGGTAAACGGAACAATGTGGTAAGGTGTTGGAATTGAGATTGTTACTGG
>JAHEER010000040.1 GCA_024640625.1 Desulfobulbaceae bacterium
TGCTATTTGTCCCCGGCACATTTTTTGTGGGTAAAAGAAGTGTCGGGGTATGTCTTGTCTCTGATCAGTGAGTCCGATTTTCTCCTATGGAATGGTAGATAACTGGGTGGAACAATTCGCTGTTCTTGAATATTAGAGTGATAGAGGCGGACTCAGATGAGGATGATATCCACATTAATAATAGTATATTGTATCAATATACTGCGGTTTGCTTATCATTGCGCAGGGTTTTTTGTGTCCATATTATATCCCATATAATGATCGAAGAAAATTTCTGACGATCATTCTTACGTAACCATACATGGCAAGAGCCATCAAAAGTAAAAAGAGAAAATTTGAGAGGTGTAAAATGGCCGAGAGAGTAAAAGACACTAATAACTGGCCCGAGGTATTTCATGGACTCTATGACAGATTGACCGGAAGCAACGCCGAGATAGCCTACAACTTCGACGACTTCGAGATAGACGTGCCAAGCAGTACATCTGAAAATGCGCCGCACGCGCACTGGAAGTTCAATGGTACGATGCGGATCACCACACAGAACCGCAGCAGTAACTGAGATGTGACATTTTCGACACGCCGATAGGCATAACCACAGGAAAATATTTAGTTAAATGAAAGCATCACTTGATTCACTTCGTCGATCGGAGTTCGAGGTTCACCCCATACTTGGCAGACTGAGAGAAACCACAGATCTGACAGCCGATATGCAAATAGAGGTGGATCAAGTCGCTTTCAATGTGACAGCAGAAACCAATTCAGTACTCATTAAAGTCAAACGATTAAATGATGCACGTCTTCTGGTAAAAAAAGTTTTTTTACCACTGCTGACAGACAGCGCAAAAATGGAATCTCTTGAAAAGGTCTTAGAACGGATGAATGTAACTGTATATGCCCAAAATCGATATCTGGGCCTTATTGGGCCACGGGCGAATCCAATTCTGCACTGGGCTCTTCGACGTTTTGTCGCTCATGCAGCATAGCAAACTCAACTGAAATACAGAACAAACGATATTTTTGTTGGTGTCACTACTCACCGTCTCGAAACTACTCGAGTCGGTAACACTAAACCCGGGAGACCATAAGCAGTGATCCTGGGAACGGAGGTTAACATGAAAAAGATAATCGCAATCATTTCATGCGTATTCTTTCTGGTACCTGCACTCGTCTTAGCAGGCGGTTATAAAAATTACTCAAAGAAATCAATGGACGTTGTTGATCTGGCAGCGCATACCGGGCAGTTCAACACGCTCATTGCTGCAGTGCAGGCTGCGGGACTTGAAGGAGTTTTGCGGGGTGACGGCCCATTCACGATCCTGGCTCCCACCGATGAGGCATTTGCAAAACTTCCCGAGGGCACCGTTGAGGATTTACTCAAACCTGAAAACCGGGATAAATTGAAAAGCATTCTTACCTATCATGTCATACCTGGAAATGTCTATGCCAAAGATGTCATGGCGATGAGTTCAGGAAAAACGGTTAACGGTCAGGAGGTCACATTCAAGGTTGAAGGTGACTCTGTTTACGCCGACTCGGCAAAAATTGTCAAAACCGATGTAAAAGCGTCTAATGGCGTGATTCACATAATTGACAACGTCATACTGCCCATGTCGTAAATCATCTAATGTTGCAGAAGAAACAGGCGGCGGCATTCAGGAATGGATGCCGCTGTTTTTGTTCCAGAAAGATAACTTGATTCAAGTACCTTAATCCTCTACACCGGCTGATGGTGCATCTGAGGAGGGCCTTCTCTCTGGGACCTCCTGATGCTCGATCAGGCCATTGTTCCAATCCTCAGAAACATAGAGGGCACAGAAGCAGGCGCCATAATCCCTCACATCAGGCTCACGGTAAATGCAGGGGCAAATAATGTCCTCATCGGTGCGACGATTTCCGGCCGGCAGCCTGCAGGGGCAGGCCATATAGCCATAACGGTCGTTGTTGGTCAGCAACCCGCGGAGAAGATCGTAGGTTCGCTCTTTATCCTTGTTGAAGAAGTAGCCTTCCGGTTCGTTGACCTTCTTCAATTGATCATGAAGCTCATCAACTTCGGTGCGAATGCCGATGGCCTCCTTAATTTCCTGAACTTTAAAGCCGATAACCGTCTTTTCACCGATCCTGGTGGTGGGGAATGAACACTTCAGGTTGATGGTGCGGAGTTCCTCCAGCAACTCTTGGCGTTCTGTCCCCTCGAGCAGGTCGGCATCCTTGAACTGGTGGGGGATATTAAGATCGGCCAGCATTTTTTTGATGGCGGCGCAATATGTACAGGTGGTCAAGCTGTAGAGGGTAACCTTCGGAAAATTCATGCATCCTCCGTTTCATCCACTTTTCGTCAACGAGGTTAACCTTAACTGGTTCCCCAGCGCAGCGGGGTGTTTCAATGCTTGAAAATACCTAAAACTCGCCGTTGATCACTCTTCAGGTGATTCTGCTTCGTTTGACTCGACAATCATACCTTTTTGCCCAGCGGCTGTACAGAAGGGATAAGAATATCTTACCTGTCGCCAGCTGTCCATTTGAACTGCTCTTGCATGTGCCTTTCCGCCGCGGGGCCAGACGACACTCCCTTTCTTGTGTGATGAAAAAGAGACTATATCTACGCTGCTTATCGACAAGAATTCCATGTACATTATAATGGCTGTAATATTGACTGACTAAAAGGTGGTTTGACTGCCAGTCAACTTGTGCAGCAGTAAATTCAGATTCACTGTGTAGAAATACATCATCCCTGTGGAGTTTTTATGAAGAACATCCGGTGCTGTTCCCCCCTCATTTTGTGTGCCCTGTTTCTGTTTTTACCTCTAACCGTCGTTGCCGCTACATCTGACAACGTCCCGCAGGAACAGAGCGTCATAAATGAAGAGAAAGCAACCAAGCAGGTAGAGGAAGCGGTTGTCGAGTTGAGTGCCGAGAAGAAAAGAGTCCTGGCAACCTGGCTGCACCTGCTTGACTCAGCCGAAGACAAAGGGGGAGGAAGTTCCAGTGTGTTGACCTACGCTCCCCAAGTACCTGCCGATTTGGCCCGGATTCTGCAGTCGACTGGTGTAGAGGGAAAGTCGGTCGGCTTTCTGGGAGTGTTGTGGCGTACTGTCCTGGGCATTGGTCTTGGTTATCTCCTGGTCAGGGGGCTGCTGGCTTTACTACGCGCCCGTCTGGCTCAGTTCAGCAAGGCTGCACCGCCTGAAGATGAAGGGTTGTCCAGGGTCTGGATGGGGTTAATGGGCAACCTCCCCCGAATTGCTACCCTACTTTTGTTCGGTATCATCTCCACCATTATTTTTCTGATTGTCGCCGGTGATGTTGGGATTAAGGGAAGAATGTTTTACCAGACCGTCCTCGGTACGATTCTGATTTTCATGATTTCAGCTCTTGTGGGTCGTATTATTTTTGCTCCGGGAGACAGCAATGCGCGACCCGTGAAAATAGCTGATACATTGATTGGGCCGCTGTACCGCGCCTTCTACATTTCAGTCGGCGTGCTGCTTTCAGGGCTGCTGTTGGTTAATTTCGTCGAAGAGCTCGGCGCTGCCCCCCAGACCGTCTCCTGGGTGATCATCGTCCTGGGTTCAGCGGTAATAATCATTTACGGCTATCTGATTGTTTCTCTCAAAGAGCCGGTTAAGGACGGACTGCTCGACCAACTGGAAAAACAGGACGGCACCGCGGTAAAGAAGCAGTTGGCCGGCCATTGGCATGTGCTGGGGCTCATCTACCTGCTGCTGGTCTGGTTTTTTTGGATCGGACAACAATTAACTGGAACAGGGGGCAGAAGCGGCTCGTTTATCGTCTCGATGCTCATCGTGCCGCTCTTCTTTGTGCTGAATTACGTGGGGAAACTGCTAATAAATGCGACGGTTGAATCCCTCGGGCTCGGCCGGATTGGAGACGATGAGTTTCCCGAGGATGCTGATGAGAGTTTCAAGACAGAAGAGCGGGAACACAAGAGGAGACGGATTTCTTTTCGCGTTCACCAGGTCTTCAGGATTGTCCTGTTCGCGGTCCTGCTGGTTTGGTTTCTCTCCCTCTGGGGCATGTCCATACCTTTTGCCAATGCGGCCCTCAACGCCGTGTTTGATTCCTTGGTGGCTGTGGCCCTGGCCCTGGTCGCCTGGCGGTTTGCGAGTGCCTATTTCGCCCGAAAACTCGAAGAAGCGGAACCCGAAGAACAACAGAAGGAAGAAGACATTGATGACGAGTTTGGCGGCGCGGCCCAGAGGGGCAGAAGCTATACGCTGCTTCCCATGCTGCGCAAAGTCATTGGTACGGTACTGGTGGTTATGGTGCTGCTGATCGTGATTTCCTCTCTGGGGGTCAACATCGCGCCGCTGCTGGCCGGTGCCGGCGTGGTCGGTTTGGCGATCGGTTTTGGGGCTCAGAAACTGGTGGCTGATGTGCTCTCAGGATTCTTTTTCCTGCTCGATGATGCGTTCAGGGTAGGTGAATACATACAGGCAGGATCAATCAAGGGCACGGTCGAGGCAATCACCCTGAGAAACGTGATGCTCAGGCACCATCGCGGCATGCTGCAGGTGGTGCCGCACAGTGATCTGGGCGCCATCACCAATTATATGCGCGGCGGCATCGTCATCAAGTTTCCTCTGGAGTTCCCGTATGATACGGATATCGACCAGGTGCGCAAGGTCATTAAAAAGGTGGGAATCGCCATGCTCGAGGATGAAGAACTCGGGGACGATTTCATTTTGCCGGTCAAATCCCAGGGCGTCAATGAGATCACCAACTCGGTAATGGTTATACGAGTCAAGTTCACCGCCAAGCCGGGCAAGCAGTTTGTGATCAAGCGCGAGGCCTTTCGACGGATTACCGAAGCCCTCAATGCCAAGGGTATTTACTACGCCCACCGCAAGGTCATTGTCGATTTTCCCGAGGAGGACAGGATCGACAGGCAGAGTGAGCAGGCCCGACAGCAGGCATTGGAAGCGGGGGCTGCCGCGACAATCGCTATACAGGAAGAGGAACAGCAGCAGCAGGACAAGAAAGCTCAGGAATAGCGACTTGGGAAGAGCCGATCCTGCGGCACCGGACTACTCTGGTGGTGGCTTCCCGGGGCTGGAATTCTCCAGCTGCGCAGCTGTTTCTCTGAGGGTTCTGGCCGCGTCTTTCCGCTCCTCTACACTCATCTGCTCGATTTCAAGCTCAAGCTTCATGTGTTTTGAACTGGCTCGAATGGGGCGCCTGCCGTCTTCCAGGTTTTCAATAAAGTCGAGCACCCGGTAGGTGGAAACAGGTTCGGTAAACCCCTTGGCCTGGATCTTTCCTTCGGGCTGGCAGGAAATTGTGTTCTTGATATGGGAGTATGTCTCGTAGCTGATAAGGATCTCGCTTGGCGGACAGGCTTTCTCGAGCCGGGCGGCAAGGTTGACCCCGCTGCCGATGATGGTGTAGTCCATCCGGTCCTCGCTGCCGAAATTTCCGACCGTACAGATACCGGTATTGATTCCCACACGGCATTTCAGCGGTTTTTCCAGGCCTGCTTCCATCCACATCCGTTCAAGCGCCTGCATCCGTTCACGCATTTCGATGGCCATGCTCACGCAGGCCAGGGCGTCCTCCCTGACCCCGAGAGAGTCGGGGTCGCCGAAGAAAATGACCATGGCATCACCCACGTATTTATCAATGGTGGCCCCGTGAGCGAGTGCGATCTTCGACATCTCGGTCAAGTAATGGTTGAGCAGCCGGGTCAGGTCTTCGGACTCCAGCCGTTCGGTGGTTCCGCTGAAATCGATAAGATCGGAGAAAAAAACCGTCAGCCGTTTGCGCCTGCTGGCCAGCTTGACCTCCCTTCTACCGGTAAAAATCGAGTTATAGACCTGGGGCGAGAGATACTTGGCCAGCTGGCTGGAGAGTTGTTCAAGGGTTTTCGTTTTCTCAGTGAGCTCTTCCTCGCGTCGTTTCAGATCTGTGATATCCGAATAGATGGCAACCGTTCCCCCGTCACTGGTTTTCCTTTCGGTGACAAGAATCCATTGGCCCGATTTCCTTTTCTGGACTCTTGGTTCTCCAGGATCGCGATGCAGCTGCATCCGTTCTTCCACCCACTCATCGACTCGATCTTCGGCTTCGGTGATGTGACCGTTTTCGGCGGCCGCCCTGATGATTGTTTCAAAAGGGGTACCAACTTCGATTTGTATATCCTCGTCCGGATAAAGCAGTTGCTTATATCTGGAGTTGCAGATCACCAAACGGTCGTCACCGTCGAAGAACACAAACCCCTCGGATGAGTTTTCAATGGCATCGACAAGCCTCCTCCTGGCAGTTTCAATGTCGTGCAGATTGGTCTCTTCCACCTCGATCGCCGTATCACGAAAGACGACCAGTGCTTCTGCCATTTGGCCTATCTCATCATTACTGCCTGGCTCGGGCAGGGGTGCCCTCAGGTTGCCATCGGCGATTGCGAGCATGCTCTCACTCAGAGCGGTCAGCCTGGCGATCAGGTTGCGGCCAACGTAGAGCCAGACGATAAGCAGGGAACAGGTAAGACTTAAGACAGCAACGCCAATGAGTACATTCTGGTTCAAGTTTTGCAGCTGGACTGCTTGCTGATGTGCAGTCTTGATTTCCTGGGTGGCATTATTTACAAGGTAATCCACTCTATTGGTCAAATATCTTGAAAACCTCACATTTACAGCTAATAGATCTTCAGCTTTTGATATTATTTCAAGTTCTTGTCTTCTCACCTGGGAAAGGCTGTTTGGTCCAATAGTTAGGTTCTCAATGGTGGTGATTTGTTTGTCCAGGCGTCGTTTTGCCCGCGGAGAAACAGCCTGAGAGACATTCGTGAGTTCCTGAAGTGATTTTCTCAAGGGAAAAATAAGCACGTCAATCTGTTCAGCAGTGGAGGCATCGGTAATTTTCAATAGGTCGGTGTGGATGGTATCGACCAGCAGGGACGCTCTTTGCTGGGGAATCAAATCTATTATCGATTTGGCGAGGTTAAGCTGTTCTCCGCCGAGCTGCTCTTCTTCGTCGTCGTCCCCACTTCTGTACCAGTCAGCCATCTGGGCGCCGAGTATTCGTTCGCTTGGTGATAATATTCTTTGAGCGACATTACTGGCTTGAGAAAGTTCCCGAAGCTGTTTTTCTTGTTGTGACACAAGAAAAAGACGCTTCTTTACGAGCTCGTTGAGGCTCTCAAGATTTCTGCTCACTGCGGACGCAAACCTGATAACATCAGGTGATAAATCGTCTTCTGTTTCCGAGTGAATAATTCTTTCCAACAAGGGTTCGAGATCTTTAATCTGCCTGGAAATTTCTTCTGAGACCTTAATCCGGGCGCTTTCGGTGGTTACATTGAGCAGGGCTGGTGCAGCGCGCACCACGGTTTCAACTTTGCGGGACAGCTCAAGCCAGGTAAGCGCTTCGGGCACCCGCTGCTGAGTTATTTTGTTGAGTGCCCCGCCAACTTGAGACAGCGAGTACAATCCGGAGAAAGCAGCCACTAGAGAGAACATGGAGATTGACAGAAAGGCAAGAAGCAGCCTGACTCGAACGCCTAGTGCTTTTGCTTTTTTGCGTTCAGACATAGTGTATGCGCGTCCGCAAATCAATCCCAGGGAATAAAATAGTTAGGTATATTCCTGGTACCGAACTGCACTAAACATTATTGAACGGGCACGTACCCTTGTTTTTCGAAAACATTCCAGACAAAGGAACTGATGCCGGTCACATCGCCTTTTTCATCGAAGCCAATTGTTCCCAGTACCGTATCGAAGGTTCCAGATTTCAGGGCCTCAGTGACATCTTTGAGATCAAGAGAATTGGCTTTATTGACCGCCTGAGCCCAGGCCTGAACCGCACCATATCCATAGAGCGTATACCCCTCCGGTTCGAAGCCGTACTCCTCTCGAATCGCGGCGACAACCTCCTCAGCCTCCGGGTTTAAACGCATATCGGGTGCAAAGGTGAAATAGGTCCCTTCGCTTGCTTCACCGGCATAAAGCTGAAAGTCGGGACTGACGAGCGAATCGCCTGACACAAGTTGGAGGTCTGGCAGTTCTTTTTTGGCCTGGCGAAGAATGATCCCAATATCTGCCTCGTAGCCGCCTGCATAAAGTACGTCTATCTTGTTTTCTACCAGCTTGCCGACAATCGACTGATAATCCTTTTGGTCTCGGATATATTTGGCAAATACCAACTCTTGCACGCCTTGCTTATTTAACTGCAGTTTAGTGAATTCCGCTAAACCGCGACCATAGGCTTCACCGTCGTGAATTATGGCGATATTGGCCGCACCGTATTTGTCGGCCAGAAAGTTGCCGGCGATCGTACCCTGTTGATCGTCGCGCCCAATGACACGAAATACATTTGGGCCGCCTTCGTCTGTCACCTTGGGGTTGGTGGATGCGGGAGATATCATGAGAATTCCGGCATCTTCATAGATTTTGCTGGCGGCGAGCGAACAGCCGGAACAGAGATGGCCGGCAACGAAGACGACACCCTCGTTTACCAATTGTCGGGCAACCGCCTTGGCCTGTCTTGTTTCGCAGGCATCGTCCATGGAAATTGAAATGATTTCCTGACCCAATACCCCGCCCATCTTGTTTAAATGATCAACTGCTGCCTGGACCCCTATTTCCTGCTGTTCTCCAGTGGTTTGGGCGCTGCCCGATAATGGGCTGGCGATTCCGACAAAGATCTCTGCTTTAACGGCTGTGATGACCCCAAAAGTGAAAACAACTGCAACAGCCATTGGCAATAGTATTTTTTTCTTCATAATTACCCCCACTTATTAACGCACATTTGTTTGGGTCTTGTACCGGGACCAAGAGTGTCATGGTGATGAAATAGTGGTCAATATCCTAAAATTATAGGGACAAAGCCTAGCTAGTAAATGGAACAATGTGGCGGTTCGCCGGTGAGGTAAGGGGTGCCGGGGGTGAAGGATAAAAAAGTACTTTCTCTCTCGGTGGGGATATGGTAGAAGACTGATTTTTAGCCATTACTGGTCGGCTGTCTCGAAAAAGACCATCGTTTTGCCAGACCTGAGATGCACAGCAAATGGCGTATCTTGCAAAATTCCGCCGGTCAAGTGTATTATTATAGTAGGAAAGGAATTAATTAATTGAGGTGGTTACTCAATGGGTTTTACTGTTTTTGTCAACATAGGCATCATCATCTTGTCGACCTTTGGGTTTATTTCGACAACCTACGGAAATAAGCTGTCAGAACTGCCCGATCAGTTTGACAATCCAGTCATGGCCATCGGCTTTGGCCTCACCGGCCTGGTGACTACGCTGCTGGTGCTTGGCTTTGCCTCGGCATTTGCTACCTTCCTGCTGGTGAACATTCTTATCCTGCTCAATATCTGGTAACTGCAGGCGCGGTCCGCTGCCTTTTTCCGGGCTGGTGGGCGACCTTACTCAACATTACAGTGCATCAGTGCGCACCTGCTCGGAGTGGAAGAGAAGAATTCGCATGATAAAACATTTTCTATTACGCATAGATACGTATTATCCTTCCCCCTCGAGGGTAGCCAGATTCTTGTCGATGGATTTCTCCAGTTTCCTGAATACCAGGTAACAGATACCTACCGGGTCGAACACCTGGAGCGGCTTGTGAATCATAACCGTCACCGTCGTTTCCTTTTCTCCGGTTGCTTCCAGCGTCACCGAAATCAGGGTCGTACCGGTAAGGGACCAGAAGCTCTGTTTCCATTCCAGATAGTGGTCTTCGGGGCTGACGTTGTTGGCCCCCCAGCTGACAATCTCGTCGCCGCTTTTACGCACCATCTCGAAGCTATTATCAATGTCGAGCGGCAGGCTGATGGTATATTTCTTGAGCATCAGATAGCCTGGAGCGCTGCCTCATAGTCAGGCTCCTGGGTGAGTTCGGGGACGAGCTCGGTGTGGACGATTACACCTTTTTCATCGATTACCACCACAGCTCGAGCCAGCAACCCCCGGCGCTGGGTGGAGGTCATGGTCACCCCGTAGGCCTGGCCGAATTCAGGTGCCCTGAAAGTAGACAGGGCGACGACGTTGTCGATGTCTTCCACTTCACAGAAGCGCTGGTGGGCGAAGGGCAGGTCGGGCGAGATGCAGAGGACCACGGCGTTATCCATGGCCGCCGCCCGCGCGTTGAAGGCACGCACCGATCTGGCGCAGGTCGGTGTGTCGATGGACGGGAAGATGTTGAGTATTATCCTTTTGCCACTAAAGTCACTCAGGCTGACATCTGCCAAATCGGCGGCCACCAAGGTGAAGGAAGGGGCGTTTGCGCCAACCGGCGGTAAATTTCCACTGATTTCAATTTCAGCGCCTTTACGGGTTATCGTGGTCATGGTCAACCTCTCTGGTCTGTGCTTTCCATTTATTCTTCTGCTAACTATAACGGTCAGCCCTGATCGATTCAATCAGAATACCGGCAGGGCGGCACCGTTGGTAAACTTCATTTCCACAGGACCATCGACCGAGATCACATTTGCTTTGCCAGACACCTCATCAACCAATGCTTGTGAGACAAGCAGTTCACCAAGGTGCAGGGTGTCTCTGATGCGCACCAGTCGAACCTTGGAAAAATCAACGATGTTGCAGGTCAGAATAGCTGCTCTGATGGCGTCATAATCGGTGGGCAGGATCATCGGCAGGCGGGCTACCGAGGTGACTGTGGCGATCAGCGAGTTGATGTAGGTCGTTTCCAGATCGGCCCTCTCGAACAGTTTTTGTGTGCAGATATCCGCCTGTCCCACGCCAATGACATTGCCATGGGATTTTTCGGTAACCCCAAGAATGGCCAGTTTCGAGACCTGCGGTCCGCCACTGGCATAGGGAGTGGCATAGCGTCCGGTGATGTTGGGGTCCATCCCGTCACCGGAAATTTCCTTGCCCATTCTGTCGACGACCAGCACGTCGATCTGGTCGATGCCGATGGAAGGCATGTATGATTTCGAGACTTTCAGCAGTTCAGGCTCTCGCTCCATGATCTTGTCACCATCAATGACTTCGATGATGGAGACATTTTCAGCACCGTCCTCGATCACGGCCACACCAAAAAGCACCGGCATTTTGTCGATCTTCATCCTGGTCATGGCAATGATATTTTCGGCCATTTTGCCAAAACCGAGTTGGTGGCATGATTTGGCCCCTATATCGTTGCCGAGACCGATGGCCAGCATCTTTACCAGACCGCTTTCGTACTCGGCATGGAAGGCGGTATGGGTCTTTATTCTATTGATCACCACGATGCCGTCTGCCTCTGAAGCGATGCGGTCCATATAGACCGGCAGCCCGCTGTCGATGGTGCCGATTTCCACAACCTCGACACTTGCCCGAACCGGGCAGCCGACAGCTGCCTCGGTGACTCCAAGTTCGGCAAGCAATTCGGCCTGGCCTTCATCCGTTGCTTTGCCGTGACTGGCCATGCCGGAGACGATAAAAGGCTTGAAACCTTGGGTCTGGAGCGCCTTGACCACCGAGGCTGTTATTCTGGATATGTTGGCGATACCCCGGCTGCCGACTGCCACGGCTATGCGGGCCCCCCTCTTCAGCGTCGCCAGACGGGAGAGCGCACCGATCTGTTCAAGGCACGATGCTTCGATGTCTTCCAGGGGGTTGACGTAAAACTCCTGGCGAACCCGGTACATCGGCGGGATATCAATATTTTCCAGCAGTGATTTGACTGCGTCCATTTCCTACCTCTTCTGGGATCAGGTATTCTGGTTAGACTGTCGCCTTGGCGGCTCTGGTATTGATGCCCCCGTCCACCAGCAGTGTCTGGCCGGTTCTATAGGCAGATCAAATAGTTGGAGGCTCATTTTTCCGTCTCCAAAAGCGAATCTACGGGGTCAAGATAACTTTCATCAGCCCCTCTTCCTGGTTGTAGAGTTTTTTGAACCATTCTACCCCTTCGGCCAGGGGGGCAACTTTGCTGACCAGGGCGTCGACGTTGATGATTCCCCTGGCAATCATGTCCAGGCAGGCAGGATACTCACCGCAGGACGAGCAGGACCCGGCCACGCTGATCTGCCTGGTTACCACCTCCTGCAGCGGAAAGTCGACGGTGGCCGCCAGGTTGCCGACAATGGTCAGAGCCCCTCCTTTACGCAGTGAACCAATGGCAGCGTTGACTGCGGCCGTGTTGCCGACCACCTCGACGGCGATGTTGGCGCCTTTGCCGCCGGTCAGCTTCTGAACTTCTTGGGCCACCTCGACCTTGTCGGCCCGTAAGCCAATATCGGCGCCCAGTTCCACAGCCAGCTCCACTTTGCTCTGCTCCAAATCAACGGCGATGACCTGGCCACAGCCGGCTGCCCGCAGGGCTTGAATGACAAAGATGCCCACCATGCCGGAGCCGATGACCACGGCGCTGTCCCCCAGTGAAATCGGGGTCAGAGCGACCGCATGGAAAGCGATCGACACCGGTTCCACCATCGCCGCCTGCACGAAGGACAGATTGTCGGGCAGGCGGTAGAGGATATGCTCGGGAACGGCAACGAACTGGGCGAAGGCACCATGCTGGCGGTACTCGGGTGGAGAGACGCCGAGTACCCGCCGGTTGTCGCACAGATTGATAAGCCCTTGTCTGCAGTAATAACAGCAGCCGCAGTAGATGGTCGAATCGAAGGTGACGCGGTCTCCTCGCTCAAAGCCGCGCACCGCAGATCCTCTGTCGACAATTACTCCGGAGGCTTCATGGCCCATAATAAGGGGAGGGTGGCGGCGCCCGCTGCTGCCGTCCATGCCATGCACGTCGCTGCCGCAGATGCCGCAGGCCTTGACCTCGATCAGCACCTCGTCGTCGTTGATCTGAGGGTCGGGCATATCCCTGTACACCAGTTTGTTGTATTCTTCCAGGACTAGCGCTTTCATCTGCTGTTCTCCCTCTTTTCAATAGAAGATGCACCCGCTGCTATACTCGGCCTTCCAGTACCTGCAGGAAATAGTCTGGCGCGCCGATCTGTCCTCCCTTGGAAGCGACCTGGAGGCCGTCGAACTGTTCGTCATCCGATGAGGTGGTGCACAGCGGTGCGGCTGGAACGATCGGCATCAGCAGTTTAAGTGAATGTATATCGAGCTGGCGCAGACTGTAGCTGCAGGTATCGCCACCGGCCACACAGACCCGGCCGAGACCCGTCTCCCTCACCAGTTCCCTGAGGATCACCCCCTGCTGAGTGGCGATGATTTTGCCGGTTTCACTCTGATCGATTCCCTGCCTTCTGATGCTGTCCCTGGTCTTTTCAATGATCGGGTCATCCGGTCCAATGGTTGCGGAGATAACCGTGCTTTTCCCTTCTGCCATGGCCTTGAGCGCCGCCCTGACAACCCGGTTGCGCTCCTCTGCCGCGCAGTTTTTATCAACCAGTCGATCGGTGTTCAGCGGAATTCCGACAAATCCCTTAGATACCGTATAGTTTATCTGTTCAGCCGTGTTGGCGGCGGCACTGCCCGACATGACAATCAACTGCTCTACCGCGCCGGCCGGGCCGAACGGCTTCGGCTCAGAGACGATTCCTTCCTGGCGCCAGTACCTGGCCAGCGCATATTCAAAGCCGGAGGAACCAATACCGAAAATTTTGGCTGTCTGCGATTTCTTGTGCAGAAGTGCTCCTATTCTCATCAGGTGATCGTCGTTGAGGGTATCGAACAGGATGATATCGTTTTCCTCGCCAATGTAGCGGTCGAACCGTTCAGAAAGGGCCTGATCTGATTCTGTCAGGTGCACCAGGTCGATCAGTTTCACCCGTTTGGCTGACTGCATTGCCAAGTGAAGGCGCAGATCTCCTTCGCCCATCGGCGTGATTGGATGCTTACTCATAACCGGATGCCGGTCGAGTCGATAGCGGTCGTCACCGTAGATGGTGAAATGATTGCCGAAAGCGATATATCGACCAAGCAGCGGTATACCCTGGACGATCACCCCATAGTCGGGTTTTATTACCCTAAAGGCGATGTCGGCGGCGTGACCTATGCTGCCGATGGTCGGCGAAGAGTCGAAGGTGGCGCACACCTTGTAGTGGAGCAGCGGGGCCCCGAGGCTGTCGAGCAGGGCAAGCTGGGGAGGCAATTCTGCATCCATCTGTTCCGGAGTCATGGTTCTGCTGACCCCTGAAATGCCAACCGCATCCAATTCTCCAAGCTTTTCCTGGAGCCGTTCCTGGGTTGGGTGGCCGAGAAACAGGGCGGTTTTAACGCCGTTTATCGTCAAGGCCTCCATGGCATCGGCAGAACCGGTGAAATCATCGCCGTAAAAGGCGAACAAAAGCGGATTCATAGCAGCCCCCTTCGCTGAAAATGTGCGGGTGTCAAGTTTTCCAGGTTCGGCCCAGGGCCTGATCGATGTCCCGGCACTGGGCTTCAGTCAGCCACTCCCCTTTCATGCCGGAGGCCACACTGATCTGGCAGCACTGCTCTATCTCTTCGACCATACCAAGGGTCTGAGCCATGCTGGAGCCGGCAACGATCAGGCCGTGCTGTCTGAGCAGCAGGGCATGATAATCTGCGGCCAGCTCTTCAACGGCCGCATGCAGCGAATCAGCGCCGGAACCATGATAGGGGATCAGCGGCACCCGCCCGGCACGCACGTAAAAAGCGGCTGTATAGGGTCGTATCGCGTCGCTCGACCCCTCTTTGATAAGGGTCGACAGGGTAATCGCATGGGTCGGATGGGCGTGGATCACCGCGCCGGCGTCCGGTCGGGCCCGGTACATAGCCAGATGCATGCCCATCTCTTTGGAAGGGGCTTGACCTTCGACAATGGTGCCGTGCAGATCTACCCTGACCACCTGCTCTTCAGTCAGTGAACCGAGTTCGGCTCCGGTCTGACTGATCCAGACATCATTTCCGTCTCTGACGCTGGTATTGCCGCCGGTGGCATGAAGCAGTTTACGATCGTAAAGAATTCTGGAGTAGGAAATCAGTTCTTCAATTTTTTTCGAGGTGCTCATTGGTCTTTCCTCTACTGGTGGTACGGTCAGGATAGCAGGCGACTCAGCCTGATTCCTGCCGCAAGGAGGCCTGTTTGATACTGTCTATGGTATTTTCGATGTGTTCCTGAAGTATGGTTGCGGTTTGGTTCCGATCTCCGCGGCGCATTGCCTCGAAGATTCTGCGGTGGTAAACCCTGCCGGTCTGGTTGCCGAGAGCAATGACCACATCCTGCATCGATTTTCTGAACAGGTCGCTGAGTATCTGGTTAACCCTGATGATCAGTGAGTTTCCCGATATCAGACAAAGCTTTCTGTGGAAGGCGAGGTCAAGTTCGGTGATCTCTTCGATCTGCTCTTCAGGAGTCTTCTCCAGATCTTCGACGTTGCCTTCGAGGTAGGCCAGATCTTCGTCGGACAGGTTCTCGAAGAGAAGGGGGATAAGGCCTACTTCGAGGATTTTTCTGAATTCGAGAACCTCGATTATGGATTTCTTGTCGAGGCCGAGAATCGGCACCAGCAGGTCCATGTTCATATCCACCGATACATCGATAACGAAGGTGCCTTCTCCCTGCCTGGACACCAGAAATCCCTGGGCAATCAGCGATTTCAGAGCGGTCCTCACCGAGACCCGGCTGACGCCGGTCAGCCGGCACAACTCGGCCTCCGAGGGAATTTGCTCCCCTGGCAGCCAGTGACCATCGAGCAGGAGTGCCTTAAGCTGCTCATACACCTGGTCGTGAATTTTTTCACTCTTGATGGTTTTGATCGGAGCGGGGCTCACGCGCTCACCTCCTCGGTGAATGACGGCCGGGATGATCGCTGGGTCGGTTCATCGACTAATGCTTATCGTTCTTCGGTTAATAAGCGGTCACTCCCCCGTCCACAGGCAGAGTCACACCGTTGATAAAGCCGGCTTCGTTAGAAGCCAGGTAGAGGGCCGCTTCGGCAATGTCCTGCAGAGCTGCCATCCTGCCCAGCGGCACTTCGCCAAGCCGCTGCTCCCGCCATACCGGATCTTTCAGCATGTTCTGCACCATTGCCGTATTGGCAGTGCTGGGGTTGATGGAATTGCACCGTATATTGAACTCGCCGTATCTCGAGGCAATCGCCTTGGTCAGCGTGGTGATCGCGCCTTTGGCGGTGGTATACGCCTCCGGTGTGTATTTATGACCGATAAGGCCGCAGACCGAACTCATGTTAATAATCGAACCGCCGCCTGCGCTTTTCATGATCGGCAGCACGTGTTTTATCCCCAAAAAAGGCCCCTTGATATTGACCTGGTACATCATGTCCAGTTCGTCGGGACTCATCTCCTCGATGGGCTTGCGGATGTTGATGCCGGCGTTGTTTACCAGGATATCGAGCCCTCCTGCAGCGCCAACGATCTGGCTGCAGACCCGCTGCCAGTCATTGTCATCGCTCACATCAAGCAGAGTGAAATGAACGTTGCCCCACTCTTGATTCAGCGCGGCCGCCGCCGCAGTGCCGGTTTCCTTGTTTATGTCTGCAATATAGACGGTAGCGCCTGCACGGCAGAAGGTTTGCGCAATTGCCTGGCCGATGCCCTGGGCGCCGCCGGTAATCAGGGCCCGCTTTCCTTTAAGTTTCATGGCGTCTTCCGGTAGGAGAGTAAAGTGAAAGTCGTTGACAGCAAAAATCGGTTGTAATACGTATTACAAGCTGTATTGTGCAGCATGGTCCAGATGAAGTCAAGACCATTTTGAAGAGAACCCGCAGCGGCTTTGGAGGGTGAACGCACCTAGCGTGGCGGTACAATGAAGCGAGATAGCAAACGACAAGCCAGAGCCGGCTCCCGACCGGCGGTAATGATGACTCTGCTGGTGATCGCGGTCTTCTTCTCCATGGCCGGCCGGGTGATCTTCTCGCCCCTGATGCCTTACCTCCAGCAGGAGCTGTCGATGTCACTCGCCACTGTTGGAACCCTGTTTCTGTTTATCAGTTTCAGTTTTTCTGTGGTGATGCTGTTTTCCGGGTTCCTGTCCTCCTGCATCGGTCACGGCAACACAATCGTTGCGGCCCTGGGTACCATCGCGGTCGGACTCTTCATCTCAGGGATGGCGGGAAATGTCTTGATATTGGCGGTGGGGATGACCTGTATAGGATCCGGTGCCGGGACCTACGCCCCGTCAGGTATCGCCATGATAAATACACGAATCAGCCCGCAGAGAAGAAGCACTGCCTTCGCCTTTCATGAGATCGGGCCCAACCTGGCAATGTTGGTGTCTCCTCTTGTTGTGCTATTGGCCGTGCCCCTTCTGGGCTGGCGCGGGGTGCTTTTCCTGATAGCCGGCCTCTGTGGCGCGGCTGCGATCCTGTTCTATTCTTTTGGGGCATCAGGAAGCGGGGTAGGGGCACGACCTAATTTGAGCACCATTGGCACCATACTTCGTTTGCCTGACGTCTATATGGGAATGCTTATGTTTTCCGCGTCCTTGGCTGGGTGGCAGGGCATCTACAACATTCTTCCTGCGTATCTTGTCGAGCATTCAGCATGGTCTGCCGAGCACGTGAATTCGCTGTTGACCGTGTCGCGCGTCATCAGTATCTCCATGCTTTTGTTGGCCGGATGGATAATTAGATATTTTGGCAATAGAACCACTATAGTCGGAGTTCTCATCTTCACGGCAGCTTTAACAGGTATACTGAGCGTGGCGCAGGGACGGCTGCTGGAGATTATCGTGGTCTTGCAGCCGGCTTTTGTGGCGGTTATGTTTCCCGCCCAGTTGTCCTGCCTCGCCGAGATCGGCGAGGCGCGGTACCAGAATGTCACCATTGCCCTGATAATTACCGTGGCGATGGGAGTAGGCGCGGGGCTGGTCCCCGCCCTGCTTGGTCTACTTGGTGATTATGGTCTGGGTTGGCTGGGTTTTGTCTGCCTGAGCGGCTTCATGCTGACGGTAGCCGCTTCACTGTTTCTGAGACGGTCATTCTGCGGAAAACAAGACCCCGAGTAGATCATTCTTCGGTCGCGGGAGAGAGCATCCGCCTGATCGATAGTAGGTCTGAGAACCTGCTTAAGCGCCTGCTACTTCTTTTTGCCGGGAAGGGCAGTTTCCTTGCCCCTCCCGATCTAACCCTGTCTACCAGTATTGCATGGCGTCCCTGAACAGGGCCGCCAGCTCTTTTTCACCCGCCGGCCGCGGCGATAATTTGGTGACCCGATGTTGCGGCAGGGTGCCCTGGACCAGCTTGGGAATGTCGGCCTCACTGAAGCCTACGTCCTTAAGCCCATTGGGGATATTGAACCGCTTGAAGTAGCTAATCATCGTCTCAGCGAGCAGTTCTCCTCCTTCTGATTCCTTGACACCGTCAGTATCGGCACCCAGCGCCTTGGCTGCTTGCAAATGGCGCGCGGGGCTGGCGGGACCGGTAAACCTGAACACCGCCGGGGCATTGAGGGCAACGGATATGCCGTGGGGAATGATCGGGTGGTCGGAGATATAATCGGGAGCGATATACTCTTTGACCATTCCGGATACCGGATAGGACATGCCGTGGGGCAGTGAAACCCCGGCGTTGCCGAAACCGACACCGGCAAAAGCCGCCGCCAGAGCCATCATACCGCGGGCTTCCTCATTTTCAGGCTGGTCAATCGCAATTGAGAAATAACGGGCCATGATCTCCATTGCCTTGATGGCCCACATATCGCTGATCGGGTTGGAACCCTGATAGGCAGGCCGGTGTATGGGTCGATCCGGTCTGGGCCGGCTGGTGTATGCAATAGCCGTGTAGGACTCAACCGCGTGGGTGAGGATGTCAAGCGCCGTCGAGGCGGTGATCATCGGCGGCATGGAGATGGTATTGAGCGGGTCGACAAGGCCGAGGGTTGGTTTCAGCAGCCGGGAGGCAATGCCGGTCTTGGCGTGCATTTCCTCGAGGTCGAAAATGGCGACGCCGGTGGTCTCACTGCCGGTGCCGGCGGTGGTCGGAATGGCGAACAACGGCTTGGTCGGGCCTGGAACCGGGGCGCCTTTGCCGATCGGGGCGTTGACATAGAGAAGAAAGTCGTCGGTCGGATAGGTGGAATAGAGATTCGCGGCTTTGGCCGTGTCGATCACCGAACCGCCTCCCAGGGCTACAAATGAATCCACCTGGTGGCGCACCGCCACATCGATTGCATCCTTGAACGAGGTGTCGGTCGGTTCAACTCGAACCTGGTCATAGACGATATACTCGACTCCCTCTCTCTCCAGGGATTGGATCACAGTATCCTTCATCGGCAGTTTGGCGATATTGGGATCGGTCACAAACATGGTCTTCTTGACGCCGAGATCTTTGAGATCCATACCGATCTCTGCGGTAATGCCTCTGCCGAAACGGATGTTCGAGGCGGCCATTTCAAAGCCGATTTCATGTTCCACAGCATACCCCCTGAATAATTGAGAAAAAGTTCTTTACCTGTGTGGAATTATATTCCCACAATCTTTGATCACGATTGTTGAGTTCAGTATTACTGCTCTTTGACTCCTCTAAAAGTGGAAGCTGTGCCACTTTTGACCAACTGGAAGTTGGGGTGCCCTGAGGGCTACTTACCTCTATAAAGTATTATGTGGCTCACCGGCAATAGCAGAGTTGTAATCGCTGAAAATTTTATTATTATCATCCCAGTTTTGGGTCTATCGTAAGACTATCCATTCAAGGAGTAGATGATGAATTATTTGTACCGCAGCGCGCTGGTGCTATTGATGCTGATTTTGTCCGCAAGCTTTGCTGTTGCCGATGAGTACGATGAAACACGCACGCTGTTCGAAAACGCGGGTATCGGCCACCTTTTCGAGTCTGCTTACGGATACGCCCTGTTTCCGACCATCGGCAAGGGGGGATTTGTCGTGGGCGGTGCCTACGGTGAAGGCCGAGTCTACGAACAGGGACGGCACGTCGGCTATTCCAGCATGATTCAGGCGAGTATCGGCTTTCAGCTTGGGGGCACCGGTTTCAGTCAGGTGATCTTTTTTGAAGATCAGCGCGCCTTTGCCGAATTTGTCAGCGGCAATTTCGAGTTTGAGGCTGAAGCCCAGGCCACGGTATTGACCGCGGCTGCTGGAGCCTCGGCTTCCACCGGCGGCAGTTCGGCGGTGGCCAGCGGCACCAAAAACAATGTCGCCATAGCGGGGGCCGGCTACAACAAAGGGATGGCAACCTATACGATCACCAAGGGCGGCCTGATGTATGAAGCAAGTATCGGCGGCCAGAAATTCAGCTTCAGGAGGCTATAATTCATTTCTGCGAGGCGTGCAGTGCATGCGGAATTGCTGGCCGCCCCCAGAGGTGGCAGCAGGCTCGGCCCCGATAGGCCTGGGTAGCACCTTGATGAGCGGGTCAGGCCGAGAAGATGGCAGCAATTTCCATCGCCAAGAGCTCTGCTTTTTCAATCTCTTTCCGGTTTTGGGAAAACTCGCCGCGCTGGTCCACCCCCCTGATAAGCAGCTCCCCACCGTAGGGGACATCGATAGCATCGAAAAAAGATTTAGCTACCAGCACTGATCCGTCGAACAGCTTCTTTCCCTTGGTTGCAGCGGTGCAGATGAGATATCCCCTGCGGGTATCCTCTTTTCTGAAAGGGCTCTTGAGCAGATACTTTCTGGACCAGCGGGCCTGGATCCGGTCAATGAACCTTTTTATCTGGGCGCTGAGCCCATAAAAATAGGTGGGCGCGACCAGAAAGATAAGGTCGGCCCCGTCCACTTTGCCATAGAGATCGATCATGTCGTCTTTGACGACGCATTTTCCGGTTTTTTCACAACCGCCGCAAGCAATGCAGGGCGCAATTTCTTCTGCCGCCAGCCGGATGTACTCCGCCTTGCCGCCTATGGTGGCAATAATTTGCTCGACCACCGTAACCGCAGCCGACTCGCTATTGCCTTTCTTGCGTGGACTTCCGAGGAGTACCAGGATGTTCATCGGGACCTCAATCGAAACAGGTGCTGCTCTGAATAGATGGTTATCAACACTGACAAAAAAAATCAGCAAAAAATCTTGCCTTTCCTGATTTCGGTATTAAGTTTAAGCCGCCTTACGATCAGGTGGATCATTGAGTACTCCACTGGCTCCGCTCGAGGAGCTTTTACATATTGGGCCTGCGCATTATGCAGGCCCTTTTTTTATGTAAAATTGCCTTTAAGTCGTGCTGAACAGTCTGGCCAGCCCCAGTCGGCTCTGGGTTGAGGTCTTGGCGTAGGCTGAACTCAAATGGGCTTTGACCGTTCGTTCGGTGATGTCGAGGCGCTGAGCCACTTCTCTGTTGTGGAGCCCTTCAGCAACCAGGGCGGCCACCTGATACTCCCGTTTTGACAATTTGTTTAATAAAGAAGACTGGGCGGTCTCGCCATCATCCCCCTTGCGCGTGGCAGTCGAGGAGGTTTGAATCATGTGCTGCATCAAAGAGGAGCCGGTCCAGATTAGTCCGGATGCCACCGCCTGAACCGCCAGGCCGAGGCGGGGCTGGGCAATGTAAGAGTTGGCATAGCCGACGCAGCCGACCCTCAGGCAGCTGATGCCCTCCTCGTTGTTGGGCCTGTCGGACAGAACGAACACCTTGTTGCCCTTTTGCGCAGAAATCATATCGGCTATCTGCTGCTCATTGATCATGGTCCGGTGCAGCAGTACAAGATCGATTGAGTTGCTCTTGATTATCCGATAGGCTGCCTCCAGAGATGGTGCTTCAAAAACGCTGTTGCCGGATCTTAGACCGTTCGACCAGCGCTTGACAATATTCTCGTTTTTGCTGCAGAGCAGGATGTTCATCTTTATCGTTCACGCAGAGCCGTCTGTTTTGCTTTGAGTATGGGTTTCAAAAGGTACGACAGGATGGTTTTCTTGCCGGTCAAGATATCCACAGTGGCAACCATACCTGGAATAATCGGCATTTTGCCTTCTTTACCCATGAGATAATTCTGGTTCGTTCGCACATTGACCTGGTAATAGGCATTGCCTTTTTCATCAATAACCGAATCGGCGCTTATGTATTCGAGCTGCGCCTCAAGCCCGCCGTAGATGGTGAAATCGTAGGCGGTAAATTTGACCGTTGCCTTTTGTTTCGGTCGCAGAAAAGCGATGTCGGACGGTTTAATCTGGGCCTCCACCAGAAGCGTGTCCTCCAGCGGTACGATCTCAATGAGGTCCATGCCAGGCTGGATAACCCCGCCGACGGTATTGACCAGCACCTGTTTCACCGTGCCATACACCGGAGAGCGTATCGAGGTCCGCTCCAGCCGATCGGCGAGAGCCACCGAGGTGGCTGATAGGGCGTCAAGCTCTGCCTGTACTTCGTTCAGTTCTCTCTTGGCACTGTTGGAGAACTGGAGCTGCTCTTCCTTGATCTCTTTCAAGGCTTCCTGCAATTGGGATCTGACTCTTGGGATGGCCAGCTTGGTGGCGGCGATGTCGCCCAGCATGGCCGAGGCCTCTCGCTGCAGTCGTAGAAGCTCAACTTCCGAAACGGCTCCTTGACCCACGAGCGGCTCGGTGAGCTCGATCTCTCTCTTCAACAGTTGGTAGGTCCTGGTCACCTCGGTGAGTTTCTCCTCGAGTTCGGCAATATCCTGGCGCCGCTGTTTGGCTTGTTCTTCGAGGATTTCGATGGTGGTTGCCAGTTCCTCCTTGCGCGAGTTGTAGAGTTGCCACTCCCGGGCGGCGATGGCAGTGTTTTCCTGTTCCAATTCCGCGGGAAGTATCATTTCGGTAATTTCCGTTTCAGCAGTGAGCCTGGCAGCTCTGGCGATGAGGGCCAGATACTTGAGGCGGTACTCCTTGTATGGCGCTGAAAAACGTTTTTCGTCAAGCCGCATCAGTAACTGCCCCTTCTCGACGATATCGCCGATATTGACATAGGTTTCGGCCAGAATTCCCCCTTCGAGGTTCTGAATAATCTGGATCTGGCTGGAGGGAATGACCTTGCCCATGCCCCTGGTCACTTCCTCCACTTCGGAAATCGAAGCCCAGTAAATTGCACAGATAAAGAGAATGAGGGTGAGCCAGATCAGTGACCGGCCCCCCCGGGGAGACTCGACCAGAATAGTTGTCCTGATATCGGTGACCAGATCGAGATCTTTCTGGCGAAATTTTTTCTGCGAAGCGTTCTTGCTCACCGTCAGTTTTACTCCTTACAAGCTCAGCTGCCCGCGCTGGATGGCCTCGAGAATATTGTCTTTCGGTCCGTCCGCCCGGATCGAGCCGTTATCGAGTACAATTACCCGGTCGACCAGGGTCAGCAGGGACGCGCGATGGGTCACCAGGACCAGGGTTTTGCCCTCCAGGATACTCCTGAGGTTGTTGCAGAGCCGCTTTTCCGTGCGGGCATCCATGGAGCTGCTCGGTTCATCAAGTATAAGAATCGGCGGGTCATGGAGAAGCGCCCGGGCCAGCGCCACCGTCTGGCGCTGACCGCCGGACAGGCTCCGTCCCTGCTCGCCTGCCGGCATATCAAATCCGGCGCTGTGTTTCCTGACGATTTCGGTGACTCCCGAGAGCTCTGCAGCTCGGAGTATTGCCTCATCTTCAACATGGGGATGGCCCATCATGATATTGTCTTTTACCGAGCCCCGAAAAAGCGTGATATCCTGCGGCACGCAGCCGATAAAGTAGCGCAAATCATTGGGGTCGATCTGGCGGGTGTCGGTGCCGTCGACGGTGACCATGCCTTGTTCCGGTTCGTAGAGGCCCATCAGAAGCTTGCCCAGGGTGCTTTTGCCCGAGCCGATGGAGCCGATCACGCCCACGTGTTCGCCGGCTTCAAGCGAAAAAGAGACGTCCTTGAGCGCATAGGCATTCTGGTCGGGATATTTGAATGACACGCTTTTGAATTCAACCGCACCGCGCAGGGTTGCACGATGCAGAAAAGTCGAGTCGGGCGGCCGTTCGACCGGCACCGTCATTATCTTTTTGAGGGTCTGATAGGCGGCGCGGGCCCGGTGATAACGCGCCAGCAGACCGACAAACTGGGTAACGGGCGCAATCGCCTGCCGGGTCAGGATGACGATGGCGATCAGCCCGCCCTGGGTCAGAAATCCTTCGGAAATGGAGTAAACGCCGGCGATAACCACGGCGACCACGGTACCGTTCTGGACGAAAGAGGCGATATGGTTGACCGAGGTGGACAGAAACCTGGAGCGCGAGCCCCAGCGGGCAATCAGGGAGATGGAATCTTCCCAGTCCTTCTGGACTTTGCTTTCAGCGCCGAGCATTTTGAGATTTTCCAGGCCAGTGAGACCTTCCACCAGAATAGCGTTTTTCTTCGAGGTGGCCTGATAGGTGTTTTCTATGGCGGTTTTCAGCGGCTGATGAATAAGCAGCGAATAGATAATCAGAAAACAGATGGCCACTATATGAACGAAAACGATGGGCCCGGCCAGGTACCAGATGACCAACAACGCCAGAATGACAAAAGGCATGTCGATCAGCGCGGTGATCGAAAAGGAGGTGATGAAATCGCGAATCGAATCGAACTGCTGGATTTTATTGGAGTAGGCGCCGACCGATTCGGGCCTGGCGGACATCTTCATACCCAGCGTTTTCTCGATCAGCTCGGCGGACATGTTGAGACTCGCTTTCTGGCCCGCAAGGTCGACGAAATAGCCGCGCAGGCTCTGCATCAAAAGTGAAAAGAAATAGATGATGGCAATGCCTATGGCCAAGACCCACAGTGTTTCGAAGGCACTGTTGGGAATAACTCGATCATAGACGTTGAGGATGAAGAACGGAGTGGCCAGACCCATGACATTGATCAGAAAGCTGGCCACCAGCACATCCCGGTAGATGCGCCAGGAAGACAGCATTTTCCCCCAAAACCAGCTTTTCTGGGTGGGGCGTTCCAGGGTGGAGGCGTCCTTCAGGCGATCAAACGACGGGTGCACGAAAATCGAGTACCCGGTGTAATTCTTTTCCAGCTCGGCTATGGGCAGATGTTCTTTGCCCATGCCCGACTCGGGCATGATAACGGTCAGCGTCTGGGCGCTGAAATCGATGTCGGTGAGTACGCACGCCTTGCCCGCTGCGAGAAGTAGAATGCAGGGCAGCTCGAGGGTGGACATCTGGTGAATCGAACGCGACAGCACCCGGGAGGAGAGTCCCGCGCGGGCGGCAGCCCGCGCGGCGAGGCTCACCGAAAGACGGTTCTTTTCCAGCGGCAGGCCGGCCCGGAGTGCGGTTCTGGAGATTGGTTGACCGTATATCCTGGAGAGGATTACCAGACAGTCGGCGATCGGATCATCGACGGTGTCGCTCACATTGCTGATCTTCCACGATGACTCCACATCATTTTCTGATGGGCTGGTGGCGTTCTGCCCGGTTATATTAGCTGAGTGCTCTGTCATGGTCTCTCTGGTAAATTCTCGCTCTAAATATCATACCTGTTGGATATTTAAAATAAAAAGAAAAATCGAAAAAGCAGGAGTTTTTACGCGTATTTGGATATAATCTACGATAACCTGCAACGGCAGATCCATGGGGAGGGACGTCATGTTCTATGCGGAAAGGGATAAAGAAGGTAAGATTGTCGCCATACGTAAAGACAAGAATTCCGGAAAAGCTGAACTGACCCCGGTCACCGAGCAGGAGCTGCAGGAGTTTCTGGCCAGCGATCATGATCCGGGAACCTACGAGGCTCTGCTGGAGGAGGCCGACAAGAAGATGATCCGGGTACTCGACGATCTTATCGAGGTACTGATCCGGAACAAGGTCATCATGTTGACCGACCTGCCCGAGGAGGCGCGGGCGAAACTCGGCACCAGAAAGGACGTCCGCCGTAAGATGCAGGAAGTCGGCGCGGATCTTACTGTTGATGACATACTGTAATGAGGAATCGTCACTAATCAAATTTTCGAGGTCATCAGAACCGGCTGCTCGACGAGATACCCCTGAAAACCATCCACTCTCAGCTCTTCGAACAGGGTGCGCTGTGCATCGGTTTCCACCCCCTCGCCAATCACTTTGATATCCAGGCTGTGTGCCACACTTCTCAGCGACCCGACAAAAAAGAAGGCGTCGCTGTCACCGGATTCCAGCTCCCTGGTGAAGGTCCGGTCTATCTTGACATACTCGGGCTGCAACGACTTGAGGTAGCCAAAGTTGCTGAAACTTCGTCCGAAATGATCAATTCCTATGTCGTGTCCCAGCTCTTTGACCTGGCGGCTGAAGGCTGTTACCGCGTCGAGGTTGCGAACCGCACTGATTTCAGAAAGCTCGAAATAAATTTCCAGCGTTTTATCGGCCAGGGTATGTAATCGACTCCTAAGCCAGTCGACAAATTCCGGATCCAGGAGGGAGGTGACCGACAGGTTGACCGCCAGTTTTCTGTCCTGCCATGAATGGTAGGTGTCCAGGACCAACTCAACAACCCTGCGGTCAAGCTGAGTGATAACATCGGCTCGCTCGGCCAGGGGGATGAACACACCGGCCGGTACTTCGCGTTCCTGGTCGATGGTAATTCGCGAATAGAGTTCCATGTGCAGGGGCACCGCAGGTGCGTTGGTGCGCACCACATGCTGACCGTAGAGGTTGATGGCCCGGTCGGCCAGGGATTGCTCCAGATTCTGGCGCCACCACACCTTGCCCTGATGCGGCTGGCCATCTTCGCAATCGGCAGGTTCGAGATGCCAGCTGTTGGGACCATCGTGCTTCGAGGCGGCCAGGGCAGTGTCGGCTTTGGCAAGCAGGTCTCTGAAGGTACAGTGGCTGCTGTAGTAGACACCTCCGATACTGAACACCTCATCGGAGAAGGTCAGTCCTTGGCCTGAGAGCGCGGCGAGGCGATTGGCCAGTTTGGCGGTAATCTTCTCACCGTCATCCTTGTCCGCATCGGGCAGGAATATGCCGAAGTCGCCACCGGTGAGCCGGGCGCTGCTGTGCGGTATTTCAGGTCCGAGAATTTCATCGATAATTTCTGCGCTTCTCAGCAGCAATTCGTCGCCGGCACCGTAGCCTTTCTCGTCGTTAATTTTCTGAAGATCCTGAATCTGGACAAAGAGAAAAACCCCCTTGACCACCTTCTCGCTGCCGGTCATCGTGCCATCGATCTGTCCTTCAAGAAATCGCCGGTTACCGAGTCCGGTCAGCGGGTCACCGTAGGCGTTCTCCCGCAGCTTCTCGGCTATTTGCGACTGTTCCTCAAACATCTCCCGGACCCGGGTAGTCATCTTGTTCATCGACGTTACCACCCGTTTGAGTTCCCGGGTTTTGGGCAGGGGCTCCTGGATGGTATATTCTCTTCTGCAGATCGAATCGGCCTGCTCTTCGACCCGGCGCAGGGGACGAAGAAGATACTTCAAGGCAGTACTGCCGATGACGAAGACGATGAGGCCCGTCAGCAAAAAATAACCGGTGATGCGTATAAAGGTCTGCCACAGCGTCTGGTAGGCATAGCCCGGATGACTTTCCACATAAAGTGTGCCGGCGCGTTTCCAGCCGGTCATGATCAGGGACTCGCCGCCGGGTGTTTCCAGGGGAAGCATCTCGATAAACCAGTCCGGCACCCCATCTACGGCGACTGGCAGCAAACGCTTAACCACCACTGTACCGTCGATATCTGATAAAGAGATTTGTCTGTAGTAGCCGCGGTCGAAAATGGCGTTCATCATCGTCTCCACGGCAGCCAGATCTTCCCCACCAACCAGGGGAGACAGTGACAGCGCCAGCGAAGTAGCAGTATCCTGGGCGTGGACTTCGAGCTGATTCTGCAGAAATATCCTGGTGGTCTGGAGCTTGTATATCCATACCCCGACAAACAGGAAGAAGCAGAGAATAAGCGTAAACAGAAGAAGTTGTCTGTGCAGTGTCATGACTTCACCTCAATTGAGTCCTGCGGGCATCCTGCCCTGCAGGTCCTGCCAGTGTTTGTAGCGGGAGCTCGTACCAACCAGCTTGCCCCTGCCGCGTTCTTTGGCAAGCCAGAGTCCTATGCCGTTGAAGCTGAATACAGGAAGAAGATCCGGACGCTCGGAGGCCGGTTTGATGCTCTGGTCGAGATTATCGAGAATAAGCGGTTCGGCATTGGGTTGGGCGTAGTAGGTGACGACCATGTGGGCCTGATCGAGTTTGACGGCCTTGGCGTAGGTCAGATTCAATTTTTCTTCATCGATACCAAGCTTTTTCAGGGTAAAGTATTTGGCGATGGAAAAATCTTCGCAGTCGCCGCCGTTTTGGGCCAGGAATTCGACGGGGGTGGCCCAGTAATCCGTGTCTTTCCAGAGGAGCAGATCGGAAATGAATTCCTGCTGGTTGAAAAATACGTTTACTTTGATGAGTTTCTCCAGGTCGTTTGCACTCTGATCGTCATTGATCAGGTTCTGCCAGTCGAGAAGCCGCTGCTTTGCCTGCCTGCCGTACTTCTGCTCAACGCTGTCCAGCAGGTCCCGGTCGAGCCTGAAGGAGTCCCGGGCCTGGACACTCAGCAAGGTGAGAGAAAGCAGTGCCGCAGCCAGCCAGAACGGCCACAACCTGGAGCGCAGAATGCTGATCGTGGGGTGGTCGCAGTTCACTTGTCTCAGAGAATTCTTATAAGCCGACAACGGATTGCGGGTAATAACCCTGGCTGATAACCGCAACCGTATGAAATCGTGCACCTTCTCCGTTGATTGAACAATAATACAGCAGGCTGTTCAAGAAAAAAATCCCAAACATATCGGGATATTGGGTGCGGACAAGAAAGGCCGCACGGGAATCTGTTCCAATGCGGCCTGAAGATAAGGAGTGGTGTTCTCTGATACTATTCCTCGTTGACCATTGCCTGCTCCGGCCAGGCCAGCCCGAAGGTGTCCACCAATTGACCGGTGGCGGCAAGCATACGGTATTGGGCAAAGAGACCGTCCGCTTCAGCATCGACAAGATCGGCGCGGGCGTTGACTGCTTCTGCCTCGGCATCAAGGACATCCAGAAGCGTCCGCTTGCCAATATCGAACTGCTTGGCATAGGCAATAGCGGTTGACCTGCTGGATTTCATGTAATTTCTCAGGTAGTCGATCCTGTCAAGGACAGACATGTAGGCCATCCAGGACAGTCGCATGGATTCAACCACCTGGCGCTCCGTGTTGTTTTTAATCTCTCTGGCTTCGCTGACTTGTTCCAGGGTTTCTGCCTTACGACCCTGATCGCGGAAGCCGTTGAAGAAGTTATAGCGCACCCTGCCAAGGGCCGAGAACCAGTCGCGCTCGCCCTCGGAGAGGCTGATATCCTCGTCCCAGCGCTGGTCGAGCTCGATGTCGAGAATCGGGTAGTACGGAGCTTTGGCAACCTCATACTGCTGCTGACGGGCCTCGAGATCGGCGGCCGCCGACTTGAGAATCGGGTTGGAACCCAGGGCGGCCAGGGTCGCCTCTTCGAGCGAATTAGGTAAACGGCTGTTCGGAGGCAGCGGCTGGGTGAGATCCATAGGCAGGTTGCCGACCACGGCGAGGTACTCCGACCTGGCATCCTGCAGGTTGGTCTCGGCAATAACAACATTTGACTGAGCCAGAGCAAGACGACCATTAATCTGGTCGGTATCTGCCTGACTGCCGACGCCTGAGTCACTCCTGAGCTTGATCTGGTCGGCAATGCGCAGATGAATTTCCAGGTTTTCGTCGGCAATTTGCTTCAGTTCCTGCTTGCGCAGGACGTTGATGTAGACGCGGGCGGTATCAAGGGCAAGATCCTCCGATGTCCCCTGGAGCAGGTAGGCGGAAGAAGCCACCCTGGCTTCCTGCCGGGCGATCTCCCCCTGGTCGGCAAAACCCCTGAAGACGTTCTGTCTCAGGCTGAAACCGGCCTCATAGGGATTCAGATCATCTTCAATTGGTTCTCGATAGTTGGCCCAGCCACCGGCCGCGTAGCCGTCGAGGGTCGGATAATAGCCGGCTCTGGCCTGGACAACTTCCTGATCCCGGGCCAGCCGATTATGAATCTGAGACTGAACCCGAGGGTTGGTCTGAATGACTTTGTCCACCGCCTCGGAGATAGTCTCTCCTTGAGATGGAGCGCTCAGCGCTATTACTAATCCGCAGGCGAGCAATCCGGATCTACTTATTTTCTTGATCATGTGAACCTCCTGATCAGTGAAGTTATGGGGAACGTACATTGCAATTCTCTACTATGTGCGATTTTCGCAATAGTCCGCACTGAGTTATGCAATTTTCTTTCCCCAAAAACCCCATACAGTGAATTTTTAAACAAAACTAATTATATTAATATCTTGTGAATATCCTGGTCGGTTTAAGTCAAAAGATACCGCGCAGAGGTATGCGTCCTGATGCTGCTTTGACAAAAATCATTATATCTTCTGACAATTATTGTCACTTGGTGAGCGTCTGTTCCCTGGCAGACAAGATCCAGTGAAAGGCGGGGAAAGAACCAATCTGCTGAACAGATATATAGTAACTTTGTCTACAAGCGCAGAAGATGAAAAGCGAATTTCAGGTAATTTTTACAAATAAAACGTACAATTAGGTATATGGGCAATGCGATAGATGCGAGAAATTCAAGATTGACAATGCATCGACTAGATAGGTTTGTTCTTGGCTGCCATTTACAGCTTGTTCTTCATAAATCGTTTGCTTGTTATTGCTGCCTCTTTCTGAACGCTACGGATCAGTTTTTATAGCTGCACACAATCAATAAACAGCGTTGATCCCATTGGACCTTCCTCACAGATAAAATTCATTTCCATTACCACATCATAGACCAAGTACATATTTTCAATACTAATTTTTAGATTCTCGTTATGGCTGTCCAGGCCAAACAAAATGGTTTTCTAGTACCAAAGTACAATTGTCGATCAGATGGCATGCGCTACAATAAGATACAAGAGCTAATCAAATCCAACCAACAGCATCACGGAGGAAGTATCCATGGCTGATCAATCAATAGGAAAAGTTGTCATCGTGTACGGGACCGTTAAAGCCCAGTCTGCAGACGGCGTTGAACGGGTTCTCGGACCCAACAGCCCGATTTTTCTGAACGACCGCATCAATACCGGTCCCGACGGGGCCATCTCGATCGTCTTCAGTGACCCGGAGAACACCCAACTTGATCTGGGTCGGATGACCGATATGGTTGTCGACAGTTCGGTGATTGGCACTGAAGAGATTGATCTCGAAGAGGTCAGCGCAGAGGTAGCAGCAATCCAGGAGGCTTTGGAGTCGGGTGAAGAAATCGACATCGCCGAAACCGCGGCCGGCCCGGCAGCCGGTGCTGCAGGCCAGGGCGGCGGTGGTCGGCCGATCTACCGGGACGAGCTCGACGGCAAAGAGGGTGAAGTGACCTCAGGGGCTGAGACCGAGGGCGTACTCTATGATTTTGACGGAGTATTGCTTGATCCGGTGGAAGAGCCGCAAGAGCCGGTAGTTCTTACCGCGCTGACACCCGAACCGGCGCCGGAACCGGAGCCTGTGTTCTTGGCAGAGGAGCCGGATCTAGCAACAACGCCTCCGCCGGTGACAACGCCTCCTCCGACGACGCCTCCGCCTACAACTCCTCCGCCAGAGGACGAGGAACCTACGGGCGAAGAAGTTAGCCTGACAGTTCAGGAGGCTGATCTGGATGTTGCCCCGACTGAAGAGGATTCTGATAGCCAGACCTTAACGTTTGGCGCGGGATCAGATCCATTTGCATCTTTTGCTTTCAATGGGACGGTTGGCACCATTACGGGTGATTATGCCGATGCGACTATTAATTGGACGGTCACCAATGGCGGTCAGACGCTTGAAGGAACGGTGACAGGTGAAGCTGGTCCATCGATTGTGCTGGATCTCGAGAATGCAGATACAGGTGCCGGTACGGTAGATGTCAAAGTAACAATTACCGATGAGTTCCAGCATACCGCCCCTGCATCTGGAGCAAACAACAATGATTTCAATATCAGCGGTATCGAGGTTATTGCTACTGATACCGAAGGCGGAACGGCTACGAGTTATGCCGATGTGACTGTTGTTGACGATATTCCGACGGTAAATATTGTACCAGTAGCCTCTGATCCTGACAGTGTTGCCGAGGATGGAGCGAACTTAAACGGTACGTGGACCAGTGACTACGGTGAAGACGATGAAGCGCCGCCGGCCTCGATCGAGTGGTACCTTAATGGTGATGATAGCACATTATACGAATTGAGTGATACTTCTGTTACCGTTACCAACTCAGGCGGTGATGAGCTTGGGACGCTGGCCGTCAAGGCTGACGGTACCTGGGAATTTGATCCGTCGACCGGTGTGGATAATGATGATGAATTTGCTGATAATCTCAGTTTCACCATGCGTGTGACGGACGCTGATGGAGATGTGGCGGAAGACACCCATAATATTGCGGTTACCGACGGCGCAGAACCTACGGGCGAAGAAGTTAGCCTGACAGTTCAGGAGGCTGATCTGGATGTTGCCCCGACTGAAGAGGATTCTGATAGCCAGACCTTAACGTTTGGCGCGGGATCAGATCCATTTGCAT
>JAHEER010000224.1 GCA_024640625.1 Desulfobulbaceae bacterium
TAACTTCGTTAAATGCTCGATGTTACAACAGATCGTCGTTAGTTTTATACAACTCCATCACGGCTTCCGAACTATCCATCTGCAATGCTTTATTCGCTTTCTCTTGTAATTTACGATAGCTCACTGCGCGGATAATATTTTTCACCGCCGCCACATTGGCTGGGCTGACTGATAGTTCATTCACTCCCAACCCGACCAGCAGTGTGGCGAGATTAGGACTCGCAGCCGCATTACCGCACACACCAACCCATTTACCATGAGCCTGGGCGGCTTTTACCGTCGTCTCAATCATGCTCACCAATGCGGGATGGTAACTGTCAGCCTCACAGCAAAGATCAGGATGCAGGCGATCTATGGCCAACGTGTACTGCGTTAAGTCGTTTGAACCGATGGAAAAGAAATCCACTTCTTTTGCCAAATGCTCCACAATCATCACTACGGATGGCACCTCAATCATAATACCCAGCGGCAACTGGGGAGCGTTTAACTGCAAGCGAACACTCTCGGCAATATCTCGCGCTTTGTTCCACTCCGATATTCTGCCGATCATGGGAAACATAATGTGCAGCCCGGTTGATCCGGTTGTCTCTATCTGCCAGATCGCTGTCTGGTAAATGGCTTCAAGTTGACGCCTGAACATATCTTCATATTTGAACGAGAGGCGAATCCCTCGCAGACCCAGGAAAGGGTTATTTTCATGCGGGATATGCAGCCAGGACACAGGCTTGTCTCCACCAATATCCGCCGTACGCACGATCAACTGGCGACTGCCAAGTTCCTCGACGATAGCTTTTAAACTATCGCATTGCGCTTCAACGGTTGGTTCCGCAGTGGAAGATTCAAAAAGAAACTCTGTCCTTAACAACCCCACGCCTTCACCACCATTTTCTAAAACAAGTTTCGCGTCTTCCGGTTTGGCGATATTGCAAACGACATCAATGTGCCGACCATCCAACGTTTCAGCGGCCTTATGTTTTTGTGCATCTTCTGCCTTGCGAATCTGCTCCCACTGCGCAATCCATTCCACCCCATTTTTCTGCGTTGCTTCATCCGGATCAACGTAAATGGAAGATGCCTGGGGATCGACAATAATCAGTTCACCATCCTCAATGTTCTCCAGCCCTCCCTCGCCCAGGCCAACCACTGCCGGAATTCCCAGGGCTCGGGCAAGGATCGCCATATGACTGTTGGGACCGCCAAGCTCCGTACAGATGCCGCGAACCTTCAGACCATGCAATCCGGCGGTTTGTGACGGCGTTAGATCTTTGGCCATTAAAATGAAATCAGTTTGCGGATATTCAACTGCTGAAGCAGCGGGTACCATCAAAGCCAATACCCGATCACGCACATCAATTAGATCCGCAATCCTTGCCCTCAGGCGCTCGTTGTCAACTGTTTTCAATGACTCGACCTGCTTTTCAATCGCTTGATGAAAAGACCAGGCAGCAGTCTTACCATTTACAATCGACTTTTCACTGTCGGTTAATACCAGTTCATCCTGCAACAATTGCTTTTGAGCTTGCAAAATGGCGGCTTCATTCGGCGCCCTGCTTTGCAGGTTGGCTTTCAGTTCATCCAGTTGCCGGGCGGCTTCGGTCAGGGCAATGCTAAAACGGTTGGCTTCCTCTTTAGAGTCTTGTGCATTCTCCTCAAATTTCATCTTTCCTACCTGCAATCGAAATGCAGGTGCCATCGTAATACCCGGTGATGCAGCGGAACCACTTATCGTCATACGGCACTGAACAGCGGGCAGAGCTGATAAAACGGTCAGAGGATGATAAGACGCATTTGCCTGTTCCTCCTCGCTGTCCAGCCCCTGACTAATCATTTCAGCCAGAACTTGAACGGCCTGTTCTGCCTCAGGCCCTTCCGCGGAAATTGTCAGGACATCGCCTTGATTAGCGCCCATGGACAAAAGTGATGCCATGGACTTGGCGTTTGCTGTCCTCTGATCGTTTCGAATGCGGATATCTGTTTCTGGAAATTTTGCAGCCTGTTCTGAAATCAAGCTGGCGGGGCGGGCATGCATACCCTCAACATCAACAACCTGTGCCTGTGCGACAACTGAATAATCTTCCTGTTGTACCGGTGCAGTCTGCTCCTTTGCGTTTAGCGCATGCAAAATATCGTTTTTATTGGTTGTGGTTGCCAGTTGTTCGGCTGATGTCTCATCCATGACCACATTGGTCAACCGCTGAAGCAGGCTCAAATGATCCTTGCCTTTGGCTGCAATACCGACGATCAATCGAGCCACGTCTCCCTTGGTATTCCAGACGACACCTTGCGGTGCCTGCACAATAAAAACACCGGTTTGAATTACCTGCTGCTTTGCTTCATTGACACCGTGTGGGATAGCTACACCATTAATCAGATAGGTGCTGACCTTTTCTTCACGCCCAACCAATGCATCCAAATAGTCTCCACTTACGAGACCTAAAGAAGATAAGTTTTGAGAAATCAGTTCAAGTACATCATTTTTAGTCGTTACCTGAGCATTTAATAAAATTTGTTCTGGACTGACTATCAAAATGTTTTCTGCAGCAGTTTTGTTATTTTGTGAAGCAGGTGCCTGAACACCCTCCTCAGGTATTTCGGGTTT
>JAHEER010000128.1 GCA_024640625.1 Desulfobulbaceae bacterium
AATGTGCAGCAAAGCTTAAAGCCATCTGTTTCGGCACGCTTGCGCAAAGAGCAGAATCATCCCGATCATCCATTCAGCAATACCTGGGAACCACTTCTGAAAAAACCCTGAAAGTCTATGATCTCAACCTTCGCCAGAACTTTTATAACCGGGAGATCATTGAAAACTCGCTCAAAATGTGCACGGTTTTGAAGCTTAATGATGATGAACTAACCGTGATCTCCTCACTTTTTTTGCTAACTGGTTCCGAACATGAACAAATGGAAGCACTTCGTAAACATTTTGATCTTGAGCTTGTAATTCTTACCAAAGGAAGTGACGGCAGCATTTTAATTGAGAGAGGCGAGATATCAAGACATAGCGGCCTTGCCGCCGAAATTGTCGATACGATTGGCGCAGGTGATTCTTTCACCGCAGCGGTGGTAATTGGATTACTAAGCAAAAAAACACTTGATGAAATAAATGAGAAAGCAAACCGTCTTGCTGCTTACGTGTGCAGTCAGCCGGGGGCAATGCCGCCAGTTCCACAACATTACAGGTTTGAGTGAAGGGGACATTGACGATAAAAATAATAACTCAGTGCAACAAAACTTAATGATAAATTCTGATTATAACATCGCCATTCAGCAGGATATATTAAGCAAAATCTCCCTTTTCAAAAAGTGTAACGGCTTAGGTCCTTGGGGTTTATTGTTGTTTCCGTTTAGTTAAAAGATTATCAAATCTCGTGTTCCACTGACCAATAATTTATAAAATTACTATGAACATTCGTCCTTTCAATCATAAAGATATAGAAAAAACCGCAAAAGTTCATGAAGCTGCATTTGTGAGACAAATGTTGTCACATGAATGGATTGAGAGTAATAGCAAGGCCTATCCTAGAGTCCAGTACTACGTTGCAGAAAATATGGAAAACAAGATAGTTGGCTACATTCAATGGGTTCAAAAAAGTGGTTTTCGCCAAGAGGTGGTTCTTGAACTCGAGCAGCTAGCAGTTCTTCCCAAATATCAAGGAAAAGGGATTGGCTCCAGACTGATTAAAGAGTCATTACCGCAGATAAATTGTCAGCTTGCCAGCAGAGGGGCAAAATTAAAACACATTATCGTCACTACCAGAGCAGACAACCATGCTCAAAAAATATACCAGAAGACAATGGGGGCGAGGGTAGAAGCAACTATAAAAAATCTCTATTCAGCGGACGAAGTATTAATGGTGGCAAGGAATATTCAAATTTCTACATGATAAAACGAGCACTTAAGCTATAAAATGATTTTTCCGGTACGTGCGAATGCTTATAAGAAAGATTTGAATAAAGAGATTATCCCTAACCATTTCGTAGACGAGAATAAGATAATTTCAATGGAATTTTGACTCGATTAATCTTTCAGCAGCATACAAGGCCTATGCTGATCTCGTGGATGAAGCCTAAGTTTCATAGCCACGAATGTGATTTCGATATAACATATTCAGCTTCCTTGTAGGCTATAAGCAGTTAATGTTGTGAATAATATCTTTGATTCTAATAAAAAATTCAGGCCCAATTTGCTATAATTAGGCATAAGCTCTTTATCGACTATTCTGGTGCCACCATACATTTCCGAGTTGTTCGATGGATCAAGTTGAACTGCATAAGGTGCTGAACAGATACACCCATCCCGACACCGGGAGATCGCTCCTCCAGATATCGACAGCTTTGGCTCTCTATCTCACCTCTGTCGCATTTCTGACAACACTCCTTCACTTCCAGGCACCTGTTATAATCATCTTGCTATTGTCGCTCTTGACCTCCCCGATAATTGTCCAACTCTTCATCATTTTCCATGACTGTTGCCACACCTCCTACTTCGCCTCTCGCAGGGCCTGTTTCCTGCTGGGGCATTTTCTCGGTGTTCTTACCTTCACAGCCTATTACGATTGGCAGCGAACGCATGGTATTCATCACCGCTATATGGCTAATTTGGAGAGAAGAGGTGTTGGCGACATATGGCTCATGACACTGAGTGAGTATCGCAACGCCGGCAAGTGGGAAAAGCTTCGTTACAGGTTGTACCGGAATCCATTCTTCATGTTTTTCGTATCCGCACCGTTTCTTTTTCTTATCCTCAACAGGGTGCCCTCAAAAGGATTCCGCAAGAGAGAGTTGCTAAGTGTTCTCTTTACGGACCTTATGCTTGTGCTGTTGCTGAGTTTTGCTTCAGCCTTGATAGGGTGGAAGGGGCTCCTGCTGATTCTTCTGCCCATGATGCTGGGAGCGAGCATGCTAGGGCTATGGCTTTTTTATGTTCAACATCAGTTCCGCCACGTTTATTGGGCGCACAACGGTGAATGGGATCGGTTCCGGGCAGCGATGGAGGGTTCTTCGTTGTACCTGATGCCATCCATTCTGCGCTGGCTCAGTTGCAACATCGGATATCATCATATTCATCACCTTGCGCCACGAATTCCAAATTACAGGCTTAAACAATGTTTCGATGAAATCCCGGAGCTGCAGGAAATAGATCCCGTTCCCTACCTCAGCGGCCTGCGGAATATCAGCTTGAGTCTATGGGATGAGGAAAGTGGTCTCCTGCTGAGTTTTAGGGAAGCGCTGGAGAATGTCGAAAAACGAGAATCAGAACAGTAATAATATTGTATTTCTGCTCCATCTTGAAAACATCGGCCTGGCCCCATACGACCCTTTTGATTTTAGTATATTGTAAGGTAATCGAGTTGGATCTCCTTTGCGATTCTGCGAGATCTGTCCCATCGCTTTAAAACTACTTTGCAATCTCCTGTAATTATTAATCATATCTTTGTCACATAATTTATCTTCCTGTTTTACAGTTATTTTAAGTATATGTGTCATCTGTGGTATTGTTTGTTGACCAGATTGGGAGTATATTTTGTCCATCATTTTGTTAAGTCCGTTGTAGGTGGGCAGTATCCGAAAAGACGGTGACAGTGCCTCGCAGAACTTTTACCATAGGCGGCATTGATGAGCGATTCCAACACATATTTGGACGTCTGGAAGGTGATGGATGTCTCCGACAAGAAACTACTGATGCACAGGTTTTTGGGTCAGAACGGTGATCATTTTAGTGAGGACGAGTTCCTGAAATTCCTGGCCAGGCACTATGAAGATCAGCAGGAAAGGTCAAAACCAGGTTCAAATAGCAAACCACATTGATCCCTTGCGCCACTACCCTGTATCCACCACTCAACCTGCAGACTATCGTCAGTTCGTCGTCAAGATGCAGTGCAGTTACCTGATTTCTTATCAAGTAGGAAAAGGCGCATAGCAACGGTAGATGCACAGGAACAGTCATTAGTTGCTGATCTGCTTGATCATTCATGATTGCCGCTGCATGACACAGGACTCTCTTCGCATAATATCTCAAGATTGCGCTTAGAATCTAAATCTCCATTCTTCATCGCTTTTTTGTACCACTTGGCCGCTTTATTGTAATTCTGCGAAACTCCTTCACCAATGTGGTACATAACTCCTAAGTTGTTCTGAGCATCGTTATGCCCTTGTTCTGCCGCCTTGTGGTACCACCTAATAGCTTCCTTGAAATCTTGTGGTACCCCTTTACCAGTGTGGTACATAACCCCCAAGTTATTCTGAGCGCCGCTATGCCCATGTTCAGCAGCCTTCTTGTACCACATAGCCGCTTGCTTGAAATCATGCCCTACTCCTTCACCTTTCTGGCACATGCACCCTAGGTTGAATTGAGCCTGAATATTGCCTTGTTCAGCTGCTTTCATTAGCCACAAAACTGCTTTTTTGAAGTCTTGGGGAACGCCTTCACCTTTTCTGTAAATGTCCCCTAGGTTATATTGAGCATGAACATTTCCTTGCTCAGCTGCCCTCCTGAACCACTCAACTGCTTTGCGGTAGTCTTGCGGGACCCCCTCACCCCTGAGGTACATATAACCCAGGTTTGACTGGGCAAGAGCATGTCCTTGTTCAGCTGCTTTTCTGAACCAGACAGCGGCCTTCTGATAATCTTGTGGTACTTTTTTACCTAGGGCATAAATAAGTCCCAAATCATATTGACTATCAGCAGTCACCTGCTCTGAAAGTGCTTTTAGTTCATTTATGTGGTGTGAAGGGATACGTTTTGCAGGTACGGTTCGTATACCCAGCAGGATGATGACCAGAATAATTGCCCAATGCTGGATTTGAACATTCATAGGAATTCCTCCTGCAAGAGGAATTGAATGAATCTAACCGGGGTACCCTAAGGATTAGATTCTACCAATATGATATGGGTGATTGGGCGATTATCAATGCCACAAAAAGACACCCCTTGGCTATAAAACTGAGTGAACCATCTAGGCATAGCGAGAGCCGTCTATTCCTAGCCCCAGGGGATAAAAATCAGAGCGGTATGTTGTGAGAGCGATGGGAAACATTTTAGCCTTGCTGACTAGCGCTAAACGTCCCAACGCTATTGGGACAAAGGCATATCTTAAAGATCCCGTAAAATTTATTCTGGTTGCCGCGTCGTTTTCAGTGAGTGATCTTAAACCTGTGGACGGCCTGGCGCTGGAAAATTTGAGTGAATTAAGCTAGGATTTCCTCTGCAACAGAGCTTTATTAATAATGGAAGGTTAGCAGTAGATGTACAGGCCCATGCCTGGCACCCACTTCTGCCTGTATAAGCCCGGTGATATACCTTAGATGCAAACTGTTTCCCAAGCTCGAATGTCATATCTTCAAGCGCTGAAGCGAGTGCGGCACTACATAGAGTATCATTTTCTGATAGGCATCGGTTTTCTCATCCGGGGCCTGCCGAGGGCTGCGATACTGAGACTGGGCCGCCTCGTTGGTGATGTCATCTATTATTTCGTCCCCGTCCGCAAGGCCATCGTCCTCACACATCTCACGCAGGCCTTTCCCGAAAAGCCGGTTCAAGAGATCAAGAAAATAGCCCGAGGCACTTACCAGAACCTGGGTATGAACGTTCTCGAGCATCTCCGGATGCCGACGCTATCCACTGAAGAGATCAAGAGTATTGTCGACCTGGCCGACGAAGAGCTGCTGATCCAGGCCCTTAAAAGAAAGCGCGGAGTGATCATCGTGGGTGGACATTTTGGTAACTGGGAGTATTCCAGCAGTGCCTTATCCGCTAACGGCTATCGTTTTGGTGTGGTGGTGGCAAAGATATCAAATAAGTACCTGGACAAAAAGCTTAATGAACATCGAGAAGCAACCGGCGGTCAAATGATTCCCAAGAGATCCTCGACCAAGGCGGTTCTTAAAATTCTACGTGAAAACGGCACAGTCGGCATGCTGATCGATCAAAATCAAAAAAGAGGGGGAGCCTTCGTCGACTTTTTCGGGCGACCCTGTTCGACTCCTAAAGGACCTGCATTACTCGCCCTGAAGACCGGCGCATCGATAATCTTTTTTGCGGCAATCCGCCAGCCCAATGGCACCATAAAAGTCGTCTTTGAGCCTGTAGAAATGGATTACCAGGCGGGCGCAACTGAAGAAAACATCCATGATATCACCCAACGCTGCACATCTCGCCTGGAACACTACATTCGGCTCTATCCTGACCAGTGGTTCTGGATGCATCGCCGCTGGAAGACCCGTCCGCTTGCAGACATCAACACGGAGTTAAATTAATTGAGAAGAGAGGTTTGCTTAGGAGACCTTAATTATTCTGTCGGCAAAGCTGTTTAAGGTGTACGTCATTCAATCAAGGCATATGATGACTGTCTTATTCTTTTGAAGCTGGTTCATCTGCAATGTCAGGTTGAATCTCGATTTCTACACCTCAAGATTTCAGCCATAAAGTGTTTCACCGCAGTGCAAGCACTCTGCATCCCCCGCCCTGTTCTTCTTGCCACACTTTACGCAAGTCTTATACCCGGGTTCGTCTTTCTTTAGTGTCTCATATCCGCCTTGATACCCCTGCATTTTAACAAGTTTACTTAACTGCCTGTTCATTTCTATTACCTCGTTGCGAATACGGTAAACCCAGAATGGTATAAAAAGAGCCATTACTCCGGCGATAAACAAGAAGATACTGATTATTCCGCCAAACATCGGAAAGCCATAGTCCATAATTCGATCTCCATTGAAAAGATTACTTCCGCGCTGCTAATCAATTAGTAGCCAGGAACATAATACCAATATCTATTTTATAACCAATAGATGGTGCTTTTGGCGCGTATCTAAGCCATCAAAATTGATCATGGACATGTTAGCTTGGCCTTCATGCCGTATCAGACGTCATACGGCCAAATCATATAGAAAATGGTCAATACAATGAACAGTGCCACAAAAACTATTCCAGATCGTTTTATACGTGAGGCTTCTTGATATAGTCTGAGGCGGCCAAGACCAAGTATGACGGCGAAAATTAAAACTGCGGTAATGATGTAGCGTAATAAGTTGGTATGCTCATAACCGACTTTATTGTTATCTTGACCAATTTTCACTATCTTCAGAGTGTCGACAGTTGCCTAATGGTGTATAGTACTCTGTGCAGAATATCAACCTTTCCATAACTGCTAAGATACCAGGGCATCACCTGGCAAAATCTTTGTCTTTTCAAGCGGGCGGAGTTGGGTTGTATATAAACGAACTTCCTACAGGAGACTATTATGGCTAAGAAAAAAGAGAAGAAGAAAGACGATAAGAAAAAAGCATCTAAGAAGAAAGAATGTAAAGCCAAAGATGTGAAAAAAGACAAAAAGAAAAAAAAGGATAAGAAAAAAAAATAATCCGTCTTTACGGTCCGGGCCTAAACGTAATTCCAATCAACCTTGACTCCGCTGATGGGGTAACAGATTTAGGCTTGGGCCAGTTCCAGATATTTGTCTAGATATCTTAATTGTGAAAATCACTTGGCAAGAGTCGTTTTGGAGAATTGGTAATAGTGATCCGGGCTGCTAATATCCGTTTAAATCAGCCTCGAAGAAGGAACTTATCAAACCCCATCACTTCATCCCCTAGCGGGGAAGGAGCGACAAATGATTGAACACACACTCGACACCATAAACTCCATTCTGTATGTAAAACCTAAGACTTCACTCGAAAAAGCTGACTTTGAGCAACTTGCCCTAACCGTTGATCCATATATCAAAGAAACCGGGGGACTTGCCGGTCTGATTATTGATGCCCCTCATTTTCCCGGTTGGGAAAATCTCGTTGCCCTGACATCGCACTTCAACTTTGTGCGGGATCATCACAAGCATATCAAGAAGATTGGCCTTGTAACCGATTCCGCTCTGGGAAATGTCGCTGAGCATTTGGCATCACACTTTGTGTCGGCGGAAATTAGACACTTTTCCTCAGGAGAATCAGAAAAAGCGAAAGAATGGATCTTGACCCACCCTTAAACATCAAGGACTAAGGACAATTTAGTCTGTTTTGCTTCCCAAGCCCCTTCCTTTTTATCTAGAGGTTTGTCGGGGCAGCGATTAACGGCCAGGAACTCAAAGATAACTCCGGGTAGACGCAGCGGTTGCCCGGATTTATTTAGAGTTTGACAAGGATAATCGGTCACAGGGACAATTGACTTGGACTGCATGAAACCGCAGTTACCTTTGTGAACAATATCCGCCGTTAATAAAACTTAAACTATTTCCTCTCCCACCCAGCAAATAGCTTTTTTCGTCAGGGGCAGGGCTTCCCCAGATATCTCGGCGTCGTTGAGAGATTAGGTACAGGCTGTGATAAAGTTACAATAGTGGGGTATCCGATAAATCACTTGCAGCCGCGGAGCAATAGAATCGTCCACTCACCGTGAATAAGAAAATGATTACCGACTCCGACTTCAGGCTTCTGCTTGACCACTACCATCGCTCTTGGCAAGGCTATAGAAAAGTACGAAAAAGACCGATGAAAAGGATTAGCGCACATATGGAGACACTGGGCTGCAGCTCGATTGAACAATACCTTGATGTCCTTGATGAGAACCGGGCTGAACGGGAGACGCTGCTCTTTTTTCTGCGGATCACCATTTCACGCTTTTTTAGGGACAGAGAGCTCTGGACCAGCCTGGCCGATTCTGTTTTCCCCACCTTGCTTAAGCAAAATGATGCACTGAAAATCTGGTGTGCAGGTTGTAGCTGTGGAGAAGAAGTCTACAGTCTCAATATCTTGCATGAGGAGCACTGGGCCACTTGTTCCTCGATAAAAATTCTTGGGACGGATGCAAATGATGCATGTCTTGAGCGAGCACAGAAAGGCATCTACCAGAAGAGCAGTCTGCGAGAGCTGGGACCGACAATGCTTTCAACCTGCTTTCACCGGTCAGTTCGTCGCAACGACTTTGCTATCAAACAGAAATTCAAGGAAGGTATTGCCTGGAAGCATCATGATTTTTTCAATGCATTGCCGGACAGAGGCTTTCACGCTGTGTTCCTGCGTAATAACCTGCTCACCTATCACCGACCCAGGGTGCAATCGATTGTCCTCGACAGGATCCTGCAGTCGCTGCTTCCTGGAGGTTTTCTCGTTATCGGCTCCCACGAAATCCTTCCTCCACAACCATTCAACCTAGTACCAACAGCTTGTAATATGATTTATCAACTACAGGAAAGCGGGTAATTATCAAGATATAACCCGGCGGTTGGAGCAGCTTTTAATGCTCGAATTCGATGAATAAGTTCCAGAATCATAGAAACGGGCCATAGGAAGCTAACAGGCATAATGTCTGCATAACATTAACCATTGCAGACAATGTAGTGCCAACTTTCCGGGTGGTTAACGCCAACTGCCCACAAGGTGACATTTTGTTGTTAGGTAAAATGCTTATTTTTTATCTGAGAGTATCGTCACTAAGATCTATTATTGGTGTTCTGGATGATTCGATTAGTTGAAGTCATTTTAAAATTTAAAGCCAATGAATAGCAATTAGTCCCTATTGATTCTTGGCAGAACTCACCAATTATTTTGAAAAATCCAGCAAAGCCCTAAAATAAGTGTGGGGAGGAT
>JAHEER010000129.1 GCA_024640625.1 Desulfobulbaceae bacterium
CCCCGACCAACTCGAACAGTATGTCGACGCCACCAGGTGCATTAATTGTTTCTGCTGCGCCTCCGCCTGCATCAGCAGTCACCGGACCTTTCTCGGCCCCAACGCGATACTGGCCTCAATCGTCAGGGTGCTGGACCCGAGGGAGCAGGAGAAGGACGCGCGGTTCAAAACAATATACAGCGATCAGGGCGTCTATCGTTGTCATACGTCCAAGGCTTGTTCCCACGTCTGCCCCAAAGAGATCGATGTTGCCCATTTCATCGCTCTGGCCAAGAAGGGATTTGACCTGGAATAATAATCATCGGCTCGAGATACCAAGAGGTTCATGATGCTCACATCCCCTGAAAATCTGACCCGCCGCGTCGGCGCATCATGCGTACAGACAGATTTCTCTTCCTTCAGCGAGGAGGTCGTCGATCGAAGCCGCTACCTGCTGCTCGACTTCCTGGGGTGTGCCATTCGGGGCACCCTGACTGAATCGACCCTCCCGGTTCTCCGTGTGGCCGCACGAAAATGTTCACAGGACCAGCAAATTCCAATCATCGGTACCGCCATAAAGAGCGAGGCCTCGTTCGCCGCGTTGGCAGTGGGAACGGCAGCCCATTCACTCGAACTCGACGATGTGGTCAACAGCGGCTCTCTACATCCTGCGGTCGCTGTTATTCCGGCGGCGCTTGCAACCGGTTATGAGAACCGCTGCAGCGGTGCCGGATTGCTCACTGCGATAATTGTCGGCTATGAGCTCATGGTTAAGTTGGGCATTGCCCTGAAACCCACCGCCCACTATCGCCAGGGATTTCACCCCACCGGCACCTGCGGGGCTTTTGGGGCTGCGGCAGCCTCGGCCAGGCTGCTCAATTTGACCGAGGAGCAATTTGTTTACGCCCTTGGCATTGCCGGAAGTCAGGCTGCGGGCTCACTCGAGTTTCTCTCCGACGGTTCCTTTACCAAACGCTTCCACGCGGGCTGGGCCGCCCACAGCGGTGTGGTCGCCGCCGAACTTGCCAGGGAGGGATTCAGCGGACCGGCTTCGATCATCGAAGGAAAATTCGGCTTTTTGCACGGCTACTCACCGGAGTCTGATCCTGACCAGGTCATGCGCAACTGGGCCACCCCGTGGGAGGTAATGAATACCTCGATAAAACCCCACGCCTGCTGTCGCTATAAACAGGGACCAATTGACTGCATTCTGGAAATAATCAAGACAAATGAGCTGCGAGCGGAGGATATCGCCCGGGTCGATATCGCCATTCTCGATGCCGGTTTCGCCCTTGTCGCTGAACCGGCCGAGCAGAAACGAGAACCACGATCCGTGGTGGACGCGCAGTTTTCCATGCCGTTTGGCGCCGCCCTCGCGGTTCTGAGAAGAGATGCCTCGCTTGATCGCTATCATGCGGATGAAATTGGTGATAGTGAAATCAAAAGATTTATGAAGCGGGTCAACTGTATGCGTGATCCCGAGTTGAACAGGGAGTTTCCCGCAAAGTGGCCGGCCAGGGTAGTCATCAAGACAACCACAGGCAAAGCATTCGAACACCAGCTCGACTATCCCAGGGGGGATCCGGAAAACCCTCTGAGTTGGGATGAAATCATTGCCAAGTTTTCTTCTCTTGCGGGACAGGTGCTGCCGGAGGCCCAGTGCAACAGAATTGTCAGCCTGGTTAAAGAGGTGGATCAACTCGATGATGTCTCAGAGCTTGTTGAGGCCCTGTGGATAGATTGAAAAGCCGGGGGTACGTCGGTTACAGGGCCCTCTTCAGGATAGCCAGGGATCTGCGTTCATCCAAACCAGGTATGCCCCGAACCCTTAATTGAGCTGCTGCATGTGCGCAAATGGGGCCAAGATCTCCTTCAGCCAGGCCGAGTTCGCTCAGTCTGGTCGGACACCCCAGAGAGAGCAGCAGGTGATGCAGCGCCTCGACCGTCGCCTGCGATTTGGCAGTGTCAGTTGCACCTGTCACCCCGAACACCTCCTCACCCCACCGTGAAAGTGGGGTGCAGAATTCTTCCAGATGGCTGGTGAGCCATCCGCTCAGCAATGCTGCCAATCCAGCACCGTGAGGAATATTGTGAAGAGCGGAAACTCCATGTTCGAGCACATGGAGGGAGTGATGGATTCGTCCAAGACCGGCGGTTGACAGCGGGGACAGGGCCATCATCGAACTCCAGAGCAGGGCTGCCCGGTGGGAATGGGAGGAAGGCTCGGTCAGGCAGCTTCTGGTCGCTTCGATTATGGTTTTTGCACAGTTCTCAAGAAATCGGCGCTGAAAGTCGATGGCGGGAGCATGGGTGGTGAGATAGGGCTCGAGACTATGGCACAAGGCATCGACGCAGCCGTAGGCGGTTTGTTCGGCGGACACGCTGCAGGTGAGTGATGGATCCGCAATACATACGCGTGGATAGAGACAACGGTGCGCGAAGCCGAACTTCAGTGTCTGTTCGTCATTGGTAAGGACCATGCCGTGATTTATTTCAGACCCCGAACCGGCAACTGTGGGAACGGAAAGAAGCGGTAACGTTTTGCTGACGCTTTTCTTGCCCGTGAAGAACCGCCAGACGTCATGTTCCACCAGGGAGCCGGCCCCGATCGCTTTGGCGGCATCGACTACCGAGCCCCCACCGACCGCCAGAATGGCATCGCAATGGGTATCCCGAACCGCCATGATGCCCCGATGCACGGATGAGAGCAGGGGATTGGGCTGGACACCCCCAAATTCAGTATAGGCGATCCCTGCCTGGTGGAGGATTTTTATAATCCTGTCATGAAGGCCGGTTTGCTTTATGGAGCGCTGGCCATAGACGAACAGCACTCGGCTTCCTAAAAAAGAAAGTTCCCGACCCAACTGGTCAAGCGCACGAAGTCCAAAGATGATTTTTACCGGATGGTGATAGACGAAACTTTCCATCTCAGTTCGACCTCAGCAGATAGTTGGCGAGAGCGATAAACTCTTTAACGGTAATGTTCTCAGCCCGAATATCAGGTTTCAGACCATGTTCTGCAAGTCCCTTGACAACTAACGCTCTTCTTTGAGCCTTGTCCGCCGATCCCCAAAGATCGGCCGGCAGTGAAGCGATGAGATTATTTACCAGAGTTTTTCTTCTCGAGCTGAAAGCTGCGCGAACGGTGGAGCGCAGAGCGCTGAAAAGATCGTCAGCTATCCTTTTCGGGTCGAATTTAATTTCAATGAGCAAGGAATCAACCTGGGGTCGGGGGTGAAATTCCGCAGCCCCAACCACCATCAGAGGTCGTACCTCGGCACAACTCTGCAGGAGCACAGAAGGGATGCCGTACTCCTTGCTGTGTGGTGAGGCGGTGAGCCGCTCGGCCATCTCCTTCTGCAGAAGTATTACCACTCGGTCGATCAAGGTTCTGCTGCCAATTAATTTGAAAATGAATGGATTTGATATCGAGTAGGGCAGGTTGGAAATGATCTTTAGTGGTCTGCCAATACGCTTGTAAAATACGCCGAAATCACATTTCAGTATGTCTTGGTGAAGCAGTTCCACATTAGCCGGTAACAGTTCTGATTCTTCAAGATAGGCAACGATGCCGCGGTCTATTTCAATACCAATGACCCGGCTCACTCGTTCGGCCAGGCAGAGAGTCAAAGCCCCGAAACCGACCCCCACCTCGATGATGCAGTCTTCTTTGGAGAACCCGGCTTGGGCAACAATCCGAAGTGCGGTTGATCTATGCTTGAGAAAATTCTGGCCCCTCTTTTTAGACGGGGCCAGTCCGTAGCCGGCCAGTATATCTCTGGTGTTGGGAGTCATGGAAGAGGCCTAGGACAGAATCTGCTTCTGTCTTCGCTTCCTTCGAAAAGAAACAATTAAAAAATGGCATAGGTAATAACTAGCGATGGCAAAAGGCAGGGCCAGCCCAACCCCGCCAACCAGCATCACGACAATCGCCTCATAGCCTAGGGAAAGCAGCGGTTGTATTCTTGTTTCCATAGAGCCATCGGAGAGCACAATGTCCAGGACTGCTTTGACCTTTTCCCAGTTCAAGGTGAAAGGAGTGAGGAGGTTGCCAATCAGAAGGGCGAGATAATACTGGGGTATATAGGTCAATGGATTACAGACCAATATGCTGGTAATCAGACCGGCGATGAAGGATGTGCGAGAAACAAGGGTGAGTGTCAGGATAAGAATAGTGTGAAAAGGAATGGTCGGAGTCAGGCCGATGAATACCCCGATTGCGGCGCCCATGGCTATGGAGCGGGGCGTGCCCCGCAGCCTGAGGAGTTTGAGAAAGTAATATTTTCCTGTGCGCGAAATGTTCATTCGATTTTATCTGCCCAGCGGCGAGCGCGAATAGACGTCATCGTCATGGGCGCCTCTCTCGCCGGCGAGAAACTGCTGCAGCCCCGCGAAGGCAATCATTGCTCCGTTGTCGGTGCAATTTTGCAGCGCCGGAAGATAGAGCTCAAATCCTTCGGCATGGCATCGTTCAGCCATCTGTTGCCGTAGCGAACTGTTGGCCGACACACCGCCTCCCAGAATCACCGAGCTGATCGTGTGGGTGCGCGCTGCGGTGATGGTTTTCTCTACCACTACATCAATGACCGCCTGCTGGAATGATGCACAGGTATCGTTGAGCTGCTGATCAGTCATTTTATCGCGCTGAATAAGCCGATAACAATGGTTAATGGCCGCTGTCTTCAAGCCGCTGAAACTGAAATCCAGAGACCCTTCCTCCAGCCAGGCTCGGGGCAGGTTGATGGCGGAGACATCACCCTCTTCAGCGCGGCTAGAAACAACGGGCCCGCCGGGATAGCCGAGCTGCAGATATCTGGCGATTTTATCGAAAGCTTCTCCGGCGGCGTCATCTCTGGTGGAGCCCAGTAATGAAAAGCTGAGATGGTCTTCAACCTTGAAAAGTGAAGTGGTGCCGCCTGAGACGATAAGGGCGATGTAGGGAAATGACGGAGTATGGGGTTCGAGAAAAACCGAAAGTAAATGGCCGGCCATGTGATCCACCCCGACAAATGGTATGCCGAGAGTATAAGAGAGTGACTTGGTGTAGGAAAAACCGACCAGCAGGGAGCCGATGAGACCAGGGCCGCGAGTTACGGCAACAAGATCAAGGTCGGCAAGGGTCAGGCCTGCGTGAGACAGGGATTCGTTGACAATAGGGGTGATTGATTCCAGGTGGCGACGGGAGGCCAGTTCCGGCACAATACCGCCAAATCGCTGATGAATCAGATCCTGGCTGGAAACCACATTGGCAAGGACCCCTGCCTCGCTGTCAAGGATGGCAGCGGCGGTGTCGTCACATGAGGTTTCTATACCGAGAACTATCATCACTCTGAAGGAACCCGATGATTTGATCAGTAAAGCCTTTGCGAGGCCTGGCTGTCAATAGATTGAGGCCTGCTCGTCTCCTCGCGGGTAGGAGCCCAGCCACTCGTAATAGGAACACATCCGTTTAATTTGTTCGCACCCCTCTCTTATTCTATCTTCCTCTATGTGCCCCATCATGTCGAGGAAGAACAAATACTGCCAATGTTTGCCCTTGATCGGTCGAGACTCTATCTTGGCCAGGTTTATCTCCGCCTTGGACAGTACCGTCAAGATCTCGTTGAGGGCACCCGGACGATCCATGGTTCCGATTAACAGCGAGGTGCGGTCGGCGCCGCTATATTCGGGCGATTTCTGGCCGATTACCAGGAATCGCGTGGTATTTCCCCGGTAATCCTCGATGCCTTTTACGGCCACCTGGAGTTGATGGGTTTTGATTGCCAACGATGAGGCAATGGCGCCAATATTGGGATTGTTGGCCGCCATTTCTGCCGCTGCTCCGGTTGAAAATACCGGCAGAGTCGGCACCGAGGGCATATTCTTCCGCAGCCACTCGCGGCATTGGGCGAGTGCCTGGGAGTGGGAGGCGACCGTCTGAATATCCTCGATATTGCCTGATTTACTCACCAGGTTGTGACTGATTTCCAAGCGAATCTCCCCACAGATCTGAACCTTGTATTTCATAAAAGAGTCGAGTGTGGAAAAAACCGCCCCTTCGATGGAGTTTTCAACAGGGACGATGCCGTAGGCGGTGCGCCCCTTGTCGACTTCGGCGAACACTTCATCTATTGATTCAAGCGCCTTATAATCCGCCGAGTGACCAAAATATCTGACCCCGGCCTGATGGGTGAAGGTAGCCTCGGGGCCAAGATAGGCAACCACAATATTCTTCTGGGAAAGCCTACAGGTAGTAATGATTTCGTGAAATATCGAACGCAGTGCTTTATCGGGAAAAAGTCCCTTGTTGTCAGCCAAGAGACGCTCATAAATCTGTCTTTCACGCAGGGGATCCCACTTTGCCCGTTTGGTCACGTCTTTCAGTGTGCCAATATCCATGGCACACTGAATCCTCTCCTTTAAAAGATCGAGGATGTTGTCGTCAATGGCATCGATTCTGTCACGAATTGCCCTAATCTGTTCGGAGTTGTCTGTCATCATTCAGCCGCGGTGGTTGGTTTTAATATGCCCCCAAGGGGCCCGCCTGATAGGTTATTCTCTAAAGGCTCCAGTTACTATGAGAAAGAAAAATCTATGTCAAGCTCTAAAAGATTGGTATAGAGTGATTTGCTGGAAGCAGTGTATCATTAGCAGGGTAATGCGGTAAGGTCAAGCAAGCAAGGATGGCGGATAAGAAAATGAGTCCAGAGCCGACAAAGACATACGCTGAGATCAACGCCAGAATCAAGGCGGGCGAAGCGGTGGTCATTACCGCCGAAGAAATGGTGGAAGTGGTCAGAAAGGAAGGCCCCGAAGGGGCTGCCAGGAAAATTGATGTGGTTACCACCGGCACCTTCGCACCCATGTGCTCTTCCGGCATGTTTATCAACTTTGGACAGATGGTGCCCACTATCAAGGCGGCCAAAGTGTGGCTCAACAAGGTACCTGCCTATGGGGGTCTCGCGGCAGTTGATGCCTATCTTGGAGCGACGGAACCCGCCGAAGATGACCCTCTCAACAAAATTTACCCTGGTGAGTTCCGCTACGGCGGGGGACACGTGATTGAAGATCTGCTCAAAGGAAAAAAGGTCTTTCTCGAAGCCAAAGGCTACGGTACTGACTGCTATGCCGGCAGGAAAATGAAGAAAGAGGTGACCTTGCAGGACCTGCCTTTTGCGCTGCTCTGCAATCCCAGAAATGGTTACCAGAACTATAATTGCGCCGTTAACTTGTCCGACAAGGTGGTGCACACCTACATGGGTATGCTCAAACCCAAATGCAAAAATGCCAATTACTGCAGTGCCGGCGAATTGAGTCCGCTCTTTAACGATCCCCTCTACAGAACCATAGGCATAGGGACCAGAATTTTTCTTGGCGGGGCCGTGGGCTATGTTACCTGGAACGGTACCCAGCATAATCCCGATGCCCCCCGTACTGAAAAAGGCGTACCTTTACGACCTTCGGGTACACTGATGGTGCAGGGTGATTTAAAACAGATGGACAGTGGTTGGATCAAGGGGTTGTCTCTACTGGGGTATGGTTGTTCTCTGGCGGTGGGACTCGGAATTCCGATACCCATCCTGGACAGCGACATGGCCGCCCGCACCGGCATCAGCGACGAGGAAATTTTCACCCAGGTGGTCGACTACGGCTACGACTACACCAACGGGATTGCTCGCACTTACGGGGAGGTGAGTTATGCCCAGTTGAAGAGTGGAACAATAGAGGTCAACGGAGAAGATGTTCCGACGGCTCCCCTCTCAAGCGTTGCAAAAGCGAGGGAAATCGCAGAAACATTGAAGGAATGGATTGAACAGGGCACATTCATTCTGCACGAGCCGGCCATGACTCTGCCCGGTCCAACGAAGTAATTAATGGACACAGACCTGCAAGGAAAATTTGACGACCTGCTTGACCACCTGGGCAGCTATCAGAAAGTCGGAGTGGCCTGCTCCGGCGGCGTCGACTCCACCTTTCTCGCCCATGCCTGTTGTCGGGCATTGGGGCCAGACAACGTCATCATCCTGTTCGGCGACTCGAAACTGCAGTCTTCAGAGCTTCGCAGCACCATCGAAGAGAGACTGGCGAAAGACCTGGGGCCTGAAGTACAGGTGCGAAAAATTGAGGTCGATCCCTTCGGCCAGGCGGCTTTTGTAAAGAATGCCAGAAATCGCTGCTATGTCTGCAAGAAATATATCTATACTGAGTTTCTTGATTATTTATCCAGTCTGGAGTTATCCGTGCTTTTTGACGGTACCAATCGGGATGACCTGCAGGATGAGCGGCCGGGGTTGAAAGCAATCAAGGAATTGGGGATTGTCTCGCCACTGGTAACGGCTGGTTTTCACAAAGAGGACATACGGCGCGCCGCGCAAGCGTTGGGGCTTGCCTGTGCTGATTTACCCTCAAATTCGTGTCTGGCCACCAGGATAGAGACGGACACCGCCATCGATGATCAGCACCTGCGCGCCATCGAGGCAATGGAATCGTATCTTCACGACCGTGGCTACCACGGGTGCCGGGTTCGACCACGTTCGAACAAAGTGTTTATCGAACTTCTTGCAGAAGACATCGAAAAAATTGCCAAGCTCCAGGAGAGAAGTTCAATAATTGCCTATTTTCAAGAAAATGGATACGATGTGGTGATGCTTGAACTGGGGGGTAGAAAGCGCTAATTGCAGCCCATCCGGTCGTCTTCAAGAAATTTAATCCAATTATTTCTTGATTAAGCAATTGTATTCAATTATGCTGGCCTTGTTTACGCTTATAAGGCCCTCTCCCCAAGGGTTATAGAGGAGTAAACGGTTCCCGTATTTATGGAAGAAGTATGGCTTTTTTCTTTTGACAATTAATTGTTGTTTGATTAAAGCATCATACTCAAAGCGAACGAAAACAGCGCTGTGCGATTGTTTTCATTTAAAGAATGAAACAGCAGGGAGGAATTCATGAACAAGAAGGAACTGATTGAAAGTATCGCA
>JAHEER010000225.1 GCA_024640625.1 Desulfobulbaceae bacterium
CGGGATCATCAGAGAAATCAGCCCAAGAATGGTGGTCAGCGTGGTCATTAGCACCGGTTTGAATCTGGTTAGGCAGGCGGTAAAGACCGCATCGTAAGGCTTTGCCCCACCGTCGATTTCGTTCTGGATGGAATCCAGTAAGACAATAGCATTGTTGATGATAATACCCGCCAGACTGAGAAAACCGAGAATAGCCATAAAGCCAAAAAAGGCCCCGGTGAGCAGCAGTCCCGGCGCAGCCCCAATCAGCACCAGCGGAATGGTGATGAAAATTATCGCCGGCTTGGCGTAGGAGTTGAACTGCCAGACCATGAGCAAGATCATGGCTCCCAGGCAATGGGGAATGAATATTGCCAGGGCATTCTGTGCCTTGGCTGAATTCTCAGATTCTCCGCCCCATTCCCAGAAGTGCCTGGGCGGCAGATCCTCCATGATCTTATCCAGTGCAGGCGAGAGGGCCTCCTCCAGCTCTGCCGCCTGCAACCACAAGTGCTTGGCCTCCACGGTCACCGTAGGCAATAGATTGCGCCTGTAGATCTGATTGTACATGACCTCAGTCCTGAGATTCGCCAACTGGGTTAAGGGTACACTTTCATTTCGCGCTGAGGAGTACACCTCCGCGGTTCGTAGGCGATCGAGGGTCTTGCGCTCCGCCCCTATAGCCCGGAGCATCACAGGTATGGCCTTATCCTCCTCCCGATAGTCGGTGATAGGGCTGCCACTAAAAAAGGCGTTCAGGCTGTTGGCTATCTCCTCCGAGGTGACACCAGCCCTTCGGGCCCGGGGTTGATCGATGTCAACGAAAACCTTGGAGACCAGGTTTTCCCAGTCACCGTAAATGCCCACTGTTCCCGGAATATCGCGAAGAGCCCCTTCCACCTTTTGACCGAGCTCATAGATCGTATCGTGATCCGGCCCGGAAATACGCACTTCTATCAATCCGGTCTCATTTGCCCCCAGCCAAAACTTCTTTATACGGGGATAGACTTCGGGGAAATTCTGAGCAAGATACTCGCGGGTTCTGTCCATTGACGGGAAGATGGAATCAGCGTCTTTTGTTGTCACCAGAACAAAAGAAATATTAGGTGCCGGGGCCCGAGGACCAAATGTTTGAAAAAACCGTGGTCCACCGTATCCTACATAGGCAATGGTGCTGGTTACCTCCGGATTGGCCTTTTCGTCGTGGAGCCATTCGAGAAAACGAACCGCTGTCTGGTCCATGGAGTTGGAGCCGTAGCCGGCTGGAATATCCAGATAAATCATGTACTGATTCCGCTCAGAGTCAGGCATGAACTGCTTCCTCACCAGACCCATGAGGGCGATGGACCCAAACATCAGCCCCGCCACCACGCCGAGGACAACAACCCGGTTGTTCAAAGCGAACCTCAAAAGCCTCTTATATATCTGATACATGGGTTTTTGGTACTGCGCTTCTATTTCCTCTTCAGTGAGAGCCTTGGGCTTCAAAAACCAGTAGCAGCTCAGCGGGGTTACCATATTGGCAAGAACCCACGAGGTCAGGAGGGTGATGGCGATCACCGTGGCCATGGAGCTCAAATACTCTCCGGTGACGTTCGGAGCCATGGCCAAAGGTACAAATGCCAGGATCGTGGTCAGCGTTGAGGTAAGCAGCGGCAGGGCCAAGGTTTTGCCCGCATTGATGGCCGCATCCCTTCTTTCCTCACCTTCCAGCATGCGCCTCCCTACCTCCTCGGCCATAACGATGCCGTTGTCCACCAAAAGCCCCAGGGATATGATCAGGGTGGCCAGGGTAATCCGGTGGAGCTCCAGACCCAAGACCCGCATCCAGACAAGGGTAACAATCATGGTAAGGGGAACAATGGTTCCCACGATGAGCCCGGTACGCAACCCCAGGAAAATCATCACCACAGCAAGCACAGTGACCAAGGTCTGCACCAGGTTCTTGGCCACGCCGTTGACCGAGTCCGCTACATACTTCGCCTGATAGAAGGCAACGTCCACCTGATAACCGATGGGCAGCTGGTTTTGCCACTCCTCCACTCTTTGCTGAACCCGGGGAGTGAAATCCAGGACGTTCACCCCTGTCTCCATTTGTTCCACGGCCAGGATGATGGCGGGCTTCCCGTCGTAGTAAGCTTTCTGCGCCGGCGGATCAATGTAGGCTCGCTTCACCGTGGCAATATCCTTGAGGTAGGCAACCTCGTTGGAGGCGGGGAGTTTTATGACAACATTCTTGATGTCCTCCACACTCTCGAAGTTTCCCGAAGGCTCAACCACCAACTCCACCGCCCCGGTATCGACGGAGCCGCCTGGGAGAATGATGTTCTGCTTCATAAGGGTCTGGGCAAGCTCAGTCGGGCTGAGCCCATATTGTGCCAAGCGGGCATTGGATATCTCCAGAAATACCCTCTCACTCTGCACGCCGTGGAGATCCACTTTGCGAATGCCCGGGATGGTATAAAAATCGTCTTGCATATCCCTGGCAACATCACGCATCTCGGCCATGGAAAAGCCTTCGGCTGTCAGAGCGACAAGGACCACGGACACATCGCCGAACTCGTCGTCAACAAAGGGGCCAATGGTTCCTTCCGGTAGCTCTGGCCTGACA
>JAHEER010000226.1 GCA_024640625.1 Desulfobulbaceae bacterium
GGCAAGTATTATTGCGAAATCGCCGTGAAGCAATATATTAATTATATTCTGGTCAAAAAAATACCGTTTACTCTCTTTTTCTTGTGCAATTAGATACTTGGCCTGAACCAATACCAGGTCTCTTTCTTAAGTCACTGTACTACCGAGCATTACTTTTTTTATATTGGTTAGAAACATAATAACACCGGCACACAGCCGTTGTCGGCAGATAATTTTTCGCTAATCAATGTCTAAAAGGAATTCACATGACTGACCAGACAAGACCTGGCTGGGCTCTAGTAAGTAGTGCCTTCACCCTGCTCATTGGCTTTCCGGTCCTTGCTCTGTCGCAATCGGCCACCTCCCCGGACCGGGAACAAATTCTTCGAGATCTCGACACGCTGATCAAAATGCGGCAGGAACTGTCGAGTCAGATGCAGGAGTTTGACAAACGCATTCAGGCGCTTGAAGAACAACTCAACGTCGATTCAGACAGGGCCCAGCCCGTGCGTGCCGAGAGTGTACCTCCACCCGCCAAGCCTGCAAGCGAGAGTGATACAGACCAGCCTTCCAATTTCTGGGGTCGGTATGAGCCCGGCAAAGGCTTTACCCTGGCACGCACCGATCAGGGAGAGCTTAGCTGGAGCGTTTTCAGTTACGCTCGCTACCTGAACCAGTTGGCACTAGAAGACACCTATACCGACAGCTTCGGCAGGACATCTAAAATCGATAAACGCAACGACATCCAGTTCCAGAAAGTGACGATGAACTTCAAAGGCTGGTTATTCGATCCGAAATTCAGATACCTCTGGTACATATGGACATCTAATACGAGCCAGGGTGACCCGGCCCAAGTCGTTGTGGCCGGAAATCTCGGCTATCAATTTAATGATGCCTTCAACTTGTATGCGGGAATCGGCGCGCTGCCGTCGACCCGCTCCACCAACTACACCTTTCCCAATTGGCTGAAAAACGATCACCGCACCATTGCAGACGAATTCTTTCGAGGTTCTTATACAACAGGTATCTGGGCAAACGGAGAGCCCATTCCAGGGCTGAAATATCGGGTTATGCTCGGCAACAACTTGAGTCAGCTGGGGGTTAATGCGGCCCAACTCGATGAGTATCTCAATACCCTCTCGGGCGCCTTGTGGTGGATGCCGACGACAGGGGAATACGGTCCCGGTGAAGGTCTTGGCGACTACGAGATTCACGATGAAGTGGCGACGCTGTTCGGCATTCACTACACCTACAGCAGAGAGGACGCCCAGGGCCAGCCTGATACCGATGGTTTCGAGAACACCCAACTCCGCCTCTCAGATGGCACGCTCATATTCAGTGAGGATCCCTTTCTCACCGGAGGCAATGTCCGCAAAGTTGATTATCAAATGGCAGCAATAAATGGAGGTTTCAAATACCGTGGCTGGTCGCTCGAGGCAGAGGGGTATTTACGTTATCTGAATGATTTTCAAACAATTGGAACGATTCCGGTAGACTCTCTGACCGATTATGGATTTCAGGTTCAGGGTTCGACCATGCTTATTCCTAAAAAACTTCAGGGATATGCCGAATTCTCAAAAATCTATGGAGACTACGGCGACCCCTGGGACGCAAGCTTCGGCTTAAATTGGTTTCCCTTCAGCCGCAAGGAGTTTAGGCTCAACGCTCAGGGACTGTATCTCAAAGACTCGCCGGTTGGATACAGCAGCGTGCCATTCGCAGTGGGCGGCAATGGCTGGGTATTTTCTCTAGATGCAATTGTGGCTTTCTGATCGAGATTAGGCCGGCGCAGCCTCTTCGCAAGCCACGCTGACAGACAACAACACCAGACCTGATCAGAGCCTGGTAAGCTCTTGAAAACGTTTATCAAGCAACCATTTGGGAGAATTGCAATGCAGCCCGATTATGTGCCAGAACAAAAAATATGTTCGCAGGGGTTTATTGTAAGCGTGATTGTATTGGCTGCCTGCCTCGTCATTGGTCCCGTAAGCGACATCGAGGCCGCGGATCGACCTTTGTTCCATGACTCCCATTTTCACCTGACCAATTACATAATGGAAGGCACGGATATGGGCGATTACGTGGAGATGATGGGCGATACCATAGGTCGTTCGACGGTGTTCGGCCTGCCTCTGCAACAGATGTGGTCCTTCAGGAACACCGGTGACTTTGCCCCATACTATTACCTGCAGACCGATGCACCTCTGTATTATTATTCTTTCACCGATGCGCAGATGGCCATGGCCTACAAGGCTCTGACGCCGGAGCAGCAGGACCGGCTGGATCCCATGATCACTGGCTTTAACCCGGCTGATATGTACGCAGTCGATCACATCAAGCGCGTGCTGCAACTCTTTCCGGGGGTCTTCTCGGGACTTGGCGAGTTCACCATCCACAAGGAGTTCGTCTCTTCAAAGATCGCCGGTAATATAGCTAATCTTACAGATCCGGCCTTGGACAGAATTTTCGATTTTGCCGGGGAGGCTGGGCTTCCCATTATTCTGCACAACGATATCAATATGCCGTTTCCCAAAAGCGGCCAGGAGCCCTATATGCTGCAGCAGTTGAAAAAACTGTTCGAGCGGCACCAAGACACGACGATT
>JAHEER010000006.1 GCA_024640625.1 Desulfobulbaceae bacterium
GGTCACCAGCCGGGCATTGCCCTCGTTGGTGACGATGCCGATGGACCCGGTCTCGGCCACGCCGAAGTTGGCTCCGGTTATGCCCATCTCGCCTTCGACAAATTTTCGCCGCATCTGGTGCCTGGCCACCTTGACCAGCTTTTCGATTTCTTCATCTTCCTGTTGACCGGTCACTTCGGAAAAGAGGTCCCTGACATGGTAGCGGGACAGATGAATGGCCGGCATAACCATGTGGGACGGCGGTTCGTCGCGAAGCTGAATGATCCACTCGCCCAGATCGGTTTCAGTCACCTCGAAGCCCTCAGCGATCATGGCATGGGACAGGTGGGTCTCTTCCGCGGTCATTGATTTGGTTTTGATTACCTTACGGCAGCCTGCGTTCTTGCCGATCTCGTTGATAATCTTGTTGGCCTCGTCGGCATCCTTGGCATAGTGGACCACCACTCCTGCTTCCTCTGCTTTGCGGGTGAACTGCTCGAGATAGCGATCCAGGCTTTTGAGGGTTTCATCCTTCATCTCGGCCACTTCGGAAACCAGCTGGTCCACATCGATCTCCGAGAAGGCTTTATCCCTTCCTACCCGATAGGCTACCGCGAATTTGTCGAGCGCCGACCGCAGGTATTCGTTGTCAAGAGATTCCTGGCATTCTTTCCGATATGTTTTCAGGCTCTTTGTTTCCGGCATGATCAATCCTCCAATAGCAAAATATGAAGCTCGAGCGGTCCATGTACACCAATGGAGAGCACTCGCTCGATATCCGCCGTCCGGCTCGGGCCGGTAATAAAGGCGGTATAGGTCGGAGCGTCCTGCATGAACACACGCAGCTGCTCCGTGGCATCGTATCCGTCCGCATAGATTTTTGATTTAGGCAGCACGCAGACATGGTATTCACACACCATGGTTGCCAGCCGCAGTTCCTCATCCGGACAGTTGAGCACCAGGGTTCCGGTTTCGGCGAGCCCGAGATCGCCGTAGCTTAATCCGACATCGACGCCGTTGAGATGATCGCGCATTCCCGACTCTATGCAGTCGATTAAATGGGCCTTGCACTTTTCTCTGAGCAGCCCGTATTCAGCCTCCGACAGAGAGGGGGCAGCGATAATTTTGCGCAGCCCCCCGGTATCCACAGGCTCATCGCTGATTGCGTAGCGGTTGAGCGGCCGTTCCTGACACAGGTTTATGGCGTAGGTCACGGCCTCGTCAAAACTGCCTACGGCGGAGACAATTGCGGCAGCGCTCTCTGCCCGTTCGATGAATCTCCGGTAATGTGCTGCCTGGGTAGTGGCGGGTTCCTTGGTTTCGGTCATATCGTACATCCTGTCAATGATTTGTCTCTTCGAGTACGCTCATGCTCTCGCGGGCAATCGCCAGCTCCTCGTTGGTCGGGATGACCCAGATCTGCACACGGCTGCTGCCACTGTGGAGTGCACCCGGTTCTTTATAACGCCGATTGTTTTTGTCGACATCAAGCTCAATGCCCAGGTGTTCGAGTCCGGCCAGCGATCTTTCCCTGACGATGGGATCATTTTCACCGATTCCGGCGGTGAATACCAGGGCGTCCACCCGGCCGAGCACCGCCATATAGGCGCCGATGTATTTTTTGTTTCTATAGGTTTGCACTTCGAGGGCAAGACGAGCCCGCTCATCCCCTTTGCCGGCCGCCTCATGGATGTCTCTCATGTCGTTGAAACCACAGATGCCTTTTAAACCCGATTCATTGTTGAGCATGCCATCGATGAGCGCCAGATTCATACCCGCGGCGCGCTCCAGAAATGAATGAAGGGCGGGATCCACATCCCCGCTCCTGGTGCCCATGACAAGTCCTTCAAGGGGAGTCATACCAAGGGACGTGTCGATGCTGCAGCCGCCTTCGACGGCGCTCATGGAACAGCCATTACCCAGGTGAATGGTTATCAGATTGGTCGTGGACAACTCTCGACCCATCAGCCTCGCGCATTCACCAGCGACGAATTTATGGGATGTACCGTGGAACCCGTACCGTCGCACCCGGTGGCGCTCATACAATTCATAGGGCAGCGCGTAGATATGGGCCCGCTGGGGTATGGTCTGGTGAAAGGCGGTGTCGAAAACCGCCACTTGCGGTGTCGACGGGAACAACTCTCTGGCCACCCTTATGCCGTCTAAATTGGCGGGGTTGTGCAGCGGAGCCAGCGGGATATTTGCCTGGATGGCCGCCACCACCTCCTCGTCAATGACCGTGGGCTGGTGAAATGCTTCCCCCCCATGGACGACGCGATGACCGACCGCGCCGATTTCCTCGCTGGAACGAACCACGCCGTCTTGTCCACCACAGAGCACCTCGCCGACTTTTAGCATCCCGCTCTGGTGATCGGCTATTTTTTCCACTTTCTCAACCCTGCTCTGAGCCGAAGAACCAGGGTGCATCCAGCAGCTGATTTTGCCCAGATCCTCGCCAATTCGTTCGACCACCCCCGAGGCCAAAACCTGCTCACCCCGCATATCGAGAAGCTGAAACTTTATCGAGGAGCTTCCTGAATTGATAACCAGTACTTTCATCGTTAGCCGTCTTCGGCCTGAGCCTGAACTGCCGTGATGGCGACCGTGTTGACAATGTCGTCGATGGTGCAGCCGCGGGACAGGTCATTGACCGGTTTATTGAGGCCCTGCAGGATGGGCCCGATGGCCACCGCATTGGCCGCCCGCTGCACGGCCTTGTACGTATTGTTGCCGGTGTTCAGATCGGGAAAAATAAACACCGTCGCCCTACCGGCGACCGCAGACCCCGGCATTTTGGTGTTGGCCACCTCGGGATCGATGGCGGCATCGTACTGGAGCGGACCTTCGAGAATAAAGTCGAGATTTCTTTCGCGTATGAGATTCTGGGCAATGTGGGTGGCTTCCGCCACTTTTTCGACGTCCTCTCCTTTACCCGAGGTTCCGGTTGAGTAGCTGAGCATGGCCACCCGGGGCTCGATGCCGAAGGTGCGGGCCGTTTCAGCCGAACTCAAAGCGATCTCAGCCAGCTGAGAGGCATCGGGGTTGGTATTTACGGCACAGTCGCCGTAGACCAGGATACGATCGCGCAGACACATGAGAAAAACGGAACTGACGATGGTGAAGCCGGGTTTTGCCTTGATGAACTCAAAGGCTGGACGTACCGTGTGGGCAGTGGTATTCAAAGCTCCGGATACCATGCCGTCGGCAAACCCCTTATAGACCATCATGGTGCCGAAATAGGTGGTGTCTGACATCCGGTCTCTGGCCATATCCTCGATGACGCCTTTGTGCTGGCGCAGTGACAGATACGTCTGGACGAAATCCTCGAGCAGGGGGCTGGTTTGGGGATCGATCACCTCAACCCAGGTGAGGTCCAGTCCATTGGCCGCCGCCAAGGCCCGCACCTGATCCTGCCGGCCGAGGATGGTGAGGTCGGCGACGCCTCGCCTGAGCAGAATATCGGCCGCCCTGAGGATGCGCTCGCAATTTCCTTCCGGCAGCACGATGCGCTGGCGATTCTCGGCAGCCCGCTCAGTCAGAGAATATTCGAACATCTTCGGGGTAATTCGTGTCGGTCGGTCGGAAATCACATTGTCCCGCAGTTCGGCCACGTTTACATATTTTGAAAAATCACCAAGTGCCGTGGCGATCCTGGGCTGATCGTCCGCCTCGATGTGCCCGTAAAGTTCGTAGAGCTGCTTGGCCACCAGGTAAGTATGTCCCTTCACACAGATGATCGGCACGGGCTTGCCCGACCAGCCTTCAATCAGCCGACGCACATTGTCGGACGGCACCAGACCGCCGGTGAGCACAATGCCCGAGACCTCGGGGTAGGAGGTGGAGGAACGGGCGGAAAGGCTGGCCAGAATGATGTCATGCCGATCGCCGGGAGTGATCACCAGACAACCGGGCGTCAAATATTCGAGAAAGTTCTCGACCCGCATGGCGGCCACCACATAATCACCCACCACCATATTCAAGCCTGCCGCACCGTACATCACGCTGCCGTTGAGCCAGCGTTTGACATCACCCACCGTGGGATTGGCAAGGGCCGGATTCTCCGGGATTACATAGAAGGGCAGCCCCTCATCGGGATGATATCGTCGTCTGATATCGGAGAGGATCTGCGACGTCAGCCCTTCCGGGGCACGATTGATGATCGAGGAAACGAGGATAAGTCCTTTCTCCTTGTGACTGTCAATCGACACCTGAACCTGCCGAATCATCTCATCCACCGATTTCTTCCTGCCGGAAGAAATCAACAGAACCGGGGCGCCCAGATTGGCCGCGATATCTCCGTTTATCTCCGCTTCGAAAGTGGTATCCTGGCCTCTGAAGTCTGTTCCCTCGATGAGCACGAAGTCGTAGCTGTCGGCTACCTCACGGTATTTGTGCAGAATCAGGTCGTGCAGATCGTCGTCGCGACCGGAATTAATCAGTTCATACGCCGTTTTCAGGGTGCAGCCATAGCAGGTATCATACTCCTGCTCCAGTTTGAAATAGTCGAGTATGAGGGTAATGTCGTGATCCGGCTTTTCTTCGACCTGGTCACTGATTATCGGCCTGAAGAAAGCCACCCGGTGCAGCTGATTCATCAGCATCTGCATGATGCCAAGCACGATCACCGACTTGCCGCTGCGTTCTTCGGTGGCGGTCACATAAAGATTGTTGGGCATCTACTCAGTGAAATATAATTGAGGTTTTAGCACTGCTTTTACTGCACAACGCCGGTCGAAGGCCGCTTAGATCTTGATCGAGCCTGACCGCGGATAGGGAGATTAGCACAATTCAGGGTAAATGAACATACGCGTTTGCGGGTATGGGTATGAATTTATCAGTTCCGGGAGTCTTCCAGTACAATTTGAGCGCCGCCGTCCCCTTTCTCTGAAAATATTCTACCTGCAGCGGATAATGGCCCGTTTTAGAGATGGTCACATGACCCACATTGGAGAGCCGGTCCGAGTGTTGTTCCGGGTCGCTGATCACCGTCTTGCCCCCCAGCATGACCCTGACGCCGTCATTGGAGAGGGCTTGAAACTCGTACTCCCCCTTGTCCTTGACAACGAGATATCCCTGCATGCGCATGGCCACGCCGCGGTTGGTGCCGGTATTAAAAACTTCCTCCTGGCCAAACTGATGATTGAGCTCGAAGACTGGTGTTCCCGTTTTCTTGATGAATGAGTGATCGCCCTCCTGGGGAAAGTCGTCCAGGTGCCTCTCAAAAAATTCCAGATAATAGACAACGCTCAATCCTCTGGCAAGACGCTCCAGCGAAACTATCTCGGGATCAATATTGTCCACATAAAGAGGCGCATATTCCACCGGATCGCTGAAATCTTTGGCAGCATCAGCATACGGTACAACAATCAGAAAGAACGCTCCTGCCAGTAACAGCCATTTGTATCCCAATTTTGCTCGCATGTTCTGTCCCCTTTGCTGATCTGCTTTGTTTCCTATTAACTGCTTGCAAATCTATTCATTTCCTACGAAAATACAAATTCATATACTTTCAATTCCGGTAGATCGTGATTATCAACACTAGGACATTGTTAGAGATAGGATTGCAATTTCTGACAATCTTCTTTAACTCTTAGTCAGAGTGCGTTTTCATTACTGACGGCAGGGCCTCCCGTGTCGTTATTCTACCATCCCAAAGTGCCGGAGCTGCCCAGGTTCGGTCCGGAAATCTCAGCAAAAGGAGTGAAAAATGAAATGTAAATCCCTAACTTTCCACCTTGTCATTGCCGCGGTTGCCATTGCTTTTTTTACCTCACATCCAGTCCGAGCTGCAGAGGAGCGTAATTATCTCCTTGCCACTGCAACCACCGGAGGTACATATTATCCTGTTGGTGTGGCTATTTCGACTCTGACCAAAGTCAAGCTGCAGCCGAAACATAAAATCGGTATGTCAGCCATCAACTCGGCCGGCTCCGGAGAAAACATCAAGCTTTTGAGGGACAACGAAGTCCAGTTTGCCATTCTGCAAGGCCTTTTCGGCTATTATGCCTGGAACGGTAAAGGCCCTCTGGAAAATGACGGCCCTCAAAAAGAGCTGCGTTCCGTGACCATGCTCTGGCAGAACGTCGAACATTTCACCATACTTGCAGATAAGGCCAAGACCGGAACCATCGCTGACCTGGAAAATCTTAAAGGTGAACGTATGGCTCTCGGTGCGAGAAATTCCGGAACCATTGGCTCCAACAAGTTCCTTCTTGGCAACCTCGGAATAGATGCGGAAAAATCATTCGAACTTGTATATGGCGGCTACGGTCCCAGTGCAGATGCTCTTCAGAACGGGCAAATCGCCGGCTTAGGCATTCCCGGAGGCGCGCCGACCGGTGCGATTACCCGTGTTATGGCAGCCATGGGTGATAAAATCACGATTCTTGATTTCACCGACGAACAGGCCAAGAAGGCTGATGGTGGATTTGACCTCTACACCCGTTATGTGATTAAAGCTGGAACCTATCCGGGGCAGTCAAAAGACATCAACACAATTGCCCAGCCAAACTTCCTTGCCGTCCGGGCAGATGTTGACGAAGAGGCTGTCTACATGATTACCAAAACCATCTACGAGAACCTGCCGTTTCTGAATGCCATTCATAAGGCTACTTCAGTCATGGCCCTCGAGAAGGCCCTTGCAGGACTGCCGATGCCGCTGCACCCTGGCGCCGCCAAATATTTTAAAGAAGCCGGGTTGGATATTCCGGATCGATTGATGCCCCAATAAACTCCCACTGAGTTCACTCCCGCGATGAGGCGGGAGTGAACATGCTGAATTTTCCTCAGGAGTAATGTGTGAAATCTGAAACCACAGAGACTGATTCACAGCTGCTTCTAGAAAAAGCCATATTTACTCTTGGGGTTATCGTTTCTTTACTGCACATCTACTTCAATATATTTGCGATACTTCCCAACCTTCTGCAAAACTCGCTTCATTTCTCCGGATTTGCGCTTCTCTGCGCTCTTGTCTACCCGCTAAGAAAAGGACAGTCTTCCAGAAGTGGTGTTTCTCTCTTTATTGATCTTTCCATTGGGGTAATTGCGGCAGTCTGCGCAATTTACATGATCAGTATGGAGGATGCGATTTACGCCCGTGGTGTTCATTTGAGCAGAAGTGAGTGGATAGCGGGGACCCTGCTCATTTTCACAGCCATTGAATTTACCAGGCGCACGACCGGCTGGATTATTCCTGTACTCATAATTCTGGCTCTGACTTATGTGGGCTGGTGGGGCAGTTTAATCGGGGGCGTTTTTAAATTCAGCGGACTGACCGCCGAAACCATACTTTTCAGATCAATATATGGCGACGATGGTATTTTTGGGAACATAGCGAGAATATCCTCGACTTTTGTTTTCATGTTTATCCTGTTCGGCGCGTTTCTCCTGAAATCAGGAGCCGGAGAATTTGTCATTAACCTTGCCAGAGCAGTAGCCGGACGATTTATTGGAGGCCCGGGGCTGGTCGCAGTCTTTGCCTCCGGTCTTACCGGAACAATTTCCGGTTCTGCCGTCGCCAATACCGCCTCGACCGGAGTGATTACCATTCCGTTGATGAAACGCGCTGGCTTTGAAGCCAAATTTGCGGCGGGAGTAGAAGCATCAGCCTCGACCGGTGGGCAACTTATGCCGCCAATAATGGGGGCTGGCGCCTTTGTGATGGCCAGCTATACTCAAATTCCCTACACGACAATTGTTCTTTACTCAGTCTTGCCGGCAATTCTTTATTTTGCCACGGTAGGTTTTTTCGTTCGAGTGGAAGCCAAACGTTCTCACATTCAGGCAGTGGAGGATGAGAATCTCAAGGTATTCGAGGTAATAAAAACTGGGGGACTCCCTTTTCTCCTACCGATTTCAGTTCTAATCGGCTTATTGATTTATGGTTTCACGCCAACCTATGCCGCAGGCATATCCATTGTCGCCGTGGTGGTCTCCTCCTGGTTGACACCGAAAAGAATGGGAATCAAAGCTGTTTTCGAGGCATTCGCGCTGGGCGCCAGAAATATGGTCATGACCGCTATCCTGCTCTGCAGCGTTGGTTTGGTAGTCAACGTAATTGCCACGGCAGGCATCGGCAATACCTTCTCGCTGATGATTACCAACTGGTCAGGCAACAGCTTGCTTATCGCCATCACCCTGATCGGCCTGGCCTCCCTGGTACTTGGTATGGGATTGCCGGTTACTGCAGCCTATATCGTGCTTGGCACTTTATCTGCCCCCGCCTTGTACAATCTCATTGTCGATGGGCAGATTGCCCAGATTATTGCCTCGGGCAGTCTTAATGAAGATGCCCGAGCCATAATGATGCTGGCCGCTCCTGACAAACTCGAGCTCTTGACTAAGCCCATGGAACTGGCGCAGGCACGGGCACTCCTGGATTCGATTCCGCCTGACTTAACGGGAACCTTGAGAGACATGGTTCTTTCTCCCGAATCAGCTATGTTTGCGCTATTGTCCGCCCACATGATCATCTTCTGGCTCAGCCAGGACTCCAACGTGACACCACCGGTCTGTCTGGCTGCATTTACTGCAGCAGCAATCGCTGAGACTCCGCCGATGGCAACCGGTCTGAGGTCCTGGAAAATCGCCAAAGGGCTCTATATCATACCGCTGCTCTTTGCCTATACTCCGCTGCTTGGCGGCAGCTGGCCCCAAATTTTAACTGTATTCATATTCGCCCTGGCCGGACTCTATGCCTTCACCTGCGCGCTGCAGGGCCATATGGAAAACCGGATCAGTCTGGCCGTCCGAGGACTACTCCTGCTCCTCGCTGTGGCTCTGTTGAAGCCGTCGACCCTAATCTTCCAGGCTGCGGCCCTCGGGTGTTTAGTGCTTCTGCTGGTAGTTAACCTGAGGAAAAAAAGCGGCGCTGGCTAGCCGTCTGGAAGTAAAAATTGTGCGATCCGGGCAAGTATGTCTTCCCGTACCCCGTCGCCTTCCATGAACAGCTCGTGACGGGCATCTTCGTATTGCTTGTGGAGACAGTTGCCTGATAAGGTGCAGAACGTGCGTGCCACTGCGGTTTTGATCACCTGGTCCCGGGCTGCGGTGAGGGTTAGCAGGGGGCCACGCAGGCGAGCCGCGCCGTCGTTCATTTCTCCCATCGCTTTGTAGGCCTCGTGCAGCCAGCGCATGGTTGGTCCGCCCAAAGGCGCAAAATCAAGCGAGTTGGTGAGAAATCGATTGTAGCCAAAACGTGTTTCGTCCGAAGTGAAGAGGTTGTCACTAAACTTAAGATCCGGCTCGTAGGGACCGGTAGTCGGCACATAGCGTTCTCCGTATCCCGCCCGGCAGGCTGCCGCGACCAGAGGCCTGATGAGGAACTGGGGCACAGTTGTGCCGGTTCTGATCGCACACATCGGCGAGCCAAGTACCATCTTGCTGATCAGTTCAGGGTGACGCAACGCCAAAAGCGTGGCCACGGTGCCGCCCATCGAATGGCTGATTATCGGCACCGATGTAAGTTCAGTAAATTCGTTCAGCTCTTCAATGACTCTTTTGAGGTCTTCCACATAGGTCAGGAAGCTATCGATATAGCCCTTCTGGCGATCGTCCAGAAGCCTGTCGGAATTACCCTGCCCGCAGTGGTCATAGAGAACGGTGGAGATGCCTCTGGCCAGCAGATCCCTGGAGAATTCCAGGTATTTCTCTATGAATTCGGTCCTGCCGCTGACCACGATGGCAAATACCGAATCAGACGGCGCACTGGGCAGGCCCACACGCAGCGTGGTGCCGCCTGAGGATCTTATCCTTTTCTCGGTGTAGTGCACCCGATACCAGTCCTGCAACTCCCGGTAACGTTGCCGATACTCTTGCGATCTAATCATTCCATCTGTTATCCCTTCCGCAGTTTTCCTCAGCGCTGTATGCTGCTCTTGACCGCCGTCTCAGATACAGCCATCAAATAAGTTGCCACGCCACCACCCACTTGCTACAATCCAACTAAGTTGAGAGATTAACTGGAGATCGTGCAAAGTCAGCACAATTGATTCGTTTTTTCCAACTGCAAGGCGTCCCATAGTGCAGTTTCATCATCTCGTTCCCTTGAGGGAGGGAATCATGGCTCAAAATCGTTCCGGCAGAACTACAGGTACAGACAAAAAACCACCGAGCACGCTGGTCAGAGCCAGGGGTATCGATGAACTTGCTCAGCGGCTGCTGCAGGTTGAAACCGAGCTCAATTCCAACATCCCGACCACCCTGTGGATCAGTGATCTGCACGGTGAAGGCGATCGCTTCAAATCGATTCTGCGGGGTCGTTTCGGCGTATTATACCAGACCTGCCGGGAAGCGCTGCCCAACACTTTTACCGCCGACAAGGTGCAATACCTGGTGAAAATCATCAGACAGCAGCACTACATTACCGATATTTCGATCCGTATGGGTACCCAGGATGTGATACTCTGCCTGGTCCAGATCCTCAAATATAAACTCACCAACGCCCGCTATGATATCGACGAAATACTCATGCCGGAGTTTCGCGACACCATCTCCAGGCTCCTCTCCGGTCTAGGGGTTCCTAATCCAATTTTCGAGGAGGAGATCATTTCTTCAAGGCTGATCACCCACCTCTGTCACGGCATCCGCAACGTACTGCTGGACCGGATCCAGGTTCTTGGCGATGTCTTTGACCGGGGGCCGCAGCCGGACAAGATTATACGCTTTCTCTCCTCCTCCCCCTATCGCCGCATTGTTGATTACGTCTTTGGCAATCATGACATCCTGTGGATGGGGGCGGCATCGGGAAATAGATCGCTGATAGCCGAAGCGCTGCGTATTACCTTCCGCTATGACCATTTCGAATTCTTGGAACGCCTTGATTTCGATATCTCGGTGCTCGAGTCATTTGCCACCGCCACCTACCCTGCGGAGAGGGTTACCGGCAATTTCAAGGCCAGGACCGAGAAGGGCAGATCCATGGAAAAGGCGCTGGCCGTAATCCAGTTCAAGCTTGAAGAAAAGACCATTAACGAATATGCCGATTACCAGATGAATTCGAGGCTCTGGCTCGACAAGCTTGCTCAGATGCTGAAAAATAACCAGACAGAGGGTCTCAACGACACCTACTTCCCGACCATCGACTTTGCCGATCCCAGAGAGCTAAGCAAAGAAGAGCGGGAAGTTATCGATGACCTGGTCAGCCAGTTTATCACCAACCGCAAACTCAAGCGGCTGCTCGGCTACCTCTTCAGTACCGGCAAAACCTATTCGATCTACAACGATATTTTGAATATTCACGCCCTGGTACCCTCCACCAGCGAAGGCGAATTCGATGAATTCCTCGGCCGCAGTGGAAAACATCTGCTCAATTTCATCCAGACCACCATTGAACGGGTCGGCAACAATTATCTGGAAGGCAAACCCCAGGATCCCCGTGATCAGGCCCTCTTCTTTTATCTCTGGTGCGGCCCGAAATCACCCTTTTTCGGCAAGCATGCGATGAAGACTTTCGAACGCTATTTTCTGGTCGACAAAGCGACCCATGTGGAACGCTCACTTTACTGGCTGCAGAACCTTGAGAAACCCCAATTCAAGGCTACGCTGCTGAATGAGTTTGGGGTCCAGAGGGTCGTCTACGGACATACGCCGATTGATTATCTCAAGGGCAAACACATGGCCAGTGACGATGGAGTGGCCATAAATGTCGACGGCGGATTCGCGGCGGCCTACTACAACCGCGGCCACTCATTGGTCCAGACACCCTACCAGTTGTACGGCATCATTCTGCCGACCCCCGATGAAATCAAAGAAGCGGAACAAAAGCTTGAGTCGGCGCCGCTCGATATCGAACTCATCGATGAGTTTCTGCATCCCAAAAAAGTCAAAGACTCCCAGGAGGGCAAGAAACTTAAAGCCGAGCGAGACCAGCTCATGAAAAAGATAACCAAGTTCGAAGCAGAGATGGCTTAGCCGGATTGGTAACGGTTCCTCCGGCACCGTGCATGATCGGACCTGCTCAATCGGATCAGGAATAAAATGGATACCAACTACGGAATGGAAATTGTCAGGGCAACCGAGATCGCTGCCCTCACCGCGGCCAGGAACCAGGGACTGGGTGACTATATCGATATCCTCAACACCGCCCGGGAGGCAATCGCCAAGACCCTGAACCGATTAAAGATCGACGGCAGCCTCATCAACGACCGCTTTGTGAACCGTGAAGACATAATTGATATGCCAATGAAAATCGGTCAGGGCGGCCCCACCATGGATGTCATGGCCATTGCCCTGGAGGCCCATCATTCAGCAGCAACCGGCGGCAACAACGCCACCTCCTACGCGGTGATTGCCCCCAAGGGGGTGGTGCAGACGGTTCCCAATCTGTCCATGTACAAAATTGTCGTCGGCCCCGAGGTCGGCAACGTCATCAATATCGACCAGCCGCCGGCCATCAATGTCAAACGAACGGCACGGGCTTTGGGCAAATACACCGAAAACGTGACCGTCTGCATACTCAATCAGGCCAGGCACACGCAGCTCATTAAGGAAGTCCGACAAACCGGTGCCCGGATCAAGCTCATCGAAGAGGGTGAAATCTCCGGCTGCCTGTCCGCCATAATCGGGGAAAAAACAGATATCTACATGGGCTATGGCTATGCCCCTGAAAGTACCCTGGTGGCTGCCGCCATCAATTGCCTTGGGGGATATTTTGAAGGCAAGATATTTTACGAGAACAATCGCGACAAGGAGATGGCCGAAGCCCACAACATTAAAGATTTCGATAAGATATTCAGGACCCACGACCTGATCCGCTCAAAAGAGGTAGCCGTGGCCGCCACCGGCGTTACCGACGGAGAATTTTTGGAAGGCGTGCGGTTCACCTCCAGTGGTGCGGTGACCAACTCTTTTGTGGCCAGGGCCGAGACCAAAACCTATCGCAAACTTGAAACCTGGCACTTCTTCGACTATAAACCTGTATTTTAGAGAGTTCCATTCCTTTCATATCTCAAAAAACCTTGGGAGTCCCATGTCCATGAAAAAAACATTACTCAGTTCTGTCCTCGCAGTCCTGGCGATCTGTATTATGCTGCCGCCGGTGGCAGGCGCCCGGCCATCCGCTTCGGCAAAATTCTCGACCACCCGTGAGGAAAATCCTAACCTGGCTGAGAATAGACTGATTTTACCTTACGCCTTTCCTTCAGAATCTATGGGAACCACGCTGGGCGTTGGCGGTTTCACCAAAGGGTATTTTCAAGATCAATTACTTTTCGCAGGATCCGTGTTCGGCAGCTTCGATGATGCCAAAGGAATAGTCGGCGGCATGTGGGATTACCTCCTGCCCTTTTCCAAGAGACTCTATTTCACTGCCTTCGGTGCCATCTCTTATTTCCCACGCAACCGTGCCTATACCGAGGTTCCGCGGCTATCCTCCAATTTTGCTCCTACCGTTGCCGGATCAAACGGTTCAGATAAGGACGATTATATTGAGGATGACGGCAACGATAACTGGTATGAGCTTAAACTCGAATATGTCCTGCCCATCGGCAGCATGAAAAATGATCACAAAGGACGCTACAAACTGAAAAAAGGAATACTGCAGTCGGGTGCCACCGGCGGCGATAAATGGAATCCGCTTGAGACAGGTATATCGGTACTATTGCTTGGCCAGTCCGGCAGATATCAGAACTTCCAAACCGATACAGTCACCTACTCGGGCGATACTTATCCCTGGGAAATAGGCTACCTCTACAACAACACCGATTTTCCTACCAACCCGACCTATGGCAGTCTTCAATACATTGCCTATACGAAGGATTTCCACGATGGCAATTACGGTTCATGGGATTTTCTCGAGTTCGAGGCCAGCAAGTTTTTCAACCTGGGTGACTCGAGATTCTCACGGCAGCGGGTGGTGGCCCTGAACTTCTGGACCGGCAGTTCCCTGTCCTGGAGCGAGACCGTCAATGAAAATGGCGATATCGTTGTCGAAAACAAACCTCCGTATCTCGACGGTGCCAATCTAGGCGGTTGGTATCGAATGAAAGGATACCCCAACAACCGTTTCAACGATCGGGCGGTCGTCTACGGTACGGCAGAGTATCGCTACACCCTGGACTGGAATCCGGTGGCCGGGGTCAACTGGCTGCGCTGGCTTCATCTTGACTGGTTTCAGCTCGTGCCCTTTGTTGAAGCAGGAAGGGTGGCGCCCGATTATGATCTTGGCGAGTTGTTTTCAGATCTGAAATTTGATGCCGGACTCGGAATTCGTGCCTTGACGGCGGGTGCAGTCGTACGGTTCGATATGGCGGTATCAGAGGAAGGAACCAATTTCTGGGTAATGTTTCAACAGCCATTCTAACAATTACCCATTATCGCGTAACTGCTGGTATACCTGATGGCATAGTCCAGTCCATCGAGGCTCGCGCTACTGCTCGCCGGGGCGATTGCCCACAACCGGCCTCGCCTTGCGGTTCATCTTTTTTACCTGATTGGCTGATTCACCTTCAGGCAGCATGGCATAAATCGAAATCCGGCCTGGATCTTGCGGGACTGAGTTCTTACAATCTCTGAACATCGATCGGCCGAACCTTTTGCAATTTCTCACTACAGATCACCATATGGTACTGGCTATGCGCCTAGCAATGTTGTTCGCAGTCTGTTTTTTCGCCCTTACCTGGCAATTAAGCGAAACCGTTTGTGCCGGCCAGGTAATTGACCGCATCAAGAACAACGGCGAGCTGGTGCTTGGCACCCCCGGAGACTTTCCCCCGTTCAGCGTGACCTCAGACCAGGGTGATCTGATCGGCTTCGATATATCCCTGGCCAGGGAACTATCAAAGTCAATGAATGTAAATTTGCGTATCGTCCGGCTGCCCTTCCATGAGCTTATTCCAAATCTGGAAGCGGGCAAGGTGGATATGATCATGTCTGGCCTCAGCATCACCCCGAGGCGAAATATGGAAATTGCCTTTGTAGGTCCCTACGGCAATTCAGGGCAGGCCTTCGTTGGTCGCAACGAGATTGTCGAATCCCTCGATGAACCCCTGGATCTCAACAGGGAAGGATTGACGATCGCCGTACTCCAGGACACCACTGCTGAAATGACGGTTCGGGCAGTGCTCCCCAAAACTGAGGCAATCTTTACCCGCAGCCTGGATCAGGCGCTCATCATGCTGCTCAACAATGAAATAGACGGGATTATCTCCGATTATCCCTTCTGCAAGGTTGCCGAGTTTCGCTATAAAGAGCGCGGTTTCAGCGTCTATGACAAAATTCTCAGCTATGAACAGCTGGGGATCGGCGTACCGGCAGGCGACCCGCTGTTCATCAACCTGCTGAGCAACTATTTGAATCTGCTTATCGGTTCCGGCGCCCTCAAAGCAATGCAGGAGTTCTGGTTCAAAAGCAGCGACTGGATCCTCGACCTGCCTGATTTAACTGTTCTCAAAGATTTCTGATTACAATGGCCGAACGGCAGACACAAACCACTGGTTCCTCTTCCAGCTCTTCAATTGAAAAGACTTTTAAACAGGTGGTTACCCCCATAGAGGAATTTCTCCACCAGGAAACCTCGTCGGGGATTTTGCTGATGATCTGCGTGGCTGCTGCGCTGGTCATCGCCAACAGCCCGTTCTATCCGGTCTACGACACCATTCTACACACTAAGTTCACTATCGGTACCGAGAAGTATTATATCTCCCAATCCATCCAGCACTGGATCAATGATGGACTGATGGCCCTGTTCTTTTTTGTAATTGGCCTCGAGGTAAAAAGAGAAATACTGATCGGTGAGTTGTCCAACCTGAAACAAGCTATTCTGCCCATAGGGGCGGCTGTCGGCGGTATGGTCGTGCCTGCCGGGTTTTATCTGGTTGTAAACCCGTCGGGACCGGCGGCTAATGGCTGGGGCATACCGATGGCCACCGATATAGCTTTTGCGGTCGGTATCGTTGCTCTGCTCGGTTCCCGGGTTCCCAAGCCGCTGGTGGCGATGCTGCTTGCTCTGGCGATTGTCGACGATATCGGAGCGATCCTTGTAATCGCGCTGTTCTATACCGACACCGTCCATCTGGGCGCCCTTCTTTTTTCGGGGTTTTGTTTTCTGCTCCTGGTTGGTACCAACCTGGCGGGAGTGAGAAGCCCACTCCCCTATGGCGTGATCGGTTTTATTTTCTGGCTGGCGATGTTGAAATCGGGAATCCATGCGACACTTGTCGGTGTGCTGACCGCCTTTACCGTACCGGCGCGCTCCACTGTCAGCGGCCACATGTTCAGCGAGGCAATGACTGATCTGCTTAAAAAATTCCAGGATCAGATTGAGGAGTCTTCAGATTCCAGAATGCTCAATGTGTTGCGAAACAGCAAGAAACAGGCCCTGCTGCAATCCATAGAGAACGGGGTGCACAGGATGGAGAGCCCGCTCCAGCGCATGGAACATGTACTGCATGGCTGGGTATCGTTCACCATCGTCCCCTTATTTGCTCTCGCCAATGCCGGGATCCCCATAGACTTCGGCAGGCTTGGAGAAATCCTTCTGCAGCCGGTCACCATCGGCGTGATCGCCGGGCTGCTGCTGGGCAAAGTCGTCGGTATTTACTCCTTTTCCTGGGTGATTGTAAAATTAAAACTCGGCAATCTCCCTCTGGGGGTTACCCTGTCGCAGATTTTCGGCATCGGCCTGCTGGCGGGCATAGGTTTTACCATGTCGATCTTCATCGGGACTCTCGCCTTCGAGTCTCAGCCCGAGGCCCTGCTCAACGCCAAAATAGGTATTCTGTTCGCCTCTCTGAGCGCCGGAATTTTGGGTTATATCTGGCTCTACAAAGCCACTTCCAGGTAACCTAAACACTCTTATGAGATTACTTTTCCAGGGCAGCGGACAATCGGTATATAACGGTGTCTGTCAGCGGACCCTTTTTCAGGGTCCCTGCAAGTGATCGAATTATCATTATATATTTTTACAAACAATCTAATTTCAATTAATTAGCCCTCCACTTTTTTATGCACAATCGGGGTTGATCGTGGTATTTTCAGGCATCGTTCTGGAAATTCCTTCCCCCGAATTTTTCAAAGCACTCTGGGAGTCAAATTTCATGAAAAGCGTTGTCCATTTTCTACTGTGCTCCACGCTTGTGCTTATTTCAGGTTGTGGGCCCCTCACTTCCAAGCAGGCAAGCAAACAGGAAAGCACCCAGCTCAAGGCCGAGCAGATTTTCCAAATAGTTTCTGACAACTCACTGATCATGGCGGCCTATGACTTCAGCGGGACGGTCTATTTCGACCAAAGCGGACTGCTGTCAGCAGTCGACAACGAAAAAATGCGCGACGTGGGCAGGTGGGATTTAAACGAAAACAACCAGCTCTGTTTGAAATTCAGAGTCTGGTACTACGGTGATATCAAGTGTTATACAGTTTTCGACAATCAGCAGGCGGACAAGCTCACTTTCTTCACCACCAATGGGGCTGCCTACTATACGGCGAAAATGGTGGAGGGCGATCCGCAGTCTCTGGCGGCCCAGATCAAAAAGACCAGTCCTCCCCGCTCGGTACGCGGCCAAATTGCCTCAGAGCAAGGCGAATCTTCTGCGCCTCGCGCCGACAGTGCTTCATCCCGGGCCAGGGAGGTTGAAATAAAAGCCTCGTCGGCTGATGACACCGGCCTCACTGCCAAGCGCCTCGCCGGAGACTGCCCCGGGTGCAACATGGCAGGGATGGATCTCAAAGAAGCCTCGCTTATCAAAGCCAATCTAGGAGACGCTGATTTAAGCGGTGCCGACCTGCGCTACGCCAACCTCAGAAGAGCGAACCTGAATGGCGCAAATCTAAAGGACGCACGCCTCAATCATGCGAATCTGCCGGGAGCCGATCTGAGCAATGCCGACTTGAGAGGAGCCGATTTCAGCGGGGCGAACCTGCTGCTGGCCAACTTCACCGATGCCGATGTGAGTGGGGCAATTTTCACCAATGCAAATCTCGAAAAAACCATAGGACTCGCAGACCAACCATGAGTGCAGGATTTGTTCATCTACACGTCCATACCCAGCACAGTCTGCTGGATGGGGCCATACAACTCCCCAGATTACTAAATAAATGTACAGAATACGAGATGGAGGCCGTGGCCGTGACCGATCACGGTGCCATGTACGGCGCTCTCGAATTCTATGACAAGGCCAAAAAAGCAGGCATCAAGCCCATCGTAGGCTGCGAATTTTACGTAGCCCCAGGCAGTCGGGCAGAAAAGGTGTCGGGAGAGGCGGGCCCCGCCTTTCACCTTATCTTGCTGGCCATGAACTACCAGGGCTACAGAAACCTGCTGAAGCTGTCGTCGATTGCCCAGTTTGAAGGATTCTACTATCGTCCGCGCATCGACAAGGAACTCCTGAAGCAATACAGCAATGACCTCATCGCCACGAGCGCCTGCCTCCACGGCGAAGTTCCCTGGCTCATCTCTCACAATCGCTTTGCCGAGGCCCGGGAAAAAGCCATCGAAATGAAAGAGCTGTTCGGCGATCGGTACTACTTCGAACTTCAGGAAAACGGCATCGAGGAACAACAGACGGTCAACCAGGGACTTATTCGCTTGAGCCGTGAACTGGGGATAAAACTGCTGGCCACCAACGATTGCCATTACCTGAACAAGGAGGAGGCCCAAGCCCACGATGTACTGCTCTGTATTCAGACCGGCAAGACGGTAAACGATCCGAAACGGTTCAAATTCGCCTCCGACGACTTCTATTTCAAGTCACCCGAGGAGATGAAAAAAACCTTCGATTATTGTCCGGAAGCCCTGGCCAACACCCTTGAGGTAGCGGAGCGCTGCAATCTCGAAATCGAACTGGGCCAATTCCATTTTCCCAACTTCCCCCTGCCCGAGGGAGAGACGCTTGAAACGATGTTTGCCAAGGCCTGTCGCCATGGTCTCCAACAGCGCTTTAGTGCAATGAGGAAAAAATCTCCACTGAGTCCGGAGACGGAAACATTGTACCGGGATCGTCTCAAAAAGGAGATCGATGTCATCATCGAAATGGGATTCCCGGGGTACTTCCTGATCGTTGCGGACTTTATCAACTGGGCCAAGGACCAGAAGATTCCGGTCGGCCCAGGACGCGGCTCTGGAGCCGGGAGCCTGGCGGCCTACGCGATGGGTATCACCGATATCGACCCCATTCCCTACGGCCTGATTTTCGAACGTTTTCTCAATATAGAGCGTAAATCCATGCCCGATTTCGATATCGATTTCTGCCAGGAACGGCGGGGCGAGGTGCTGGATTACGTGCGCGACAAATACGGCGGTAGTGAACATGTGGCCCAGATCATCACTTACGGCTCGATGAAGGCGAGAGGCGTAATCAGAGACGTGGGACGGGCCCTGGATATAGCCTTCGGCGATGTCGATAAGATAGCCAAGCTGATTCCGGAGGAACTCGGCATTTCCATCGAAAAAGCCATCGCCCAGGAACCCAAACTCACCGAAGCCGCCGACCTCGACCCCAGAGTGGCAGAGCTGCTGCGGGTTTCCCGCACCCTCGAGGGACTGGCCAGGCACACTTCCACCCATGCCGCCGGAGTGGTGGTTTCCCCCCGCCCCATCACCGAATATCTGCCTGTCTGCAAGGGCAAGGATGGGGAAACGATCACCCAGTACGACATGAAATACACCGAAATGACCGGACTCATCAAGTTCGATTTTCTCGGTCTGAAGACCTTGACGGTGATCAAGAAGGCGCTTGATCACATCAAGAGTGACTGCGGCAAGGAGCTCGACATTTCGACCATTGACATGGACGATCTGAAAACCTTCAAGCTGCTCTGCAGTGGTAATTCGCTCGGCATTTTCCAGCTTGAGAGCAGCGGCATGAGAGAATTGCTGGTTGACATGGCGCCGGAACAGTTCACCGATCTCATCGCCCTGGTCGCCCTCTATCGCCCAGGACCGCTGGAATCGGGCATGGTCAAGGATTTCGTCAACACCAAGCACGGCCGCCAGGAAGCCAATTACTCGTTGCCCCAGCTCAAACCGATCCTGGAAGAAACCTATGGCGTCATCGTCTACCAGGAACAGGTGATGAAGATCGCCAACGTGCTGGCCAATTACAGTCTTGGTGATGCGGACATCCTCAGAAGGGCCATGGGTAAAAAAATACCGGAGGTGATGAACCAGGAGAAAGAAAAGTTTATGGCCGGGGCCCGCGACAACCACATAGATGAAAAAAAGGCCGAGGACATTTTCGAACTGATGGCCAAATTCGCAGGCTACGGATTCAATAAATCACACTCCGCCGCCTATGCCCTCATCGCCTACCAGACTGCCTATCTCAAAGCCCACTACCCGGCCCAGTTCATGACTGCCCTGCTGTCCTGCGACATGAACAACACCGATAAGGTTGTCGTCTACATCAATGAATGTCGGGAGCACCACATTGAGGTGCTGCCCCCCGACATCAATGAGAGCGTCCAGGACTTCAGCGTTCACGATGATAAAATCCGCTTTGGCCTGGCGGCTGTCAAAAACGTCGGCGAGGCGGCTCTCATCAACATCATCAAGGAACGCGAGGAGAACGGCTCCTTCACCTCATTGGTCGATTTCTGCAACCGCGTCCATTCCAGCAGCGTCAACAACCGGGTTATCGAAAGCCTGATCAAATCTGGCTCGTTCGACTCGCTCGGCTGTAAACGATCCCAACTGCTTACCATCCTGCCCCAGGCGATGGATCAGGCCAAAGCCCACCAGCGTGATCAGATGAGCGGCCAGATGTCAATATTTAACGTGGCACCGGCCACGGCCGACACCCAGGTTGCCGAGATAATTCTTCCTGATATCGATGAATGGGATGAGCTCGAGAAGCTCAAATACGAAAAAGAGACCGTCGGTTTCTATATCACCGGCCATCCACTCGATGAACCGCTCGAAGAACTAAGAACTATTACCGATTCGGACATCACCAACCTCCAATTGTTCAACGACGGCCAGCCGGTGAGGATCGGCGGACTCATCCGCACCGTCAAGCAACATAAGAATAAACAGGGAAAACCGATGGCCTTCGTCACCCTGGAAGACGTGCTCGAGTCGGTAGAGATTCTCGTCTTTCCGGAAACCTACGCCAACTGCTATAAACTGCTCGACAGTACGGAACCGGTGGTCGTCCGCGGAACGGTGCAGAAGAGTGATCAGGGTATAAAGGTAGTAGCTGAAGAAATAGATTCGCTGCCGGAGGCAAGGCAGAAATACACCCAGGCTGTGCACGCCAGGCTCGAAGCGGACACGGTCAGCAGGATCAGGCTGGAGGAGCTAAAAGAGCTGCTTTTCAATTATCACGGTTCCTGTCCGTTCTCCTTAACCCTGCACTTTGCCGGTGAGGGAGAAGTCGACGTGGAAATCGACAGAAACTTCACGGTTCAACCCTCCAAGGATTTAAGCGTGAGTATCACCGAGCTATTCGGCTACGATCCTCTCAAATTCGAGAAGAAAATAATAGAGCCTATACGGCGCAAAAGGAGCTTCAAGCAGCAAACCCATTGAGCTCTGTCGTTGCAGAGGTGGTCTCTCTGTCGGGACCTGACTGCCGCTCGCTCGGCATTACAAGCCCACTACAAGCCACCTTCTCTAGAGAATAAATCTGCTCAGATCCTGATCCTCTGCTATATTCTTGAGCTGAGCACGCACATAGTCTGCTGTGATCTCTATTGCCTGCTCCGCTTTTTCAGAGGCGTCGAAAGACAAGTCGTCAAGCACCCGTTCCATAATGGTGTGCAGCCGGCGAGCGCCAATTTCCTCTGTATTTTCATTCACTTCGACGGCAATCCTGGCCATTTCCTCAATGGCACCCTCAGAAAAAGAGAGTTCAATTCCCTCGGTTTCCATCAAGGCAGTGTACTGTTTGGTGAGCGCATTTTCGGGTTCGGTGAGAATTCTGACAAATTCGTCCTTGCCCAGTGATTCGAGTTCTACCCGGATGGGGAAGCGGCCCTGAAGTTCAGGCACCAGATCCGAAGGTTTACTCACATAAAAAGCACCCGAGGCGATGAACAGGATATGATCGGTTTTCACCATGCCGTGCTTGGTATTGACGGTTGCCCCCTCGACGATGGGAAGCAGGTCTCGCTGTACTCCTTCACGGGAGACATCCGGCCCGAGGGTGCCCTGGCGGCTGGCAATTTTATCGATTTCATCAAGAAAAATAATGCCCGATTCCTCGGTACGCCGCAGGGCCTCCTTGAGTACTTTGTCCCGGTCGACCAAGCGTTCCATTTCCTGCTGTTTGAGTGCCTCCATTGCCTCAGGAACTTTGAGTTTTCGCTCCTTTTTCTTGCGCGGAAACATCTTGCTGAAGGCATCCTGGAGGTTGGACTGCATGTCTTCCAGCCCCGAGGTCGTCATGATCTCAACCATGGGCGCAGACTTGGCCTCATCGAGCACTACATCCAGCTCCCTGGAATCAAACTTTCCTTGTCTGAGCATGGTGCGAATCTTCTCCCTGGTGGATGATTCATGCTCCTGGGTAGCCGGGGTAGAGGTTTCATCGCTGGTAACCAGGGTAAAGGATTTATCTCCTCCAGGACCATTATCGGACAGCGGGCCTGGCCGATCCGGTGATGGCGGCAGCAGAAGATCGAGTATTTTATCCTCGGCATGGGCTTCGGCCATGCCTTCCACCCGTTTCTTTTCCTCTTCTTTGACCATGTTGATGGCAATTTCAACCAGGTCTCGTATCATCGACTCGACATCCCTGCCCACGTACCCCACTTCGGTGAACTTGGATGCTTCAACCTTGAGAAACGGCGATTCGGCAAGTATCGCCAGACGTCTGGCAATCTCGGTTTTACCCACTCCGGTGGGCCCGATCATGATGATGTTTTTGGGAGCAATTTCCTCCCTCAACGGAGGTTGAACCTGACGCCTGCGCCAGCGGTTTCTCAAGGCAATGGCAACGGAGCGCTTGGCATCGCCCTGGCCGACGATATACTTATCCAGCGCGGCGACAGTCTCGCGCGGGGTCAATGACTGAATTTTTTTCATAGTGTTTCCAGAATAATTTCCTGATTGCTGTAAATGCAGATCGATCCTGCTATTTCCATGGCGGTGCGGCATATTTCTTCGGCATCAAGTTGGCTTTTCTGGACCAGGGCTAGAGCCGCGGCCTGGGCGAAAGGCCCGCCAGAACCAATGGCCAGGACACCCGTATCGGGTTCAATGACGTCACCGGTTCCCGAAATAAGCAGGCTGTGATCTTTATCCACGGCTATAAGCATGGCCTCGAGCCTCCTGAGCATGCGATCCGTTCGCCACTCCTTGGCAAGTTCCACCGCTGAGCGCATGAGATTGCCGTTATACTGCTCAAGTTTAGCCTCGAATTTATCAAACAGCGTGAAGGCATCGGCGGTGGCGCCGGCAAAGCCGCAGACAACCTGATCATGGTAAAGTCTGCGCACCTTTCTGGCATTGTGCTTGATAACAGTATTGCCCAGCGAAACCTGCCCGTCTCCGGCGACAACAACCTGGCCCTGGTGTCGTACAGAGAGAATTGTGGTTGATTTTATGGTCATTCGTAAAACTCCTGGTAATTAGCATTATCAGCTTTTGCGCCTGGCATCACCAAGCGGGTGCGACGTATCATAGATGCGACTGATATGATCCAGAGTCAGGTGGGTATATTTCTGGGTAGTGGATAAGCTGGCGTGTCCCAGCAATTCCTGCACCGAGCGCAGGTCTGCACCCATTTCCAGGAGATGGGTGGCAAACGAATGCCGCAGGGCATGGGGAGTCACGGGAGTCTGAATGCCCGCTCTCTGGCCATAATTATCAACAAACCTTTCAACGCTTCTGGTGGTCAACCGACCACCACGGTTATTCAAGAACAGCGCCTGGTCATCAACCTCTTTTCCAGCTGCCAAGCGGGCGCCGAGGACCGCCACGCGCTCGCCCCGCTGATAGGCGGAAATAGCCTCCACGGCAGGCCGTCCCACAGGGACCAGTCGCTCCTTGTTTCCTTTGCCCCTCACCCTAAGCATTTCACCTTTCAAATCAAGATCGTCGAGGTCTGCAGCCACCAGTTCAGCAACACGTATTCCGGTTGAGTAGAGCAATTCCAGAATGGCACTGTCCCGGTGTTTGAATCGATCCGATTCATCTGGGGCATCGAGAAGCGCAAAAACCTGATCCACAGTGAGAAAATTGGGTATGGATCTGCCGACTTTAGGACCGGAAATATTGTCGATTGGATTAGCGGTGATGAGGGATTGACGCTGCAGAAATCTGAAAAAAGAGCGCAGGGAAGACAATTTTCTCGCCACAGTGGAACCACTGTTGCGACCATGCAGTCCAATAATGAATTTTCTGATATCAGCTGGGGAAAGCGATTCGATTTGCACCGCTTCATCAAGCTGGGCGCTGAACTCCTGAAGGTCTCGTCGATATCCGGTGAGGGTATGGGGGGAGTAGCCTTTTTCGTTTTCCAGCCAGCGGCAGAACAGAGAGATAGCATCTGCTAGCTTCATCATTAATCCTGATCTTCCTGGTTGGCTCGTATTGTAGAGGCTGGAATCAGATCTTGCACTACTGTCAAATGGTGTACTATATTCAGCGACCAGTATAACCAGCAATGGTTGTTTTTCAATCCATGGAGATAATTAAGGAAGGGTTGTCTACCCTGAATTATGGCTAAGAAAACATTCGAATCTGCTCTCGCGCGGCTGGAACAGATTACCCAAGAGCTGGAGAGCGGTGATCTGAGTCTGGAGGCCAGTCTAAAAAAATTCGACGAAGGCATTAAGCTGACGGAATTTTGCAACGCCAGATTGAGCGAAGCGCGCACCAAAGTGGAAATCCTGCTTGAAAAAAACGGCCGCCTCAAGGCCGAACCCTTCGATCAGTCCGAGAATGGAGATTAAAGAGTACCTGAGCGACAAGAAGCGACTGGTAGAAGACAAGCTCGATTCGCTTATGCTCGCTGCAGAAGGACCGTTCAGCGGCCATATTGAGGCTATGCGCTATAGTCTCTTTGCAGGCGGAAAAAGGGTTAGACCGATTCTCTGCCTGGCTTCAGCCGAGGCTGTCACCAATGACCCGGCGCTGCGTGACGAGGCACTGATCATTGGCTGCGCACTTGAGTGCATCCACACCTATTCATTGATCCATGACGATCTTCCGGCCATGGACGATGACCAACTGAGGCGGGGTAAACCAACCAATCACATGCTCCACGGCGAAGCCGGTGCGATTCTCGCCGGAGACGGTCTGCTGACTTTTGCCTTCGAGCTGCTTGCCAGGCCGGCCACGGCCATCAGTACAACCACTCAGGTCAAAATCATTCGACTGGTCGCCGAGGCTGCCGGCCCCTTGGGCATGGTCGGCGGACAGGCACTCGATATTGCCGGAGAGAACTCCAGCTATCCATTCGAACACCTGCAGACCATCCATCGCTCCAAAACCGGAGCATTAATTCGCTGTGCCGTACAAACCGGAGCGCTTGCCGGGGGTGCAAACTCTGAACAGATGCAACAACTTACCAGCTACGGAGAAGCGATCGGCCTGGCCTTTCAGATTGTCGATGACTTGCTCGACGCAACCTCAACAACTGAAGTGCTGGGTAAATCCGCAGGGTCCGATCAGATCAGGGGAAAAGCCACCTATCCAGCCTTTTTCGGTATTGAAAAGACAAGAAATCTGGCCCGAAACGCGGTCGAGCAGGCAACCCAGGCGCTCGCCGGCTTCGATGCGCCAGCAGCCCCGCTCGTGCAGCTTGCCGAGTACATCTATGCCAGAACCTACTAAGACAACCACCCGAGATCATTAATTTCCCGCACTTCCTGCACATTTTGATTTGCTGATTTTTTTTACTGATTATTGTATAGCAGTTCGATCAACTACTTCGTGGACAATGATTAGATGCTGTTACCTTCGACAACAACAAGCAGACAGGCACATATTCTCGAGAAAATTGACAGTCCCAGGGATATTCGCCTCCTGCACAAATCCGATCTGGATCTGCTGGCCGAGGAGATTCGTGATTTTCTGATAGGCTCGGTGGCCAACACCGGCGGCCACCTGGGTCCCAGTCTTGGGGTTGTGGAGCTTACCCTGGCGCTGCATTATGTGTTCAACACCCCGGTCGACAAATTAATCTGGGATGTGGGCCACCAGAGCTATGCCCACAAACTGATCACCGGTCGCCGGGACAGATTCCACACCCTGCGCCAATACCAGGGGATCAGCGGTTTTCCCAAAGTGAGCGAGAGTGAGTACGATACCTTCGAAACGGGTCATTCATCCACTTCGATTTCGGCGGCTCTGGGGATGGCCTTGGCCAAGGATCTCAGAGATGATCCTGCCAAGACCATTGCCGTGATTGGCGATGGTTCCATGACCGCCGGAATGGCCTTTGAGGCCCTCAACCAGGCCGGCGACATCAACAAAGATCTTATCGTCGTCCTCAATGACAACGAGATGTCCATATCGCCAAACGTTGGCGCTTTGAGCAGTTTTCTGAGTCGTAAACTGACCGGCCGGACAATGCGCCGTCTCAAGGACCATCTTGTGGAGCGGCTGGGCCAGCTCTCCAATGTCGGCGAAAATATCCTCACCGTTCTGAAAAAAAGTGAAGACAGTTTCAAAAGTTTTTTCACTCCGGGAATGCTTTTCGAAGCCCTAAAATTTGATTACGTGGGCCCTCTCAACGGCCATAATCTGGAAGAACTGATCGAAACCTTTGAAACGGTAAGGGATACCCAGCAGGGCCCCGTCTTGATCCATGTCCTCACCACCAAAGGCAAAGGCTATGCACCGGCCGAGAAGGACCCCGGCCTGTTCCACGGAATTGGACCCTTCGAATCGGAAACCGGCAAATCAAAAGGAAGCGGTGGATCGATATCCTACACCAAGGTGTTTGGTGATACGCTTACGGAAATCGCCAAAACCGACGATACCATAGTTGCCATTTCAGCCGCCATGGTGGCCGGAACCGGATTAAGCAAATTTGCGCACACCTACCCGGATCGATTCTTCGACGTCGGTATCGCCGAGCAGCATGCGGTCACCTTCGCCGCCGGCCTGGCCAGTGAAGGGTTTCATCCGGTGGTGGCGATCTACTCAACCTTTTTCCAACGGGCCTACGATCAGATCATTCATGATGTCTGTATACCCAATCTGCCGGTAACCCTGGCAATTGACCGAGCTGGCGTCGTCGGCGCCGATGGACCGACGCACCACGGTGTATTCGATCTGAGCTTTCTGAGAATCATCCCCAATCTGATAATGATGGCTCCCAAAGACGAGGAGGAACTCAGGCATATGCTCTACACCTCCATCAATCATGGAGGGCCTTCTGCCTTGCGTTACCCAAGGGGCTGCGGAGAAAATGTCGAGCTCGGGTCAGAGCTGGTAAAGCTGCCCATAGGGCGGGGTGAATTGCTGCGCGATGGAGCAGATATTCTTTTATTGCCCATCGGCAACCGGGTGCATCCAGCCCTGCGCGCGGCCCGGGGACTAGAAAAACTGGGAATCGATGCGGCGGTCATCAACCCCCGCTTTATCAAACCTCTGGACATGGAACTGATCTGTGACCTGGCGGCATCTACCGGCAGGGTCATCACCATTGAGGACAACGTCAGGCAGGGCGGGTTTGGCACCAGTGTGCTGGAATTATTCAGCCGCTGCGGGCTTTCGGTGAAGACCAGCCTGCTCGCTCACCCGGACCGCTTTATCGAACAAGGTCCCCAGAAGACCCTGTGGCGCAACAGCTCGATCAATTCGGTGGCCATCACCGAGGCGGCGCTGCAGCTCATGAACCGCTGAGCAGCCCGCTTCTGCACTATTCCCATTCGCTGATTATCACGCTGCGCTCTCAGTTATAGAGCATAATACTTCTTGTACCACTCGACGAAGCGGCCAATGCCATACTCCAGGCTGGTGTTGGGCCGATAGTCCAAATCAGTCACCAGATCGTCGACATCGGCATAGGTTGCCGGCACATCCCCGGGCTGCATGTCCAACATTATCTTTTCTGCCCTGATCCCCAGGCAGCCCTCCAGTACTTCGATGTAGCGCAGCAGTTTCTCCTTGTTGTTGTTGCCTATATTGTATACCCGGTAGGGACAATAAGAAGTGGCTGGGTCGGGAGTGTCTCCGGACCATTTCGAATCGCCCTCCGGGACTTTGAACACAACTCTACACACGCCTTCAACTATATCGTCGATATAGGTAAAATCTCGTTCCATTCTGCCATGGTTAAAGACCTTTATCGGCTCGCCTGCGAGCATCGCTTTGGTGAACAGGAACAAGGCCATATCGGGTCTGCCCCAGGGCCCGTAAACGGTGAAAAATCTCAGACCGGTGGTCGGCAGACTGTAGAGATGACTGTAGGTATGGGCCATTAATTCATTGGCCTTTTTCGAGGCTGCGTAAAGCGATACCGGATGATCGACGTTATCATGAACGGAAAAGGGCATATTGGTGTTGGCCCCATACACGGAACTGGAGGAGGCATAGACCAGATGCTTCACGCCGCTGTGGCGGCAGCCCTCCAGAACGTTGACGAATCCCACCAGGTTGGTATCCACGTAGGAATGGGGATTGATGAGTGAATACCTCACTCCGGCCTGGGCTGCAAGGTTCACCACCGCATCGAATGAATAGTTTCGAAACAGCGCCTCCATATCTGCGCGGCTGCTCAGATCCATATTTTCATGGATAAAATTGTCGCCTGCCACAAGGGCTGCCAAGCGATCGATCTTGAGCTGCGGATCATAGTAATCGTTAAGATTGTCCAACCCGATGACCGTGATCCCCTGGGCGGTGAGACGCTGGCTCAGGTGCGCGCCGATGAACCCGGCAGCACCGGTAACAAGAATAGTTTTCATAGTCGATCCCGGTGTGGAATAAATAGACGTTCCCCAGATCTCAGCAGATCAGCGGAACAGCTCACTGCAATACCAGAGGGCAATCAATCGTCGAAGTCGCCTTCCGGTCCCTTGTCAACGTCCAATGTCTGAGCCCGCGCGCTAATTTCCTCTCTGGTCCAAGCGGACGGATCCTCGATGCGGGAGGCCTCGGCGCCAATATCATGCGAACCAGCCTGGACCAGCAGTTCCATGGCAAGCGGGGCGGTATCCGAGGCGTTGAAGACATTGACCAGCATCTGATAAGCGAACTCTTCCACCCTCTTGATCATCCGTTCACGAACTTCACGAGGTTGCCCCATCAGCCAATTATCGACCGGCAGGTTGAGGTTTTTGTAATTACCGCCGCTCCAGCCTTTCTCGCTGGCAAGCGACACCATCCTCTGCCAGGTTTCTTCGCTGACGCCCTCACCTTCGACCTTGTTGAAATTACCTTCGCGGTCGGTGATGGCGTTGCCATAGTCATTGACCTCAACTCCCCAGGAAACCATCTGCAGGGCAGTGGCCACATTGGCTTTGGTGGTATTGGTTCCGGAGGCAATCTGGCGGAGCTTGTCGGAATTGTTGCCTGAAGTGCCATGCTGGGCACCGGAAACCTTATAGGGAGCCAGATGTTCGTGGATTCGGGCGGTCAGTTCCACCTGTATCCCCTCTCCGTTTGCCTCTATTCCGTGGGCTGAACCGTTATTGAGGGCAATCCAGTCGGGAAAGATGTCATGCGCGTTAAGTCCGGCAATCAGGAACCCCGCATCATCGACGGTGGACAGTCCCTGGCTGCCTTTGATTTCTCCAACTTCGGTCTCCAGCCCGGCCCAGTCGGGAATATACTGGTTGAGTTCAATATTGGCCAGCAGATTCAGATCATCGGCCATATGCGAGGCATCGACGGCGATGGAGGTTATTCCCGCATCGAACAGGGTCGGTATCTCTATCTTGGCGGCCGCCACATCCGACTCCGACTTCAGTCCGTAGTGATCGGCATGAACAGCGACCGGAATGGTGATACCCAGCGAGTTGCAGGCTGAATCCACCAGTCTGGCGATATTCCAGAAATTGACAGGACAGTAATTTGATTCTGATTTGGCGATTTCCACGATCAGTGCTGCATTGGCACGCTGGGCAGCAAGCAAGGCGCCCTGGATAACAAAATAATTCCTGCCGTTGGCCGCCATGGTCATGGCCTGCCCTTTCCTGGCAAGTGCCCTGTTGACCACTTTGCCGCTGACCAGCAGCGCCCTCGAGTTGGGAAACAATTTCCTCACCGTCGGCGGCCTGCCGACCTCCAGTGCCTTTGTAAAAAGAGTCTTTGAGCCCATTATTGTCTTCCTCCCTGATTGTCTATACAACGAACACAAACACCGCTTTGCATCATTGTTCTGTGAGGGGCACAGGATGGTGCCGCAGATTGGTTATAGTGCTGGTTAGACAAACGCGCAAACAGTTGCTCATTATAAATGCAGATTGAGGAAAAATCCAGTTCCCCCCCATTGATTCAGATCTTCTTTACAAAACCGGAAAACGGTTTCCTGCCGAACAGCCAGACAGCCAGAACACTGAGCTCATAGAGTACCAGCAGCGGTATGCCCATCATCATCTGATTGACAATGTCGGGAGTTGGTGTCAGCACCGCGGCAATGATGAAATTGACCAGAATGGCATATTTTCTGTGTTTGTTGAGAAAGGCAACCGAGACCAGGCCTGCCTTGGCCAGAAAGACCATCATGACTGGCATCTCGAAAATAATGCCAAAGGCGATGAGAAGACGCAGTGCCAGGGAAAAATACTCGCTTACCGCCGGCAGGGAGGTGAGAAACTCATTATTGTACCCGACCAGAAATTTGAAGGCCGGCGGAAAGACGATGAAATATCCAAACGCGGTTCCGGACACGAAAAAGACAGTGGAGATTACGGTAAATGGCACGATAACACGCCGTTCATGGCGGTAGAGCCCCGGAGCGATGAACCGCCAGATCTGATAGAAGATCATCGGGCTCGCAAGGATGATGCCGCAGACCAGTGCGAGTTTTAGATAAAAAAAAACCCTTCTTGATAAGAGGTAAAGATGAGGCTGGTGCCTTCCGGCAACACTTCGGTGAGCGGTTTGAAAAACCAGGTTCCAATCGGCCTGATAACCACGTAAGAGAGACAGAAGCCAATGAATATCGCCGCAAAAGAATAGATCAGACAACTCCGCAATTCACGGAGATGCTCGGTAAGAGGTTGATCTTCAAAATTTTCTGGCGTGTCGTTCATCTGGTCCGCATCTTTGGGTGCACCTGGGTGCTGAATCGGCAAAGCCCTGCTTACCATCTGCCACGTCTTTTTGCAATACATACGATTTCCCGACCTCCCGGCGCCGATCTTTCCGGAGCTCCCCCCTTCTCCGCTGCTTCGTCAAGCATCGAGTAAATATTTCAAAAGTATTTAAGATAATTGACTTCTTTTTTTTGTATGGGATAGAATAGCATAATCTTCATAGCGAATTCAGACTATTCTCAAACCAGATCCGGAACAGAGCTCATGACCACAATTCTGATTGTCGATGATGAAAAATCAATGCGGGATTTTCTCAAAATTCTGCTGGTCAAGGATGGCTACGAAGTCATCGTCGCCGGTGACGGTGAGCAGGCGCTGGCCGCCCTGGGTAAAAACCGTATAGACCTAGTCGTCAGCGACATCAGGATGCCTGGTATCAGTGGACTCGAGCTGCTTGCCAAGATCAAGGACGAGTCCGAGGATATCCCGGTTATCATGATAACCGCCTTCGCTTCCCCCAACGACGCCGTGCAGGCCATGAAGAACGGGGCTTATGACTACATCTCCAAACCCTTCAACGTCGACGAGATTAAATCGGTCATCCATTCAGCCACCAATCAGACGGAAGCCACCCTGAAGATCCAGCAGGCCGAAGAGCTGTTTCCCGAGATCATCGGCAAGGGTAAGGAGATGCTGAAAATCTTCGACATGATCAACCGGATCGCGCCCACCCCGGCCAATGTTCTTATCTACGGAGAATCCGGGACCGGCAAGGAGCTGGTGGCCCAGGCCATTCATAAGAAAAGCAAGGTGCATGCCCGCCCCTTCGTGCCCATTACCTGCAGCGCCATCCCCGAGGAGTTGATGGAAAGCGAATTATTCGGCCACATCAAGGGGTCCTTCACCGGAGCCATCAGCGACAAGAACGGACTGTTCAAGGAAGCCGACGGCGGCACCGCCTTCCTCGATGAAATTGGTGAGTTGACCCCGATTATCCAGACCAAGCTGCTGCGCGTCCTTCAGGAACGAGAGATCAAACCGGTCGGAGGCACCAAGCAATTCACCATCGACGTCAGAATAATTGCCGCGACCAACAGAATTCTCGAAGAAGAAATGCGGGCCGGCCGTTTTCGCGAGGACCTTTTTTACCGGCTTGCCGTGGTGCCCATACGCGTTCCCTCCCTGCGGGAAAGAAAAAGCGATATTCCGCTTCTGGTCGAACACTTCCTGGAAAAGTACTCGACTCTTCTCGGCAAGGAAATCCGTGAAATTTCTTCCTACGCACTCGAGGTTCTGATGGGATATGATTTCCCTGGAAATGTAAGGGAACTTGAAAATATCATAGAACGTGGGGTGGCCCTCGAGAGCACTAATATCATTTTGCCGGAAAATCTATCCCTGGGCGGACCGCTGCAGACCAGAAGAGAGGATAGCGCCGAGTCTTCCGCTTTTGTTGCCGCCCATGATGAAGAGGAGCTTTTCGAGCGTGGTCTCGAGACGGTGGTCGCCGATCTCGAGAAATCCCTCATCTCGCATGCCCTCCACAAGGCGGGCAACTCCAAGACCAGAGCAGCCGAATTGCTGAAGGTCAGTTTCAGGTCGCTGCGCTACAAAGCCAAGAAATATGATCTCTAGATCATGAAAATCAGCACCATTCCCGAAACGCAGCTCTACCCCACGTCCCTCGGCGACCTTTTGAAACGGCAGTTGTTCTGGCTGCTTCTGCTGCGTATTGTACTCTACACGCTGATCACGGTAATCAGCCTCATCCTGCTGGATGAACGGTTCGAAGCTATTGTCATGCCTCCGAGCCTGCTGGTCCTCTTTACCCTGATCGTCTACCTGTCGACCATCGTATCCGCCTTCACCCTGCTCCACCTGGAAAGCGAGTTTCGCCGTTTTGGCTTCATCCAGACCCTCTTTGACGTGGTCTTTGCCTCAATGCTGATCTATCTGACCGGGGGCTCGCTTTCCATCTTCTCATCCGTGTATTTTTTCCCCATCATTTCAGGCGGCCTGTTGATTCCGGTCAAAGGCGGCCTCATTGGCGCCGCCGCCTCGACGATTCTGTTCGCTCTCATCCTGCTTCTCGAGTATTTCGGTTACCTGCCCGACTACGTGCTGCTCTCCAGATTTTACGAGGAGGTCGCCCTGTTCGCCAATATCCGTCAATTCGGTACCATGGGGCTGACTTTCTTCCTCGGAGCCTTTATCAGTGCCATGTTCGGCACAATGCTGCGTTCAACTACGCGGGAATTGTCAAGCACCAAATATGACTTCGACCGGCTCTCTCTTCTCTACAAGAAGATTTTCGATAATATCGCCACCGGCATTCTGACCATCAACAGGGAAGGGGTAATTACCTCCGCCAACAATGCGACCACGGCCATTACCGGACAATCTCCGACCGATCTGCTGGGCAAAGAGCTGGTGACCATCTTTCCGGGCATCGATCTTGCCAGCAGTTCCCCCCGGAACGCATGTGATTTTGAACGCCATGACAGGCAGCCGCTGAGACTCGGCTATACGCTCACCCAGCTCCATTCCTCCACCGATAGTACCGCTGCTGATGGGCACCCCCAGACAGAGGATGTAACCATCATAACCCTCAAAGATATTGGTGAATTAGAACGGCTGGAAAATCAGATGCGACAGGCCGAAAAACTGGCGGCCATCGGGATGATGAGCGCCTCCATCGCCCATGATTTCCGTAATCCTCTGGCAGCCATCTCAGGTTCCGCCCAGGTACTTGCCGAAGAATTGGGCTCCTCCGGCAGTTCGCAGCCACAAAACTATGAACTTACGAAGATCATTCTGCGAGAGTCAGACCGGCTGGCCAACACCATTACAAACTTTTTGAAATTTGCCCGGCCGGAGAATATAAAGAAAGACTGGTTTCTGCTGCGCCCCTTAGTTGAAGAATTACTTCAGGTCTGCAGGGCGGATAAGAAATGGCCGGCCACCTGCAGTGTCGACCTGCTCGTCGATGATACATTCCGGGTCTGGGGTGACGAAAAACAACTTTTTGGAGTGCTCAGCCAACTTCTGCAGAACGCGCTGCCATTCTGCCCCAGAGGCAAAGAGAAGCTCGAACTGAGCAGCTCAACCATCTGCGTGGCCGACAACCAGGAACTTTGCCTGATAAAAATCAGCGATAACGGCCGCGGTGTTGAGCAAGCGGAAATCAAGAACATCTTTGAACCCTTTTACACTACTCGATCAGACGGTACCGGACTGGGACTGGCCATCGCTAAACAGGTGATAGAAGGCCATAACGGCTCCATTGCGGTCGAGAAATCGGAGATGGGAGGTGCCTGTTTTACGCTGATTCTGCCGCTGGGATTGGACAACGACGATTGATCTGACTATTCCTTCTCCTTCCACACCCGGGCCCCGAGCCCGCTCAACTTGTCAACCAGATTTTCATAGCCCCGTTCAAGATGGTAAATCCGTGATATTTCGGTCCGCCCCGAGGCAGCAAGCGCTGCAATCACCAGTGAGGAACTGGCCCTGAGGTCGGTGGCCATTACCCGGGCGCCGCTCAGGCCCTGTGGCCCCCGGCCGGTTACCACCGCCGAGTTGCCTTCGGTTTGAATCTGGGCGCCAAGACGTCTCAGTTCGGCCACATGCATAAAACGATTTTCAAATATTGTCTCCTTGATGACACAGATTCCAGAACTGAGCGTCATCAAGGCCATGAACTGAGCCTGCAGATCGGTGGGATAGCCCGGATAAACCATGGTTTTAATATCGACGCCTCGTAATCTCCTGCGCCTGCCGGGATCCATGCCTACCGAGATTGTTCCCGGGGCGCTGGAGATCTCCACCCCGGCTTCCATGAGCTTGTCGAGCAGGGCCGGAAGATGGGCAGGTTCGCAGCCAGTGATGGTTGCCTGGCCTCCTGCTGCCGCAACCGCAATGAGATAGGTACCGGTTTCGATCCGGTCAGGAATGATCGCAGTCCGGGCCGCGGTGAGGTTTGAAACGCCGCGGATGGTGATCTGGTCGGTACCTTTACCCTCAATGTCGGCCCCCATATTGGCCAGCATGTCGATCAGATTGCCGATTTCCGGCTCCCGGGCGGCGTTTTTGAGCACCGTGGTGCCGCGGGCAAGCACAGCGGCCATCAACATGTTTTCAGTTGCGGTTACCGAGGGAATATCAAAGTGTATGGTACTGCCGCGCATATCGTCATCTCGGCGGGCGTCAACATAACCGTTCTCGAGGGTGCAGCGCACTCCGAGTCGCTCGAACCCACGGATGTGAAAATTTATTGGTCTCTCGCCAATTGCGCAGCCGCCCGGCAGTGACACTTTCGCCCTACCCAGTCGGGCCAGCAAAGGCCCCAGAACCAATACGGAGGCCCGCATGGTCTTGACCAGGTCGTACGAAACCTCTGAGAAGACCAGATCCGTACTATCTATATAGAGTGTCGAACCCTGGCGGCGCCATACACAGCCCAGTTCGGAGATGATCGCTAAAATGGTCCGGGTGTCGCGCAGATCAGGCACATTGGTGAGTTCGTGGGTACCTGGAGCCAGGAGGGTTGCGGCCAGCAGAGGAAGGGCAGCATTTTTCGCCCCGCTTACTCTCACCTCTCCAACCAGTTCCCGACCGCCTTCGATGAGTAATTTTTCCATGGAAACGCCGTCAATTGGTTTGATTAGATATTTTTTCTTACCTGCACGAGACGATCCCGCCCACCATAATCTTTTATGATGTCAATGAATTGATAGAGATCCGCGCAGGCTGATTCGCGTAAAAGCCTCATTACTGCAGCACCCTGGTCAGCCCCGATCTCCATGAACAGATCACCACCCGGAGCCAGCACAGCGGGCAGCGCTGCAACGATGGCCTTGATCAACTGGAGTCCATCATGTCCTCCGTCCAGAGCCAGGCAAGGTTCGAAGTCAATGACTTCAGGCTGCAGACCAGACTCCATCTCTGTACGGCTTACATAGGGGGGATTGGCGGTTATCAGGGTGAATTGCGTATGTTCAGTGAAACAGCTGGTCAGATTGGCCTCGACGAGCTGCACTTTGTTTTCCACCCCGTGCCTGACACAGTTGCTGCGGCATACCTCCAGTGCCTCTCGGGAGATGTCCAGGGCAATCACCTCGAGGTCGAGCTCCAGGGCCAGCACAATGGCGATCACCCCGCTGCCGCAGCAGAGATCAAGACATTTTCCAGGCCCGTATCGGTTGCCATTTTGTCGAGCAACCCGTTCTATGAGTAGTTCTGTTTCCGGGCGGGGAATCAGGACTGCGGGATTTACCTCAAATGCGTAAGACCAGAATTCGCATTCCCCGGTGATGTATGCCAATGGTTCCCGCCCGCACCTTCTTTTCAGCATGGCGAGGCAGCGTCGCTCCTGGGCTGCTCCAACTGTATTTTCGGCTCTGAGATAGAGTTCGGTCCGGGACATCTCCAAACAGTTTTCCAGGAGGCGTTCGGCGTCGGTGTGCGGTGTGTCTACACCGGCTTCACTGAGCATCGAGGCTGCATGCTCCAGAAGATCGGAGATTTTCCATGCGCCCTGGCTGCGCTGCATAATCAGCGGTCCAGTCGACCTATTGAATGAGCTTGAGCTTTTCTTCCTGGTCGAACATGATGAGCGGAACGATGACTTCCTCGAGTTTTCCGTCCATAATCGCTTCAAGCTTGTATAGGGTGAGGTTTATGCGGTGGTCGGTGAGACGGCCCTGGGGAAAATTGTAGGTTCTGATCCGTTCACTCCGGTCGCCGCTGCCCACCTGGCTTTTGCGGTCCTGGGATATCTGATCGTGCTGTTCCTGTTCAAGTTTGTCGAGCAGTCGGGCACGAAGTACAGTCAAGGCCTTGGCTTTATTTTTGTGCTGGGATTTCTCATCCTGGCAGGTGACCACCAAACCGGTAGGGAGATGGGTGATCCTCACTGCAGAATCAGTTGTGTTTACACTCTGCCCGCCGGGGCCGGACGAACGATACACGTCGATTTTCAACTCGTTCATATCGACGTCGATGTCGACCTCGTCGGCTTCGGGTAAAATGGCCACTGTCACAGCCGAGGTATGTACTCGTCCCTGGGCCTCTGTTTCAGGTACCCGCTGAACCCGATGCACTCCACTTTCAAATTTCAATTTGGAGTAAACCTTGTCACCGCTGATCATGGCAATGATTTCCTTGAAACCGCCAATTCCAAGGGGGCTGGAAGACATAATCTCCACCCGCCAGCCCATCGACTCGGCGTAGCGGCTGTACATTCTAAACAGGTCTCCGACAAAAAGAGCCGCCTCGTCACCCCCGGTACCAGCCCTGATCTCCAGGAAAATGTTTTTGTCGTCGTTGGGATCCTTGGGCAGCAGAAAAATCTGAATCTTGTTTTCCAGATCTTTCAAGCTGACGGTGAGTTCCTCGATTTCAAGCTCCGCCATTTCCCTGAGCTCGGGATCTTCTTTTTCATCCAGCGCCAGGGTACGATTACTGTCAATCTGCTGCTCCAATTCCCGGTAAGAACCGAGCAGTTCGGCGAGCCGTGAAAGATGGGCATGCTCCTTGACAACCTTCTGGTATTCTTGCTGATTGTTAATCAGGGAAGGGTCGGACAGTCGCCCTTCAAGATCGGCAAGCTTGTCATCGATATCCAGAAATCTATCAAGCATTGGGAGTCACCCGCGACAAAGAGAATAAAAAGAAAAGTCCACAGTAATGAAACCATTACTGCGGACCCTGTGGTGATGCCGCCGGGGCATCGTTCTGTTAAAGCTAAGCTTCTTCTTTGGACTCGTAATGCTTGGCGTAGCGTCTGCGGAATTTCTCGATGCGGCCGGCTGTGTCAATCAGCTTCTGCTTACCGGTAAAGAACGGGTGGCAGGCGGAGCAAATTTCCACCTTCAGTTCGGGAAGCACCGAACCTATTTCGAAGGTGCTGCCGCAGGCGCATACCGCGGTAATGGTCTTGTATTCAGGATGTATATCTTTTTTCATGGTACTGGTGATCCTCCAAATCAAGGCTAATCAGTTCACTCTATTTCTAAGATAAACAAAGACACGTAATATATCAATGAAGGATAGGTAAATCAAGGAAAATAATAATGTTATAGAGAAATCTTCTCCATGTTCTGGACAATCTAGCCGTTCATGGAATCGAGAAAATCCTGGTTGGTCTTCTGCTGCTTGAGCTTATCCACGAGAAAGTCCATCCCGTCCGCTGGATTCATCGAGGCAAGCAGCTTGCGCAGAATCCAGATGCGGTTTAGGACATCATCCTTGAGCAGCAGATCTTCCTTGCGGGTTCCCGATCTCTTGATGTCGATGGCGGGAAAAATACGTTTGTCTGCCATCTTGCGATCGAGGATAAGCTCCATGTTGCCGGTACCCTTGAATTCCTCGAAAATTACTTCATCCATCTTGGAACCGGTTTCGATCAGTGCGGTGGCCAGGATGGAAAGGCTGCCCCCCTCTTCAATGTTTCTGGCCGCTCCGAAAAAGCGCTTGGGCCGATGCAGAGCGTTTGCCTCCACGCCCCCGGAGAGTATTTTGCCACTGGCCGGGGTTACCGTGTTATATGCCCTGGCCAGCCTGGTGATGCTGTCGAGAAGTATGACCACGTCTTTTTTATGTTCGACCAGGCGCTTGGCCTTCTCAATGACCATTTCGGCCACCTGGATATGCCGCTGCGGCGGCTCGTCAAAGGTTGAACTGACCACCTCGGCTGCTTTGACGGTGCGCTGCATTTCGGTTACCTCCTCGGGCCTTTCGTCAATCAGCAGCACGATGAGATATACTTCCTTGTGATTGCGGACAATCGAGTTGGCGATTTTCTGCATCAGCACCGTTTTTCCTGTGCGGGGCGGGGACACCAGCAGTCCGCGCTGCCCCTTGCCAATGGGTGCGAACATGTCCATTATCCGCATGGAAAAATTATCAGGTTGCCATTCCAGATTAAATTTTTCGTCCGGGTGCAGAGGGGTGAGATTGCCAAACAGCGTTTTCTGCTTGGCCGCCTCGGGGGGATCAAAATTGACGCTTTCGACCTTGAGCAGAGCGAAATAGCGCTCGCTCTCTTTGGGGGCACGAACCAATCCGTCGATGACATCTCCGGTCCGCAGATTGAGTCTCCTGATCTGGGAAGGAGAAACATAGATATCGTCAGGTCCGGGCAGATAGTTGTAATCGGGAGCCCTAAGAAACCCGAATCCGTCCGGCAGAATTTCAAGAACCCCGCTGCCCCGCAGCTTACCTTCCTCGTCGGCCTGGGCCTGAAGAATGGCAAAAATCAACTCCTGCTTACGCATTGAGCTGAACCCTTCGACCTTGAGGCCCCGGGCAAGCTTCACCAGTTCATCGATCTTCTTGAGCTTCAGCTCTGCCAGATTCATCACACCAATGTTCTCCTTCTAAAAAACGTTTGATTCCAGTAACTATGGTTACAGGCCGAATGACCCTGAAAAAAGACACCAGCAGGTGCTGCGGTGAGGTGTCGATATGTTACGACAGACCTATATACGAGTCGCTTATAGCGCCTATAGATTATTTAATTTTTCAAACAGAGGCTGGGTAGGTTTGAGGTTCACGCCTGTTTGCTGCATTTGGTTATGATAGTGCCCTTAACGTATGTTAATTTGGAAATAGTCAGAAATTTGCAATGATCGTCTCAGGCGGGAGTCTTACAAAGGACTTGTCTTCCTTATACGTGCTCTGCCTGAAGGTGTCAAGGGATTTACCCATTTAATTGGATTTATCCTCGGCCAGCAGCGCCCGCAGCTCGGCCGCCACTCGTCGCACCTGCACCTTGGTCTGGCTCAAGCTGCCGCTATTGTCTATGACCCAGTCGGACCGTTCCGCTTTGAGGAGAGGATCCATCTGCAGAGCAAATATCATCTTCACGTCTGCCGGGCTTACCATATCCCTGTCGACCACGCGCTGCACGGCAAGATCAGGGTCTGCGGTCACACAGACGACGTAATCAAAATCAGCCGCCCAGCCGCACTCAAACAGCAGCGGTACTTCGGCAATCTGCAGGAACTGGGGAGCGCCCTTGTTTTTCGCTTCAAGGAGTTCGAGCCGGACCAGCGGGTGCAGGATCGCCTCCAGCGCACGGCGTACGCTCTGATCAGCGAATACTGTCGTTCTCAATAATGTTCTATCGATGTCGCCCGCATCGGTGAGGAACCTCTCTCCCCAGGTATCTAGCACCTGCTGGTACCCCGCCTCGCCTCTCTGCAGAAGCCGTCTGCAGATATCGTCGCTGCTGTGCACTGGAGCCCGCAACATCTCCCCAAGCAGGGTGGCGACAAGGCTCTTACCGCTGCCGATACCGCCGGTGATGCCGATCATCATTGATCCGCCTCCAGGTGGGCAAGCACCCTTGTAAAATCATCGGGCAGATCGGCCTGGGCATCAACCTTTTCCCCCGTATGCGGATGGCTGAAGCTCAGCTTCCAGGCATGAAGCATCTGGCGCGGAAACATGGCGTGCTCTCTTGACGGTCCGTACAGGTGATCTCCGGCAACAGGAAAGCCGACATGGGCCAGATGGACCCGGATCTGATGGGTTCTGCCTGTTTCTATATGCACCTCTACCAGGGTATGGTGCGTAAAACTCCTCATGCACTTCCAGTTGCTCACCGCGTACCTGCCGCTGCTGTCGCGCACCGCCATTTTTTGTCGATGAACAGGATGCCGGCCAATGGGTGCGACGATGCGGCCTGTCTCTTCTTGCATCACCCCGATCACCAGCGCCAGGTAGGTCTTTTTAACCTGACGACTCTTGAATTGATTTACCAGGTTGGCGTGGGCACGGCTGGTGCGGGCAATGACCATCACACCGGAAGTATCTTTATCGAGACGATGAACAATTCCAGGACGAGATGCGTCTCCTACCTCACCGAAATTGCCGAATCGAAACAGAAGACCGTTCACCAGCGTGCCATCGACATTACCGCTTCCTGGATGCACCACCAGGCCTGGTGGTTTGGCAATTATCAGATAGTCAGAGTCCTCTTCGAGGATCTCGAAGGCAATATCCTGCGGCTGCAGTATAAGCGGTTCGGAGACGCTTTCGACGGTGCCGTCAATAACATCACCACCTTTCAATCGATAACCGGGTTTAACCTGGACGCCGTTGACCAGAATAAGTCCCGATTTAATCAATTCACGAAGCTGCGATCTGGAATACTGGTCGAAGGAAAGCGCCAGGAATTGATCCAATCGAAGGTCATGATAGCGTTCTTCGACTGCATATGAAAACGGTCCTTCAGCAGAAGATACCAAGGAGTTTTTCATACAGCCGCCCGCAGGTAAAGCGGTTGAATTGGGGTTGGGGAAATCTCAGGAAAAAATCTTTTCGATTTTCTGGCTTATTTTATCTTCCTCTACATCCTGGGCGATGGATAGTTCTTTGACCAGCAGACCTTTGGCAGTATCAAGCATTTTTCTTTCGCCATAGGAGAGATCTTTGTCGACGCTGAGCAGAAAAAGATCTCTCAGCACCGCTGCGACCTCGAAGATGGAACCGGTCTTTATTTTTTCCATATACTCCCGATAGCGCCTATTCCAGGTCTGGGAATCGATCTCAATGGCCCGGTCTTTGAGGATATTCAGCACCTCAATGGCTTCTTTCTTGTTGACGATGGAGCGCAGCCCCACATTTTCGCTGCTGGAGGTGGGAATCATGATACGCATGGAATTCCCTAATATTTCCAGAACATAAAATTTCTGATCAACTCCGGCCACCTGCTGGGTTTCGATTGATTTGATAACGCCTACCCCGTGGGCCGGATATACTGCCATGTCTCCTTTAGCAAACACTGCATTCTCCATGAATCATTGATAAGTCACTTAGGTGCTTTCCTCTTTCCCGTCAACCTCACGCTGGAACACCTCAGCGCTGGACAGAGATCGAGGGACAAGCATTGATTTGGTGTACGTCTCTTGTTGATAAGCCTGATAAGGATCGAACAACTGCCCAATATAGCACAAATCGCACCAAATATCCCGATTTTTTAGTCACTCCCCTTCGGACGGTCGATTATCGGCCAGCTCAGCTGGTTTGCGTCCCACCGATCTGCCTGGATAATTTAAAGACTGGCTCGTTCGGACTATTTAATGGCATTGAGTGTGGTCATTGCCCGGGCGGCGTCACCTTTAAAAAAAAAGTCGAGCCCGGGAGTAATTTCTTCGAAAAGAGACTGTATCTGATGGGCTTCAGCGGCCGAGAATTTTGCCAGGACATACTTGTCAACTTCCATGTCCGGATGGGCCTCGCCGAAGCCGGGCCTGCCGATCCCTATCTTGAGCCTGAAAAAGTCGTTGGTTCCAAGTTCGCCGACAATGGATCGAATGCCGTTGTGCCCTCCCGTACCTCCGCCCTCGACCAGTTTTATCCGACCGGGGTGCATATCGATATCGTCGTGCACGACCAGCAGTTTCGCAGGATGCAGGTTGAAATAACGCATGAAGGAAGCGACTGAACGGCCGCTTCTGTTCATAAAGGTCTGGGGTTTTAACAGATATATCTTCTTATCGCCGATCCGGATGGCGGTGCTGACCCCCTGATGCTTATCGGCCGAAAAGACTGCCCCCTGTAACTCGGCAAGCCAGTCAGCCAGCATGAAGCCGACGTTATGCCTGGTCTTTTCATAGGCGGCGCCGGGGTTTCCCAGGCCGGTGACTAGAAATTGATCACTGCTCATAGTGGTGCCCAATGAAAAATCCGGAAAAGAGCTTCTCCTTTCCGGATCTCATCAACACGTCTGCCGGGACCGTCTGTTCCCGATCAGCGCAAAATTACGGGGCTATTACCGACACGCACACCATCCCGGGATCGCTTATCAGGCTGACGCCGTCGGGAAGAGTGATCTCACCTGCGGTTATTTTATCACCTATTGCCAGGCCGGACACGTCTATCTGGCAGTCATCGGGAATGTCGAGCGGCTTGCCTTCCAATACCAGCGTGGATTTCTCATACTGCGTAAGGCCACCGAGATCCTCACCCTTGGCTTTACCACGATAGGTCAGAGGCACATTGAAGCGGGCCGGTTTCTGCAGATCAATCTCCTGGAAGTCAGCATGAAAAAGACTATCTTTGAGCGGGTCGGTCTGGATCTCCTTGACCAGGACGCTCTTCTCGGAACCGTCACTAATTTTCAGGGTTATGACCGCGTTGCGCCCCTGGATATCGAGAAGTTCCTGAAACAAGACCTTGGTCTCGAACTCGAGCGCAAGGGCTTCTTTCCCGCCGCTGTAGACTACTCCCGGGGTCTTTCCGCTGGCCCGCATTCTTCTTACCGGACCTTTGCCGAAATCTTCCCTCACCGATGTGGCTATTTCCTTGGTTATCATACTTCCTCCTTCAACCGGCATCAGTTCTGATAGCGACCGGTCTCATTTATCCTCAATTTAGTGCCTGAATCAGACGAATAAAGAGCTCACCGAATCTTCGTTGTGAATTCGCCGAATGGCTTCGGCAAGCAGCGATGAAACGGACAAAACTTTAATTTTTCCACAATCCCTGGCGTTGTCGCGCAGCGGTATCGTGTTGGTAACCACCAGCGACTTGATGGCCGAACTGCTCAGCCTGTCAACGGCAGGGCCCGACAAAACTGGATGGGAACAGCAGGCGTGCACCTCTTTGGCTCCGTTCTCCAGCAGAGTCTCGGCACCGTTGCAGAGGGTACCGGCGGTATCGACCATATCGTCCATCAGTATGGCAATCTTATCCTTGACATCGCCGATCACATGCATCGCCTCACTGTGATTGGGGCGATCTCTTCTTTTATCGATGATGGCCAGACCACAATTCAGTCTCTTGGCGAACGCCCTCGTCCTCTCAACGCCACCGGCATCGGGCGAGACCATGATGAAATCCTCAAAGTTTGCTCTGATGTAATCAATCAGTACCGGAGCGGCATAAAGATGATCCACAGGAATATTGAAAAATCCCTGAATCTGTCCGGCATGAAGATCCATGCATAGTACCCTTCTAACCCCCACCACCATGAGCATCTCGGCCACCACCTTGGCTGAAATGGGCACCCTCGGGGCCACTTTCCTATCCTGCCTGGCATAGCCATAATAGGGAAGGACGGCGGTAATACGCCGCGCCGAAGCCCTCCTCATCGCATCGGCCATGATCACCAGCTCCATTAAATGATCGTTGACCGGGGTGCAGGTTGGCTGGATTATGAACGAGTCGGTGCCGCGGACGTTTTCCCGGACTTCAACGAATATCTCGCCATCGCTGAATTTCCTGACATCTACTCTGGAAACTTCCAGTCCAAGGTGTTCCGCGATCTCTTCCGCCATTGCATAATTCGCATTGCCGGAAAATATTTTCATTACGTTGCCCATAGTATCAAGTCTCTGCAATTAACAGATCTGGCTGGGGCGGTAGGACTCGAACCTACGAATGCCGGGATCAAAACCCGGTGCCTTTGCCACTTGGCTACGCCCCACCAAACGCTTTTGCCGTAATTACCCGGTATTCAGCCTTGTCGGCGAATTTTCTGGTCAACAAGAGGGCCGCGGCTTCTAACCTCCGCGTATCCTCGAAAAGACCAAACACAGTCGGTCCACTTCCCGACATCAGGGCCCCGGCAGCACCCGTTTCCATGAGCAGTTCCTTGACCCTGGCGATGATCGGATGGCGGGCTGTGGTGACTGCCTCAAGATCGTTGTGGAGAGCAGCGGGGGCAAACTCCTGTTGCTCAGTGTTCAGAGAACCGGCAAATATAAATTTATCCGACTTCTTTGTCAATCTATAATTGTCATACACCCATCTGGTCGCAACCCTTACTCCGGGGTTAACCAGTAGATAATGATACTGATCGACCGTAGCCACTTCCTGAAGACAGTCGCCAATGCCCGTGGCGAGCACCGCCGGGTGATCTGACAGAAAGAAGGCGACATCGGCGCCCAGACCGCGTCCGCAGTCCATCAGTTCAGCTTCCGAGAAGGGAAAACCGAACAACTCATTCAACCCTTTGAGAACCGCAGCTCCGTCGCTGCTGCCCCCTCCGAGTCCGGCAGCAACTGGAATCTGTTTGTCCAGCTTTATCCTGAGCCCGTGAGGACCTGACTGTTCGTGGATCTGGAAGAAGCGGCGGGCAGCTCTCACTGCCAGATTGGACCGGTCAGGACCGACCTCTTGACTGTCGCAGGAGAGCTCGATATCCCCGCTTTCGGTCAATTCGAGTTCCACGCGATCGCACAAGTCGAGCTTCTGCATCCTGGTAATCAGCTCGTGATAGCCGTCCTGCCGACGGCCGGTCACATGCAGATTCAAGTTTACCTTCGCCGGCGCCGGCAGTTCGATTTTCATCTTGCCGCTTATCGACAGGTACTGGCGGGGAGTAAGCCGATTTTACTGTTTGGCTGTTTTGACGAAGCGCATCTTGACATCGTAGAGGATGTTGCGCATCAATTCGGCCTCTTCTTCCGTAAGATTGCCTTTGGTCTTTTGCTCGAGAACGACAAGCGTATCGATGGCATGTCTGGCCAGATCGAGGTTGATGAACCTCTCACCGCTTTCCGGGTCCGGCAACTCTCCCAAATGGAAGAGAGCCGAGGTGTTGAGCGACATGACGAAGGTTGAAAATGTAACCTCCGGCATCACGCAATGTCCTTCTTTGTCCGGTACCTTTCCTTCGCCGCAGACGGTGCTGCCGGTGCTTTCTTCAGCCATGGTAATTCCTCTGCTGGCCGGATTCCCCCGACCGGTGCTGAAATTAATTTTAGAGATCGAAACTGTGGGCGCCGTTAATATTTTCTATTGCCCGAACCCGTTCCAGCACTTCGGCTGAAATCAACTGATCGGTACCCAGGAAAATTATATTCTGCTTGCTCTCTATCTCACGCCCCACGGTCATCCTGGATATATTGACGCCGCTCCTGCCCAACTCGGTACCCAAGGCCCCGATGACTCCTGGAACATCGTTGTTATAGACTAATAACATCGGCCCGGAGGGCAAGGCTTCCAGCCTAAAATTATTCAATCTCACCAGGCGGGGCTCGTTTTTACCGAACACGGTACCGACCAGAACGTTTTTCTCCGTATCGGTCGACACCCCGATGGAAAGCGTATTGATAAAATCTGAGGTTTTGTCAGTTCGGGATTCGACTATTTTGATACCTCTGTCCCGGGCTATGATGGGGGCATTAACATAGTTTACCGCATCCTTTAAAATTGGCGTGAAGAGCCCCTTGAGAAAGGCCACGGTTATCGAATTTGTTTCCAGCTCGGCCAGGTTGCCGCCATATTCGATGGCTATTTCCTGTATACCGCCCTTGGCAAGCTGCATGTGCATGTTGCCGAGCATTTCCCCGAGGGTGATATAAGGACCAACCTTGGCTAAGACATCGTCGCTGACCGAGGGCACGTTGACGGCATTGGTCACCGTTCCTTTTTTCAGATAATCAGCAACCTGCTCGGCTATGGCGATCGCCACATTTTCCTGGGCTTCGCTGGTTGAGGCGCCCAGATGCGGAGTGCAGATAAAGTTATCCAGACCCAGCAGCGGACAATTTTCCATGGAGGTCGGTTCCTGGGCGAACACGTCCAGGGCGGCACCACCGATCTTGTTGTCGTTGAGGGCCTCATAAAGAGCGTCCTCATCGCATACGCCGCCGCGGGCGCAGTCGACAAACATGGCATCCGGCTTCATGTTGTCAAAGAACTCGGTGGAGACAAGGTGTTTTGTCTCCTTGGTCAAGGGCACGTGAACCGAAATCACGTCGCTTCTCCTTGCCAATTCCAGCAGATCCACCAGTTCGACCCCCAGCTTTTCAGCCACCTCTCTGGGCATATGGGGATCGAAGGCGATGGTTTTCATCTTCAATCCCTGGGCCCGGCTCGCCGCGATGCTGCCTATCCGGCCAATGCCGATGACACCAAAGGTTTTACCGGTGAGCTCATGGCCCATGAATTTTTTCTTTTCCCACCTGCCGGCTTTCATCGAGGCGGTGGCCTGAGGAATATTGCGGGACAGAGACATCATCATCGAAATGGCAAGTTCTGCGGTGGTGGTGGCATTACCATCGGGCGCATTCATAACAATGACACCTTTCTGGCTGGCTGCGGGCACATCCACATTGTCCAGACCTATACCGGCCCTGCCGACCACTCTGAGTCTGCCTGCCGACTCAAGCAAATCCTCGGTTACTTTGGTGGCGCTTCTGATAATCAGCCCTTCATACTCACCGATGGCCGCCTTTATTTCGTCGGGGCTCAAACCTGGTCTAAAATCAACCTCGATACCCGCATTTTCAAGAATCTCAACCCCAATTGGAGCGAGATTATCGCTTATTAACACTCTCATCTGACTACTTTAAACCCTCTCTTCTTTTGGTTAATCACGATATTGTCAGAACCCAAAACCTTGGAACCCAGACGTTTCCCGGACCATCGGCAGACAATTGATATAAAAAACAGCGAAGTATACTTATTAAAACCTATGAGGACAAGCGCAAAGCGCTGCTCAACCTCAAATCTGATTGAATTATCCCGGTCAAAACATTATAAAACCAGCTTGTGTGCTTGCATTGGTTCGAGCGTGAACAAAAAGTTTTGCCAATTACACCCATCTTTCCCATTTATGCTTATTTATGTAACACCTCAGTTTCTATATTAAAACGCCCAACCCCAAAAGGTTATACTATGCCACACCCCAGATTACGTTTCCCTCCCAGCCCCACCGGCTATCTGCACATTGGCGGGGCCAGAACGGCTCTTTATAACTGGCTGTATGTGAAGAAAACCGGGGGCACACTCGTCCTGCGGATCGAAGATACCGACACGGACCGCTCCTCGGAAGAGTCCATAGCAGGAATTATCGAAGGCCTCGAGTGGTTGGGAATCGACTGGGACGAAGGCCCCTACTTTCAGACCGATTTCAGTGCTGACCATCGGCGTGCGGCAGATAAACTGCTGCAGGAAGGTAAAGCCTATCGCTGCTTCTGTACCAGAGAAGAACTCGAAAAGAAGCGGGAGGCGGCATTGGCAGCCAAGCAGAACGTCGGGTACGACGGTACCTGCCGGCATTTAAGTGAAGACCAGGTCGAAGGAAAACTAGAGGCAGGGCTGGACTCAGTGTTGCGCTTCAAGGTCCCGGAACGGCAGGGCAAAATCGGCTACCACGACGAAGTACTCGGCCGGATAGAGAGTAGCTACGCAGAGATAGACGATTTCGTCATTGTCAGGTCAAACGGCAGTCCACTTTACCTGCTCTGCAACGTCGTCGATGATATCAGGGACCGCATCAGCCATGTGGTCAGGGGCCAGGATCACATGACCAACACGATCAAACAACTGCTGCTCTACGAGGCCCTGGGCGCTCCTGTGCCGATATTTGCCCATATGCCCCTGACCCTGGATACCAAAAAAGCGAAAATATCGAAAAGAAGTCATGGTGAGATCGTCGCCGTGCAGTTTTATCGGGATAACGGTTTTCTACCCTGGGCTTTTAACAATTTTCTGGTCCTGCTGGGCTGGTCTCCCGGAGACGACCGGGAAATATTCTCCAGGGAAGAGCTGATCGAGGCGTTCAGCCTGGACCGCATCAATAAATCGGCTTCGATATTCAACTATCGCAAAGGCGATCCGAAATTTTTCACGGATCCCAAGGCTATCGCCATCAACGAGCATTACTTACGCACCATACCAGTCGAAGAACTCGCCCCGCAGGTTAGAGAGGTGCTCATCGACCACGGCCTCTGGCATGACGACTACGATGGGGCCAGGCACCGATGGTTTCTTGATACCATCGAGCTGATAAGAAGCAGGTTTCATGTGCTTACCGATTTTGCCACCATGGGCCGGGCATATTTCTCCGACGAGTATGAAATAGAAGAGAAACCGCTCAACAAGAATGTGCTCAAACATCCCGGCCTCAAGCAGTGGCTGCCTGAGCTGGCGGACGACTATGAAAAGCTCTCTGATTTCTCTGTTGAGCACACCGAAAAGCTGGCCAGAGTCTGTGCCGAGCAGGCCGGCGTGAAACCGGGCGTGATCATCAACGGCATGCGTACGGTGGTAACCGGCCAGTTGGCAGGGCCCTCGATGTTTGACATTCTGGTGACCATCGGCCAGGAGAAAGTCGTCTCCCGCTTGAAAAAAACTCCGCAACTCTATCCATGAAGGCCGCTACAATGAGCACCATTTCCGACAACGGCAGCAGTGACCGACCGCTCGACTTCATCAGGCAGATCGTCGATCAGGACCAGAAAAGCGGTAAACATCCCGTGCCGGTAACCAGATTCCCTCCCGAACCAAACGGCTTCCTGCACATCGGCCATGCCAAGTCGATCTGTCTCAATTTCGGCATCAGCCAAGAATTTGGAGGCCAGTGCCATCTCCGCTTCGATGATACCAACCCCAGCAAGGAAGAAGTCGAGTATGTCGAATCGATCAAACAGGATGTGCAATGGCTTGGGTTCGACTGGCAGGATCACCTCTACTTCGCCTCCGACTATTTCGACAAGCTCTACGACTTTGCCGAACAGCTTATTAATAGAGGCAGAGCCTATGTCTGCGACCTGTCGGCCGAGGAAATTCGTCGCTTTCGGGGCACACTGACAGAACCGGGAACAGACAGCCCCTACCGAAACCGGTCAGCTGAGGAGAATCTCGAACTCTTCAGAGGGATGAGAGACGGCGCCTATCCAGAAGGCAGCAGGGTTCTCAGGGCTAAAATCGACATGGGTGCGGCTGCCATCGTCCTGCGCGATCCTGTACTTTACCGAATCGTCAACGCCTCCCATCATCGAACCGGCGACAAGTGGTGCATCTATCCTCTGTACGATTTTACCCACTGCCTTTCAGATATGCTGGAACAGATCACCCACTCGCTCTGTACCCTTGAATTCCAGGATAACCGAGTGCTCTATGACTGGGTGCTCGACACCCTCGAAACCCCCTGCCATCCCCGTCAGATCGAATTTGCCAGGCTGAATTTGACCTATACGGTAATGAGCAAGCGAAAACTTCTCCAGCTCGTAGACGAACATCACGTAGACGGCTGGGATGACCCACGCATGCTGACCATCTCCGGGCTTCGACGAAGAGGCTATACGCCCCGATCGATACGAAATTTCTGCGACCTGATCGGTATCGGTAAAAAGCAGAGCTGGATTGACATGGGAGTCCTGGAAAACGCGGTCCGGGAAGACCTTAACGCGACTGCCCCGCGAGTAATGGGAGTGCTCGAACCGCTCAAGGTGGTGATTGATAACTATCCGCCCGATCAAACCGAAGAAATTACGGCTCAGAATCATCCTCAGAAGCCGGAACTGGGAACCCGTACCCTGCCGTTTAGCAAGGAACTCTATATCGAACGCAATGATTTCATGGAGGATCCGCCGAGGAAATTTTTCCGCTTGGGGCCGGGTCGTGAGGTTCGGCTGCGCTACGGCTACTACATAACCTGCGTTTCATACGAACAAGACGAACACGGTCAGGTAACCGTGCTGCACTGCACCTACGATCCTCAGACCAAAGGCGGTACGTCAGCCGACGGCAGGAAAGTCAAGGGCACCATTCATTGGGTGTCGGCCAAAGATGCGGTCGATGCCGAGGTCTACCTCTACGACCGGCTTTTCAGTGTCGAACATCCAGACGGCGTTAAAGAGGTCGACTTCAAGGACCACCTCAATCCCGATTCCAGAACAATCCTTAGCGGTTGCAAGCTTGAGCCCGCGCTGGAAAGTATCGAAGCGGGCGTGCAGGTGCAGTTTGAACGTCAGGGATACTTTTGTCTCGATTCCGCCCTCAGCACACCCGGCAGACCGGTATTCAACAGGGTGGTGACGTTGCGCGATTCCTGGGCGAAAATGAAAAAATAACCAGACCGAGTTCCCCGCCGGAAAAGTGCAATTACTGCTCGAAGTTCAGGGTGTGCGAGAAATTTTACTGCAGGCGTATGTTCGACAGTGCAGGGCTACGGTATTAGCTCGCAACACTGAAAGCGAACGAAAGGCATTTTTCATCGGACTCACAAGACGAAGAGCTTGGCAATAAAATAGATCAGCACCAGCGCCCCGATACCGGCAAACGCGGATACCAGACGTAATATTGCGGTCGAGAAGCGCGGCTGCAGTGACGGATCATTGCTTAGATTCAAAGCAGCAAGTTTCTCGAGGTTCTCCTCCATGGTCTCCCTTTTGTCCTGCTCGGCTCGCCCACCGGAAATCTGCTCGTCACTGGCGACTTCAGACTTTTTTCCATTCACTTCTTCTTCGTTGCTTTCAGGAACCATCACGGCCACCATAGCTTTTAATACAGGCATTGCTTCCCTACAATTCGTGCACCTGATGTGCATCAGACCTCTTCGACGCTGCCTCCCCGCCTTGAATCCCCTGCCCCGCACTGGCCGGGGATTACGCTGTGAACGCCTCCGAAAAAGACATCTCTGGTATCCCAGAGATTGATCTTCACATGGCGCTGAACCTCTTCCAGGGCCTCCTCCGAGAAACCGGGTTCGACCTGCAGGATTTCACCGTCCCAATACAGTCGCGGCGCTTCAACTGCTGTCGTGAGGGGGCGGTCGAAGTCGACAATCTGACTCAGCACCTGGCTCACTGAGGTTCGAATCCGTTTGGAACCGCCGCTGCCGATGACCAGTTTGATCTGATCATCCTTGATGAGCAGTGAAGGCGACATCATGGAGCCCACCCGTTGACCGGGGGGACTGGAGTGAAACCCATCGGGATGGAGATCATCCTCGCCCATCATATTATTCAGCATGACACCTGTTTCCGGGGCAAAATAACCTGACCCCTCGCCGTTGGAAAAAGTCATGGCCGCACAATTTCCAAATTTGTCGGCAATACTAATATGGGTCGTGCCGCGACTGAACATGCGAATCTGCTCAACCGAGCCGCTCACCACCGTGCCGTCTTCCATGAAGGCCTCGAGCTGAGCTGGTGTGGTTACCCCCCTGGCCCTGATTTTTTCAACCTCACGCATCAGGGTGACCGTGCGCATGATCTGCCTGCCTTCTCCCCACTCGCCACCATAGGGCCCAGCCTTCTGAAGCAGGCCGATGGACAGCCCCATCATAGTGCCACCGACCGAAGGTTCCGAAGTGGTCAGCAGCTCATAATCCCGGTACGGTACTTTCAATGGCGGCCGCTCGTGCACCTGATAGCTGGCCAGATCATCCCTGGTCAGCCAGCCTCCGCCTTCTTTCATTTCCTTGTCTATGCTGGCAGCAAGCTCACCGTGGTAGAAACTTTCTCCCTGATCGTCTGCGACAAGGTCGAGAAAGTCTGCGCACAGCCTGTTTTCCAATATGTCCCCAGGCCTCTTTAAAACGCCCCCCGGTTCGTAGAGATCCCGTCCCCGGTCAGTCTGGGTAACGATCGGGTAAATCAAGGTGAGGAACATCCCCTGCTGTTCGTTGATGCGGTGCCCCAAGGCAAAGTTCCTGGCCGGCTGCACCACTTCACGAAGACTCATCCGGCCAAGCTTCTTCTGAATGTGAATCAACCCTTTCAGGGTCCCGGGTACGGCAACAGAGCCAAGACCGATATTAAATACCTGGTCAGACCCAGAGAAGCTCACGGTGACTGGGAAGAAGTGGGTATCTTCAGGGTTGATCGTTCGACCGAGGCCAGGAGTGTCGACAAAGAAATCAAAAAACAGGTTCTGTCCTGAGGAGTGCTCATGACCGATCAGATAACCGCCGCCGCCCAGGCTGGTCAAACAGGGTTCGACTACCGCGGAGGCAAAACCGGCAGCGACTATGGCATCAAAGGCGTTGCCGCCCTGTTTGATTATTTCTACCGCTGTACGGCTGACCATCTGGTGCCCGGAGGCGACGATCGACTTCTCGTAGAGGCTCATTGCCAGAACTCCTTCTGAATTTCCCTGACGACCTGGTGAAAATCCCTGGTGTTCTGGTAAATTCTGCGCATCTGATCGGCCCCGGTTCCACCTGAAATAATTGAATCGAGATTTTCCAGATATGACTCGCACCCCAATTTCGAGGCGTATGGAGATACCCTGCGTTTCAGTATCATGGCCGCCAGCCTGAACTGCATCGGGTGGTCGCCGAGGATGTTCGTGGGATCGACGAACCTGCCTTCAAGGCCATGCCGCGCGGCCTGCCATTTGTTGGCCTTGAGCAGATAAGGATTCAAGTAACTGGCTGGTTGAAATTCCTCGACGAGCCAGGCCACGCTACTCTGAATCAGCGCAGCCAGCGCCAGGATCGAGGTGAATTTTACCGGCAGGTCGCAGACCCGAACTTCAATGGTGCCTAATTCGGGATTTGGCCTTGCATCCCACCAAAGATCGCGAAATCCCTGGATCACGCCATATTTTTTCAAACTATCTATTTCGTCAACGAAATGCTGCCAGTTCTGCATATATTCGAAAAGTCCCGCCAGGGGAAGGGCCTCGAAAAGTTTGGTCCGATACGACATAAGACCGGTATCTTTGCCCTGATAAAATGGTGAGGAAGAGGAGAGGGTCAGAAATATCGGTAGAAAAGCCTGGATCAGGTTACAGACCTTGATCGCCGTCTCACCATCCGGCATGCCTATGTGAACGTGCAGTCCCTGGGAAATGAATCTTCTGCCGATGATCTGCAGTTCCTGCATGATTTTTTCATAACGCTCGTTTTCGCTCAATTCCTGGTCGGCCGCCAGGGCGAATGGATGCAGGCTGGCGGCATAAAGAAGAAATTCGTTGTCGACGGCAAGTTCCTCGGCCAGCGCACAGGTCTGCAGTAAATCATTCTCCACATCGCGAAGATCGTCGCAGACGCCGGTCTGAATCTCCAGAATCGACTTAATGAACTCCAGGCTTAACCGCGGCCGCAAAATTTTCGGGGCCTGATCGAGCAGCAGCGGCGCGAACGGAACGAGGTTGAGATCTTTATTGTCAAGAATCTGGAACTCTATCTCGACCCCAAGGGTATGGGAGCTGCTCGACGAAAATTCCATCCTTGCTTCAACTTTCCTCTATCCTGTTCTCTGACACCACCGTCCTGCCATTGGTGTTCAGCCAGCGCCAGCCGACCAGAGCCAGCCAGGATGCTCCGTACTTGAGGCATCTTTCATCGAAATCAAAAGTAGGGCTGTGGGCGGGGCCCACCGGTTCAGGCAGCTGCGCTCCGATTCTCACCATACAGCCTTCAACATAGCGCTGATAAAAGGAAAAATCCTCGCCTCCAAGACTGGGGTAGCCCTGGGAAATAACTTTGTCGACAGTGGTCGTATCCCAGGCGGCCGAACGGGCGATCTCCGTTGCTCTGGCAGAATTGATCACCGCCGGCAGACCATACTCGAAAACAATATCGGCATGGACGTCATACATGGTTTCAATTGACTGGACAATGCGCTGCAGGCCAATGATGGTCTTCTGCCGATAGATTTCATCGGTTGATCTCACCGTTCCCTTAAGCACGGCTTCACCGGCGATCACGTTGTTAATCGTGCCGGCCTGAAAACTGCCGATGGTGATAACCTGGGATTTATTAGGGTCAACCTCGCGGGAGACCAGCGTCTGAACGATCATCACCAGACTCGAAGCGGCAACCACTGCATCAGAGCCTTCATGGGGCCGTGCGGCATGCCCACCTCGTCCCTTGATAGATATCTGAAAGGGATCGGCGTAGGCACAGATAAGTCCCTCATCAACGGTAATCACACCGGTCTCGAAATGGGTGTCGATATGACCCCCGAATACCGCCTGAACACCGTCGAGCACCCCCTCGCTGACCAGCTGTTCAGCACCGTTGCCGTGTTCCTCGGCCGGTTGGAAAATAAGCTTCACCCGGCCGGGGCCGGAAAAACTCCGCTTGAGAAGCGAGGCGGCGCCCAGCAGCATCGCCACATGGCCATCGTGGCCGCAGGCATGCATGATTCCTTCGTGCACTGAGCTGAATTCCAGGCCCGTCTGTTCCCTGATCGGCAGCGCATCCATGTCGGCTCTCAAGGCAACGCAACCATCACCGGCAGCCCCAGTACCTATGTAGGCCGTTACCCCGGTACCCCCCGCCCCGATGCCTGATTCAATTCCCAGTTCGCTGAGTTTTTCTTGTATGTATTCAGCGCTTTTAAACTCATCATAGGAGGTCTCGGGATATTTGTGCAGATGTCTGCGAATATCGATCATCCATGCTTCAAGTGAGCGATTGACGCTAAAATCCGGTGGTGCTGTGGGGACGTGGCTTGATCTACTCAATTCTTATTGCTCCGATTCCTCTCTGATCGGGAGACTCTTCCTGTTCAGACTCTTCCTGTTCATCATACCTATCCCGATCTTCATTCTCCTGCCGATCGTCGTCAACGAACTCCGCATAGTCGTCTTCGCTTGCGACTGTATAGTCAGCCCCGTCCTCGCTATCGCTGATCTTGTTCTCTTCGGGATAGCCGGCGTTGTGCTCATTCTCGTAGAGCTCGGGCTGCGTTTCTTCCTCGCCCAGATACTCATCGTCAGCCTCATATCCATGATCAGCTTCTGCGGTATCAGCAGCTTCGGCCATTTTATAATAGTCTTCGACTTCTGCGCTGTTGTCCCTGCCTTCTTCAGTGTTGGTCGGAACCGAAGAATAAAGACGCACATCGAGGGGCTGCTTGAAAAAGGCGATGACGCCGTCCTGAACTTCGATGATGGAAGTCAACTCCCATCCCGAACGGCCAAAATCGTTGAGCTGCTCCTCGATTTCAGCTTCATCGAGAAAACTGCCGCCAAGCAGCCCTTCTTTTTTCAACTCAAAATGGACTGTTTTATAGCTCCATTTCATCGCTATTAACCTTTCCTGGTTCTCGATTCCAGAAGTTTTTCAGTGCTTGTCACTCATCCTTCAAAGAGTCATTCACAAAAGTACCCTTGTAGTGGGTGCCGTCGGGCTTGGTCAGTGTACCATAGCCATTTCTCCTGCCGTTGGCGAACTCCCCTTGATAGATTGTTCCGTCAACCGATTTCAGCACGCCTCGGCCGTGCGGCAGGTCGTCTTTGAAATCACCTTCGTAAACCGAACCGTCGGCATAATTCAGGGTACCTTCGCCGTTAAAGCTGCCGTACCTGAAGGCGCCCCGGTAGAGGCTGCCATCGGCGAATCGGTATTCTCCGATCCCGTGAAAATAATCATCTTTGAACTCTCCGACATAGCTGGTGCCGTCAGGATAGGAAAACGTACCTTCACCGTCTCGTTTGCCGAGCAGATACCAGCCCGTATACTGACGTCCGTCACTGTAACTGAAGGTCCCTTTGCCGTTGAACTGGTCGAGTTCAAACTCTCCTGAATAGCGGTCTCCGTTGGCATATTCCATGGTCCCACGGCCATGTTTGAGCCCATCCTTCACAATTCCCTGGTATCTCGCCTTATCCGGGTAAACAAAATCGACCTCACCGTTCACCGGCACACTGCCGCCGGTACCGGACCAGAGTTTACCTTCTGCATAGACTAGCTCTTCAGCTGAACCATCGGTCACGGCTGTTACTTTCTCAATGTCTTCCTGGGGTTGTTCGGGCACCTCACCAGCGGTTGTTTGCTGGTCGATCAGGTCCGGTTCTTGGACCACTTGCTTTCCCTGGGGAGGCTCCACATCCTGGGCCACGACCATCGCCGCGGCAGCCGCCGGGGCTGGTGGGGCGCCGTCAGCATCTGCAGTGGTGATCTGCTCATCTGGTGGCAGTACCGGATTGCCCTCAACGAACTCACCCTCGAACACCCAGCCGTCGCTATATTCCATCTTGCCCCTGCCGTGCAGCCGACCGTCTTCAAAAGCTCCCGAATAAACCGACCCGTCGGCATATTGATAGCGCCCCTTGCCGTGCATTTGTCCGGCCACAAACTGCCCCTCGTAGACGCTGCCGTCCTGAAAATTCATGGTCCCTTCGCCCTCGGCCAACCCGCCTATATACTCGCCAATGTAAAAGGAGCCATTGGCGTAATGCATTTCCCCGCTGCCGTGGAACATGTTGTTTTTGAAACCGCCGTTATAATACCCACCGTCTTTGTACGTCAGGGTCCCGGTCCCGGAGTAAAGATCGTTCTTGAAATCACCCTCATACGTATCTCCTGAGGCCAACTCCAGGACCCCGTACCCGTTCCGTTTATCCCCCTTCAGCTCTCCGCGGTACAGCGAACCGTCGGGATATGACCTGGTACCTTTTCCTTCGGGTCTGCCGTTGCTGAACATTCCCTCGTACCAGCTGCCGTCGGCATAAACGAGACGCCCCTGGCCGTCGATCACATTGTTGCGGAACTCTCCTTTGTACTCCCGTCCGTCGGGGTAGAACAGGACCCCTCTGCCGTGGTATCTGCCTAAACGGAAATCACCCCGGTACTTCATTCCGTCCGGCGTGATCAGATATCCCTGGCCGTCAATAATCCCGTCTTTAAACTCACCGGTATAGTGGCGACCGGCTTTGCTCTTCAGTTCGCCTGTCCCGGAAAGCGCCCCATTTTCAAACGTTCCGCGATACACCGTTCCGTCCGGATAGGTCATGGTTCCAGTACCATGGGCTTTGCCGCGCACGAACGGTCCCTCGTATTTTTTGCCGTCCTTGGCCACATACACACCGGTACCCTGCCAACAGTCCCCTTCTAGGCATGACGCCCATGCTGTCTGAGCCAGCAGCACAGCTGCCGCTACTGCTATCCCACCCGATCTGATCATTTTGAACATACAATCTCCTACACTTTCATTGGCTGAACAACCCTACGAGTTTTCCTGATAAATCTTTTTAAGCACACGGCCAATGATTGCAATGCCTTTTCGTACGGCCTCATCATCCTGAGAATAGGTCAACCTGACACATTCATTACTATGTTGCCAGTCCTGATTGAGTCCTGGGAAAAAATAGTGCCCTGAAACCACCAGAACCCCCTGCGATTTAAGTCGCTGGTAGAGTTCTCCGCTGCTAATCGGCAGATCTTCGAACCAGAGCCACAGGAACATCGAACCTTCGGGGGTGTGCACCCGGTAAGGAGTGCCTTCCAGCTCCGTGTGCACCCACTCCAGAGCTTTTTGGCATTTAGCAAAATAAAATGGTCTTATCATCTTCGCCCCGATGTCCAGAATCTCCCCGCTGCTCATCAGCTTTTCCAGCAGAACAGGTCCGAAACTGCCCGGCGCCAAGGAGATAATGGCATTCATGGCCGCTACCCCTCTGATGATATCCTCCCGGGCAATGATGATCCCGGTACGAACGGCTGGCAGGCCAAGCTTGGAGAGACTGAGGCACTTTATTACATTGTCGTCCCACATCGGCGTGGCCTCGGTAAAGATAATCGAGGGAAAGGGGACCCCATAGGCATTGTCGAGGATGAGCGGCACATTATGTTCACGGGAGAGTTCAAGAAGACCGTGTACTTCCCGATCGGTGATCACGTTGCCCGTCGGATTGGTGGGCCTGGAAACACAGATGGCACCGGTCTCTTCGCCAACATCCAGACTGTCAAAATCAACCCGGTATTTGAACATGCGGTCTTCAAGAAAATCGATTTTCGGCCGGGTGGAGACGAACAGTTCTTCCTCCAGCCCCTGATCGGCATACCCTATATACTCTGGGGTGAGAGGCAGCCTGATGTGTTTTTTGCTGCCGTCCTCGAAGGTCCCGCCAAACATGTTGAAGAGGATGAAGAAACCGGTCTGGCTGCCGTTGGTCAGGCAGATATTTTCAGGTCCAACATCCCAGCCGTATTCATTTTTCAGCAGTGCAGCACAATGGTTAATAAATCTTAGATTACCTTGGGGAGGATCATAGACACCGGCCAGATCCCTGATGCTCAGGTCACACTCGGCAAGCTCTTTGAGCCGCTGTTTGAGCAGGTTCTGAAATTCGGGCAGATGGCCAGGATTGCCTCCCCCCATCATTATCATCTCATCGTCGCCACCGAGCGCTCTGCCCAGATCATCCATCAGGGAGACAATACCCGCGCCGGAGATGAATTTCTGCCCAAATTTACTTAATTTCATGTTGTTATTCTCGACTCATTGAGGCTTGACCTTACCCATAGCCAGCAGATAGTCAACCGTTTTGACCAGCAGATACACCACTATCAGAGAAAAAAGCAACCTTCCCCAGAAAATACCTCCAAGTTTGGCCCCCAGCGCCAGCATCACCAGGGTGTCTTCGACCAGCCCATGACTGAGCGACATCAGCGCCAGTGAATTGAATACCTCGCGGGAATCCATATTTCCCGTCGTTGTCTCTTTGATAATTAGGGCGCCGCCGTAGACTATTCCCAGCAGCATACCTACCACCGTTACAGGAGCGGCCCGATGCGTCATGCCGAACATCGGCAGGAGGGGTTTGAGCAGCCCCTCGACCAATCTGATGATACCAGCCGCTTGCAGCACCCGCATGACAAGCAGGACCAGAAAAATCACCCCGCAGATGAGCACAATGTTGGCAGCCTGTCCAACGCACCATTGGAGCAGCGACTGTTCTCTGGAAATTGCCTGAAAGAGACTGATCGCCGGCTCCTGCCAGAGCTGAAGCCCGGTACATAAGCGATGGAGCAGAATTCCATAGATTAAAGCTCCACCCAGGCGCAGCACCCCCAGGGACAGCATCCCTGCCCCGGCCTTCCTGGCAATACTCAGTTCGATGGGCAGGGAATGGGCGATCAGCATTATCGAGCAGAGCACCGTTATTTCCGCACCACTGAGGCTCACCGATGGTCCCAGGGCGGCATAGACGCCGATGCCGCCATAAGGCGTGGTGAAAATAGCGGTTGCCCACACCAGACCCAATTCTCCCGGCAGCCCCATGAGACCCATCAAAGGGTCAAGGACTTTGCCGACATAGTAAACAAGACCGAGTTCCTCGAGAATCTTGGTGACGATTATAGCGGGAACGGTGACTTTTAAAAGTTCGCAACTGGTGTGCAGACTGTCTTTGCCCAGATCTTTGAAAAATCTCGAGATCCTGCCACCAGTTAGAAAAAATTTCAGGTCGGAAAAGGCCATCGGGGCATATATTATCAGCTGCTCTCGACGGACCGCCGTTTCGGGTAGTCGAACAGCAGCAGCCTCCCCCCTCCTTGCCCAACTGCACCCCATGACTGCTGGGTGAACGAAATCAGGACAATACCGCAGGTGGGAACATTTACCAGGGATTCGCCGCTAAGCATTTCGGCGCATTCGGTCAAACCATGGTTGTGGCCCACCAGCGCCAGGACCTCAACCATCTCGGGTGCCCTTTGTATAATTTTCAGAAACCCATCCGCAGAAAAGGAGTACAACTCTTCATCGAGAATGATCTCCTTTTTCGCAAAGCCCAGTGCGGCCCCGATGCCCCGGGCGGTTCTTCGGGCCCGTTTGGCGGGACTGGATATGATCATTTCAGGCTTCGGATCGTAGGACAACATCCGCTCTGCCATGAGCGGAACATCGCGCTTTCCGCGCTTATTTAGGGGGCGGGAAAAATCGCTCAGGCTGGGGTCGGACCAGCTCGATTTCGCGTGCCTGATCAGGTAGAGGTACTTCATTGACCAAGCCTTCTTGCTCTAATTTCCTGCCAGAGCAGCTCGTAAGCCTGGGCAGCCACCGATTTGCGTGGCGTCGAGCCCACTGGCCTTCGATACATGCCCATTTTCTCTATTTCTGCCATGAAAGGGACATAGCTCTGCATGAAAATGGGGTAGGCTCGATATTTCTTCATGATCGAATTATGCATCAGTTTCCTTCGCTCAACCATGGAAAAGAAAGCAAGTATCTTGTTCTTTTTGCAGCCAACCTTTTTACAGAGTTTCAAGAGCTGCTCCAGCGCCAGCAGCGACAGCGTGGTAGGTACAACCGGCACCACCACGCAGTCGGCGGCGGTGATAATATTCTCCGAAAGCACCGTTACGTTGGGAGGGCAATCAAGGATCACACAATCGTATTGATCCGCAAGGGGGACCAGCAGGGACGCGAGGACCTCGCGCTTTTTATCTTTTTTCTCTTCGTTGATGGCGATATCGAGATTTCTAAAAGAGAAATGGGCCGGAAGCAGATCGAGATTGGGGAAATCCGTTCCCCTGATGAATTCATAAAATTCGCCCCTGAGCAGCCTCGCACGATTGAATTTTTTCTTCGGTTTGATCCGGTAGTAGAAAGAAGCCGCTCCCTGGGAATCCATATCGCAGAGCAGCACACGCTCACCCGCCATTGATGCGGTAAAGGCGAGATTCACCGAGGTTGCTGTTTTACCAACTCCGCCTTTGCTGCTGTATACTGCTATCGTTTTCATCGTTTCCTGCTCATGTTCAAATTTAACCTTTCACCATCGCCTGTAAGAGCTCCTGCACCTCGGGTCTGGTGAACTCTTGATAGGTTGATTCGAATTCACTCCTCACCACCTGGTTTTTATCTGAGAGAAGCGCAATAAGTCCTCCAAGGGCCGCGGCAAAGCGGATGGACTGCAGGTTTCTTGCGCGCAGTCCGCCAAGTTCGCCTCCGAGCATGTTCTGCTGCACAGACAAATCGTTAAAGGCGCCCAGGTTATCCTGAAGCTTCTTCATGTACTTTAAAAATAAAGACATCTGTTCTTCATCATAAAAGCTCTTGAAGAATTCCAGCAGGTATCTGAATTTTTTTCCGCTGATTCTCAATCGGTGAAGCTCTTCGTCAGGGCTGGCAGCGGAAATGCGGTTACCGTCCCGAATGAATGAGCGAAATCTCTTGATGATCATCGTATCGGCATACACGCGGCAGCTTTGCCCCCTGCTGCCCTTGAAGAGTTCAGAATCGGGATCGCTGAGGAAGCTCTCCCAGTCGCTGAGCAGTGCGCCAAAACGCTTAGAGCCGAGGCGAGTCTGCAGTGTTTTGAGTTCGCCGGCCCGTCTGGTTTCGAGCTGCTCGAAAAAAGTGCTCAAGCCGTCCTGCAAAACGGGCGGCAGCAAATTGAGATAGTCTTCTTTTTCGAGCAGGTAAACGTCAATATCTCTTAGTGGACCAGTAACCGAGCCAAGCCAGCGAAACTCTCCCTGGAAATACCTGCACTGTTCCCTCGGCAGAATCTTTTTCATCAGGCTCAAAAGTGATCGGGTGCGGCGTACGGCAATCCTGAAATCATGCAGAAACTCGGAGTCGATGTCGGCGATCACTCCGGGCTGATTTTTCTGCATGTCCCCAAGCAGGTGCAGGCAGATTTTTGCAACGGCGGTGCCAATGCTCATATCCTCGTCCAGATTCACTTTGAACTTGGCACCGTAATCGCGCGGGGTGCGGCCGGAGTTTTTTAATAAACGCTCAAACAGCTTTTTCTTTTTCAACTCGGTGCAGCCCTTTTTCAGGCACAGCTCTACAATGGCGTCATACTCGCGTTCATAGCCGCGAATCTCGCAGACAACAATCTGCTCCACCACATCTGAGCCCATGCCCTGCAACTGATCATTGCCGATCACAAACCTGACGACTGTCTTGCGGTCCTTGTTCATCATCCGAAATTGGGTGGCCTCGCTTGTCACCTCGACAACGGGACAGAGCGCCCGCATGTCGATGCAGGATTTCAACCGCTCATTGAGCTTTCCGGCCTCGATGTCCCACCAGAAGAACTTTGGTTTTCTGCGCCCGGAGGCGACTGCCACCTGCTGACCGTTGAAGCGCTCCAGATGCAGAGTGGCGCCAGCGGAGAAAAAAACCTGACCCGTACGGTGCAGCCGCCAGTCAAAGGTATCATAATAGCAACGCTGTCTGACCTCATGGTCACGCTGCTCGACGATGAACCTTTTTGACAATCCCCTGAGCAGCGAATCAACACCCAACTCCCCGGGTAAACTGAACATTTTTGTGCGGAGCCGTTTCATATCAGGACCTGTAATCAGCGTTTATTTTTACATAATCTATGGACAGGTCGCAGGTGTAGACCTCTTCACAACCGGTTCCGTCCTGCAGGTCTATGCAAACCGTGAACTGATTTTTTTTCAGTACCTGCGTTGCTTTCTTTTCAGCTTCGCACCCCTGGGCGACACCGTTTTTTACGATCACCACATCGCCAAAGGCGATATCGACCCGGTCCGGATTGAACCGTATGCCCGATCTGCCCATGGCTCCAAGAATACGACCCCAGTTGGCATCTTCTCCAAAAAAGGCCGTCTTGACCAGGCTGGAATTGGCCACGGTCCGAGCCATCTTCTCGGCAGCATGATCCTCCTTGGCACCACAAACACGTATGGTGATGAGTTTGGTCGCCCCTTCACCATCCTCGACTATTTTCAGGGCCAACTCCTTGCAGATCTCTTCCAGGCAATCTCTAAACAGCGCATAGTCGGGGTGCTGATCATCCTCTATCCAGGGATTGTCGGCTGCGCCGTTGGCCAGCACCAGCACCATGTCATTGGTGCTGGTGTCGCCGTCGACGGTGATGCGGTTGAAGGTTGTCTCTACCGCAGCCTTGAGGGCGCTGCTGAGTTCGGGAAAACTAATCTGGGCATCGGTGAGAATAAAGGCAAGCATGGTGGCCATGTGAGGCATGATCATCCCGGATCCCTTGGCCATGCCCAGGAATTTAACCTCCCTGCCGCCGACCGCCAGTGTCCTGGCCACCGTCTTGGGTACCGTGTCGGTGGTCATAATCGCCTCAGCAACCTGAGCGAAATGATCTTCAGAGAGATTCACCACCAACGAATCCATGTTCTTTTCGAAGGCAGCCACATTGAGCGGCAAGCCAATCACACCAGTGGAGGACACCAGCACCATATCTTCCGGGATGGCAAGAGCCTCGGCTACCAGACGGCTGGTATGCAGCGCCGCCTCCATTCCTTCTTTGCCGGTGCAGGCATTGGCGTTACCACTGTTCACCAGAAGTGCCTGACAGCGGCCCTGTTTCAACCTGTCGATGCTCAACAGCACCGGGGCAGCCTTGACCTGGTTGGTGGTGAAGACGCCGGCTGCCACTGCAGGCGTGCTGCTGTAGACCAGACCCAGATCGAGACGATCCTGGTATTTGATGCCGGCGGCAACGGCAGACAAAGAAAAACCTTTTATTATCATTGTAAAATCCAGTATAGTTTCAATATGTCCGGCTACTTGCGATTACTCAGAAGAGATGATGAGGCCACTACTCCACCACCGGACTGCACTATGCCCAGGACAAAAAAATATACAGCCTACTATAGATAACAAGCTGATGTTTAACAACATCGAAAACAAATATTTGTCCTCAACCAGCCGATCAGTCAATCCTTCATGAGCGCAGAAAAAGTACACTGGTTTTTCACCATTTACCCGACCATATTACTGCTCGCCGACCTGACCATACGGATCGGTTTGTCGTTCCGGGTAATCATGCTCAAGCGCCCCCACGGTGTTACCTTCGCCTGGTTGATCGTCATCCTGCTCATCCCATTTTTGGGAGCGATTGTCTACCTTTTCGTAGGTGAAAACCGCATTTCAGAAAAACGTGCTGCCCGCTCACGCCAGAGTCAGGATTACTACCAGTATTGGCTCAACTCTCTGCGAAACAGATCCCCGGTCAACTGGGACGACATGGTCGATACCTGCCTGCCGCTGCACAACCAGGCTGAGCAGCTCATCGGCATTCCCGCCCTGGCCGGTAACCAGCTTGAACTGATTGAGACCCCGGACGATATTCTTGACGCCATAGCCAACGATATCCGGCAGGCCCGCTCCACCTGCCATCTTCAATTTTACATCTGGCAGGAGGGCGGCAAAGTCACTGAGATCGAAAATGCACTGTGTGAGGCCGCGGCCAGAGGAGTGACCTGCAGAATCCTGCTCGATTCCATCGGCAGTCAGGATTTTCTTAAAAGTGAACGAAAAAACGCTTTGCTGGAGGCCGGAATCAAAATACGGGAGGCCTTGCCTGCCGGACTCATCAAGGCGTTTTTCGCCCGCATCGATATACGCAATCACCGTAAAATTGTCGTCATTGACGGAGAAATCGCCTACACCGGCAGCCAGAATATGGTGGATCCCCGCTATTTCAAACAGGATTCCGGAGTCGGCCAGTGGGTCGACGTCATGGTTAGAATAACCGGGCCCGTGGTCGAAAGTCTGGCCGGCACCTTCACCAGTGACTGGTACCTGGAATCGGATGAGCAATATGTACAGATCCTCGAGGGCGAGGATACCTTCGACAGTGTCCGACAGATGTTCGATGTGCACATCGTGGAGAAGACCGGTGAGACACCAGTGCAGCTCGTCCCTTCCGGCCCCGGGCTGGTGCCCGAAGCGATTCACTCGCTGCTGTTGACGACGATCTATTCAGCCCGCGACGAACTGGTGCTGACCACACCCTATTTCGTGCCGGACGAGCCGCTGCTGACCGCCCTCAAATCGGCCGCCCAGCGCGGCGTTAACGTAACCTTGATCGTGCCCAGAAAAAATGACTCAAAACTGGTCCATTACGCCAGCAGATCCCATTACTTGGAATTGGCCAAATCGGGTGTCAGAATAATGCTGTTCAACGGCGGGCTGCTGCACTCAAAGACCATCACCGTTGATCGTGAGTTTGCCCTTTTTGGATCGGTCAACCTCGATATGCGCAGCTTCTGGCTCAATTTCGAAGCCACCCTGTTTATCTACGACCGCACCTTTACTGATAAAATTCGCACCATTCTGGCCCACTATGAAGATCAATCAGAAGAGGTGCAACTCGACGAAATAGAAAGCAGGCCGGTGATCAACCGCTTTAAAGAAAATATTGCCCTGTTGATCGGGCCGCTGCTCTAGCCCATCACCGTCAGCTCTCGTCTACTGTCATGCGCATCCTGCTGATCTCAGACATTCATGCCAACGTTGTGGCGCTCGAAGCCGTCGCTGCAAGGTTTCCTCCTCCTACCTTCGATCTGATCATTAACGGTGGCGACACCTTGGTTTACGGCCCCTTTCCAAACCAGACCATTGACTGGCTCAGATTTCATCGTGTGCTCTCCATCCTCGGCAACACCGATCGCCATATCATCACCCTGCTCGCCGGCAAGACCTTCAAGAAACCACGCAAAGCTGAGAAAAGAATCATGTACGGCTGGACTGCAGCCGAACTCAGCAGCGACAATCGCAACTGGCTGCGTGATCAGCCGGCGGCCAGGGAAATAGCGGCGCCCGCAGCTCCAGGGAACAAAACAAAACAGCCGATTTTGGCCATGCATCACGGCAGCCCGGCCGACCCGGATGAATTTCTCTTCGGCGCTACCCCCGTCTGTCGATTTCAGGAACTGTCAAGAATGGTGTCCGCCCCTCTGGTAACCATTGGCCACAGCCACCAGCAATTCAACCTTCAGGCCAGCGGGGTCACCTTCATCAATCCAGGCAGCACCGGCAGGATGTTTGACGGCAAGCTGAGCGGAGGATGTGCAGTAATCACGGTTAAGAAACAAGGATTCACCATTGACTTGCACCGCGTCCCCTATTCGGCGCCTGCTGTTGCCAGTGAAATCAGAAGGCGGAGGCTACCCTCCATCTATGCTGAGATGGTCCTGCGCGGCCGAAAACTCAATTAGCCTCAATTACCATTTGCCTTATCTGACTTTCCTCTGTTAGATTCTTGTCAGGTTTCTTTACTCGTTTCCGACTGCAGGCGAGCCCCCTACCCCTCGATAATGGAGCCAAACCATGGGTGACAACGGCAAAAAAGAAAAGAAGTCAAAAGGCATTAAGGAAGACACCAAACTCCAGGAGCTGACTGCGCTGCGCAATATAGATGCCAAGGAGAGCAAGGAAAGAACTGCCGTCTGGATTAAAAACTGGCACCTCGCCTATGAGTACGAATTGAGGCGACTGCAGGTCGAGCTGATGAAGCTTCAGCAGACCATGCAGGCCAAGGGCACCAGACTGCTGCTGATTTTCGAGGGTCGCGACGCCGCCGGTAAGGGAGGCACCATTAAGAGGATCATCGCCCACCTCAATCCTCGCTACACCAGGGTAACGGCCCTGACCAAGCCCAACGAAACGGAACAGACCCAATGGTATTTTCAACGCTATATCAGCCATCTTCCAGCCGCCGGTGAAATTGTGTTCTTTGATCGCAGCTGGTACAACCGGGCCATGGTTGAACCGGTCATGGGATTCTGTACCGATGAGCAAAACAAACGTTTTCTCAAAGATGTTCCGCTGCTGGAGGAGCTCATCGTCAAAGACGGTATTAAACTCTTCAAATTCTATTTCTCTGTATCCAAGGAAGTTCAGAAAGAGCGCTTCGACTCGAGGCGTGAAGACCCACTGAAGCAGTACAAGCTCTCCCCGGTCGACAACCTCGCCCAGAAGTACTGGGACCAATATTCATTGAGAAAATTTCAGATGCTGCAGGAAACGAACCGGACCATCGCTCCCTGGACCATCATCAGATCCGACAACAAAAAAATGGCTCGGATCAACTGTATCAGATATTTGCTGAGTCAACTTGACTATGAGGGAAAACTGTCGGCCAAGGAACTGGTGCCGGATCCCGAAATCATTGTCTCGGGCATCGACGAGTTGAAGCACATGGAAGAGCACTTGATGAGTCCGGAGAAGCTCTACGGCTAGGGTTCTCGCTTAAGACTCGCTGTGTTGGTCAGCTACCTCCGGAGCGCATCGCGTTGAGCTGACTCTCAAGCCCAACCACCTGATCCACGGGCAGCACAAAAGCTATGCCGGTGCCCGGCTTATGGAACTCACCAGCCGTCTGTATGGCGGCGAGCACCGGATTCACCAGGTGACTTCCCAGCAGAAACATAACGATGTCGGTCTGCGACTCGAGCGTCAGCCCGAAAAAGGACTTTGCCTCCCGGATGCCGGTACCCCGGGCCGGAATTATCGTTGCCCCGGTCGCCCCTGCCGCTTTTCCCGCATCTACGACCCGGTCGGTATAATCAGGTTTGACACTGGTTAAGATCACCTTAAAGTCCATTTTCCTTCTCCTCCTCTGTGCTGCGGTTCCGGTTTTTTGCATACCAGTCGGTGAACTGGCCGTAAGCCAGAACCGAAATTATGGGAAACAGGCTGGCGAAAGCTATGAGGCCGAACCCGTCCAGGGCCGGATCCCTGCCCGGGACCGTTTTGGCAAGTCCAAGCCCCAGAGCGGCGACTATGGGGACGGTCACGGTCGAAGTGGTCACCCCGCCCGAATCATAGGCCAACGCGATTATTTTCTTTGGTGCATAGAAAGTTTGGATCACCACCACCAGGTAGCCTCCCAGGATATAGAGATAGAGCGGCGTACCGCTGACGATTCGGAAGCAACCGAGGGCGATACCGATGGCCACACCAATGGCCACGACGATGCGTAGTCCCCATTTATCGATCGTGCCGGCTGAGACCTCGTTGGCTTTGTAAGCGACGGCCATGAGCGACGGTTCGGCAATGGTGGTGGCAAAGCCGATGGCCGCGGCAAAAAAATATATCCAGCCGTATTCTTTCCAGTCGGCTGTCAGATACTCGACGCCGATGCCGACGATGAAGTCCGGATTCGAGAGCTGCCTGGCCATCGCCTCGCCAACCGGAAAAAGAGCTTTTTCCAGGCCGATAAGAAAGAGAGTGAGTCCGAGAATCACATTGACGACGCCAATCAATACACTTTTAAGCCGGGGGATGGGTCTTTTCAGGACCACAGACTGAAAGAAGACGATCATGAAGACGATCGGGGCCACATCTCCCAGTGTGGTCAGAAGCACCGCCAAGAAATCGCCGAATACGTGCATGCGCACCTCAGTTGAAAATAATCATGCCATAGCCCATCACGAACATCATCGGCAACAGACTGGCAAAGGCAATCAGGCCAAAACCGTCAACCAGGGGATTGCGTCCCCTGATAATGGTGGCCAGCCCCACCCCTAGTGCGGTAACCAGAGGCACCGTCACCGTAGAGGTGGTGACGCCGCCAGCGTCATAAGCGATGCCGATGATCTCCTTGGGCGCAAACGGGGTCATTGCCATAACACAGCAGTAGCCGCCGATGATCAGATAGTGGATAGGGATGCCTTTCAATATTCTGAACACGCCGATCACCACGGCCATCCCAACGGATACTGCAACGGTTAGTCGCAGTCCGTTGCTGTAGGAGCTTAGTGATTCCGGGGCAGGGTCGATAAGGTTGGAAGCGGCAGCGATATCAGCCGATTTGTCGGCGACGGCAATGAGCGACGGTTCGGCAATAGTGGTGGTGAATCCCAGTCCAAAGGAAAAGAGCAGCAGCCAGAACACAGAACCCTTTCTGGCAAGGGCATCGGCGAGGGTCTCGCCGATGGGAAACAGCCCGGTCTCAAGTCCCTGGACAAAGAGACTCAGACCGACAACCACAAGTACGCAGCCGAAAAGAATATCTGCTAAAGCCGGAAGCGGCTGTTTGATAACAAAAACCTGAAAAAAAACAATCACCACGACAATCGGCAGCAGATCCATGACCGAGTCGCGAAGCCTTCCTGCGACTGCGCTCAGGAGTTGGTATACCGCCCTCGCTGTCGTGCTTCTGTTCAAGTCAATTTACCACAGCACTTCTTGTATTTTTTTCCCGAACCGCAGGGACAGGGGGCGTTGCGGCCAATTTTGTCACCCTCTCTCTTGACCGGTTCCCGCGGTTTACCTTCATCTCCGGCAGCCCCTTTATTGAGCCGCATTTCCTGCTCCTGGCGCTGGCGTCTTTCCTCCTCCAGCCGCTCGACCTCCTCTTCCTGGACCAGGCGAACATGCATCAGGGTTTTAATGGTCTGAAGTTTGACTGCTTCGATCATAGTCATAAACAGATCGAAGGCTTCTTTCTTGTATTCATTCAGCGGATTTTTCTGACCGTAGCCTCTCAGTCCTATACCTTCTTTGAGATGATCCATGCTGAGCAGGTGCTCTTTCCAGTGGCTGTCGACGATCTGCAGCAGGATAATGCGCTCGATCTGGCGCTGGTTTTCAGCTCCGTTGGCCTCCTCCTGGGCCAAACGAGCCTGTTCGGCTATCTCAGCTATCGCCTGATGCAAGGTTTCGCCATTAAATTCACTTTTCTGCTCGTCGCTCCACTCGGGCCGGCGACCGAAAATATCGTGCACCTGCTGTTCGCAGTAGTCCCAATCCCACTCCTTGGCATCTATTTTTTCCTGGGCAACTTCATCGACGATGGTGCCGATAAGATCCTCGGTCATATCCTCGAGTACCTGCTGCAGATTGTCCCCTTCCAGCACCTCGCGCCGCTGCTGATAGATGACCTCGCGCTGCTTGTTCATCACATCGTCATATTCGAGCAGATGCTTGCGGATGTCGAAATGGTGCCCCTCGACCTTGCGCTGGGCGTTCTCGATGGCCCGGGTAATCATATTATGTTCGATGGGTTCGTCCTCTTCCATGCCGAGCTTGTCCATGATGCCCGAAATTCTGCCGGAGCCGAAAATACGCAGCAGATCATCTTCCAGAGACAGATAAAAGCGCGACGAGCCGGGATCCCCCTGGCGTCCTGAGCGGCCTCTCAACTGGTTGTCGATGCGCCGCGACTCGTGGCGTGAGGTGCCCAGAATGTGAAGACCGCCGGCCTCTATGACGCCCTCGCCGAGCTTTATATCGGTACCCCGGCCGGCCATGTTGGTGGCAATGGTAACCTTGCCCGCCTGTCCAGCGTCGGCGATGATTTCAGCTTCCCTTTCATGGTGCTTGGCATTGAGCACCTCATGGGGGATTTTCTTTTTTTTCAGCATCTGGGAAATTTTTTCCGAGACATCTATCGAGATGGTGCCCACCAGTACGGGCTGACCATGCTCATGCTTCTCGATGATCTCTTTTATGACCGCCTGGTATTTGGCTTTCTCATTTTTGTAGATGACGTCGGCGAAATCCTTGCGAATCATTTCCATGTGGGTCGGCAGGACGACCACATCGAGATCGTATATTTTCTTGAACTCAGGAGCTTCCGTGTCGGCCGTACCGGTCATCCCGGCCAGCTTGTCGTACATACGGAAATAGTTCTGAAAAGTGATCGAAGCCAGGGTCTGATTTTCCCGCTCTATCTTTACATTCTCCTTGGCTTCGAGCGCCTGGTGCAGACCGTCGCTGTAGCGCCGGCCCTCCATCGTCCGGCCGGTGAACTCATCGACAATTACCACCTGACCGTTTTTGACGATGTAATCGACATCCTTTTTGAACAGGACATGGGCTTTGAGCGACTGGTTCAGATGGTGGAGGTACTCGATGTTGCGGGGGTCGTAAAGATTGTCAATCTTGAGCAGCTCCTCTCCCAAGGCAATACCTTCTTCGTTGAGCGACACCTGACGGCCTTTTTCATCAACCAGATAATGTTCGTCGCGCTTGAATTTCCTCATGATGCGGTTGACGTTTTTATACAGGTCAGTGGAGATATCAGCCGGGCCAGAGATAATCAGCGGCGTTCTCGCTTCGTCGATGAGGATGGAATCGACCTCGTCGACAATGGCGTAGTTGAATCCCCGCTGGCAGAAGTCCTCCAGGGCGAACTTCATATTGTCGCGCAGGTAATCGAAACCAAACTCATTGTTGGTACCGTAGGTTACATCGGCGCGATAGGCTTCCCGCCGTTGAGCATCGTCCATGTCATGGACAATGCGACCGACGTTCATTCCTAAAAATCGATACACCTGTCCCATCCACTCGGCGTCACGGGTGGCCAGGTAGTCGTTTACCGTTACCACGTGTACCCCTTTACCGGTCAGACTGTTCAGATAGACTGCTAAGGTAGAGGTCAGGGTTTTACCTTCGCCCGTTTTCATCTCTGCAATACAGCCCTGGTGGAGTACCACACCACCGAGAAGCTGCACATCGAAGTGGCGCTCGCCGAGGATCCGCTTCGAGGCCTCCCGGATTACGGCGAAGGCCTCCGGCAGCAGGTCGTCAAGGGATTCTCCCTGGTCAACGCGCTGACGGAATTCAACGGTCTTGGCTGCCAGGGCCGAGTCATCAAGGTGCTCAACCTGGGATTCCAGCTCGTTGATGCGATTTACCAGCGGCTGGATCTGTTTGAGGACGCGCTCATTTTTACTGCCGAAAACTTTGGTGAGTATATTTGCTATCATCGTAACCGGATGGTTGAATATTGAAAAATGGGGCCATGACGACCGGCATAGTAAACACGATCCGACTTTTTCGCAATGATCACTAACAGATCAGCGACCAGAGGAAGAGACTTTACAAGGTGGCATCCTGAACCTGATACATAAGTGCTTCTTCGTCGCAGTCAGGACATATCGCACCGTGGATGCAGTCGGCCCAGATCTTGTGGGGAAGCTCCTTTTTGTCAATGTCTGCGCAGCCGAGCTTTCTAAAAAATCCAGACTGGTAGGTAAGATGAAGATCCTGGTGATGCCGTACTCGACAGCTTCTGTTATACAAGTTGCACGAGCCCGGTGCCGATGCCCCATTCCTGGCCGGTTTCCTTTACCGCCGACGAGCGAATTTCGACCAGGTTTTTCCAGCAGATAGGCAGCGAGCAGACACCGCTACTATTCCGGCTGCCTTCATCCCAGACGACAAAATCCCGTAAATGGTCATAGAGGGAATGTATCAAACGCCCCAGGAGCACCTTCTGCTCGGCGTACTTCTGCAGAAGCGTGTGAACCTGGCGAACATCATCCATTCGAGCTTTTCATGTCTTCGTTGTTCGCTGACGTCGGCGCTGACAACTGTTGACCGGGCCTACGGCTTTATCTTTTTCGTCTCGTCCAGGTGAATAACCGGTTGCTCCTGCTGCACGGTTCCGGCCTTGAACCCGGTAATCACTGGCGCGGATGGTTTCAGCAGACTCTGTCCGGCCCAGACCCCGAAGATGAACATCCACAGGAAGATGCAGAAGCAGATGATAGCGATCGAGCCGATCCCGGTCCGGGTCAACTCGAATTTTATCTTGGTTTGCCGCCGTTTCTTCCGGGTTGCCATCTCACATTTGTTCCGGTGCGCTCAACCCCAGTATTTCCAGACCGTTGCCGAACACGGTTCGCAGTCCGGTCACCAGACAGAGCCGACTTCTGCTGAGCGCCGCATCGTCGGATATAACTTTGTGTTTGTTATAATAGCTGTGGAACTGGCCGGCAAGTTCCATGAGATAAAAAATCACCCGGTAGGGCTCCAGTTCCAGAGCACACGTTTCTATCAGGGCGGGAAATGAGCCCATCTGCTTGAGCAAGCCGATTTCTTCCGGTTCCGCCAAAAGTGACAGGTCGGCCTCAGCGGCAGCCGCCACCTCGACACCTCTGTCAGCGGCCTGGCGCAGAATTGAACAGGCCCGGGCATGACCATACTGTACGTAATAAACCGGGTTCTCCTGACTCTCTTGAGTGGCCAGATCCAGATCGAATTCAAGCTGACTGTCCGGTTTGCGCATCATGAAAAAGAAACGGGCCGCGTCCACCCCTACTTCGTCCAGCAGTTCGTCGACGGTAATGAAATTGGCTTTGCGGGTCGACATCTTCACCTGTTTTCCATCCCGCATCAGGGTAACAAATTGATGCAGAATCACCGTAATTTTAGAAGCGTCGTAGCCCAAGGCTTCAACACCGGCTTTGACGTCGGGGACAGTGGCGATATGATCTGAGCCGAAAATATCGATCAGCCAGTCAAAATCCCGTTTGAACTTTTCACGGTGATAGGCGATATCGGGCAAGCGGTAGGTAGGCTCACCACTGCTTTTGATGATGACCCGATCTTTTTCCTGGCCGAGTTCGGTGGTCTTGAACCAGGTGGCGCCGTCCTTCTCATAGACCAATCCTCTGTCGGTGAGTTCTTTGACCACTGAATCCACATGCCCCTCCTCGTACAGGGACTGTTCGTTGTAATAGTTGTCGAAAATAATTCCCATGCGGGCCAGGGTTGCCGAGATATCCTCGAAAATCGCCTTCTCTGCAGCCTTCTGGAATGGTTCGACAGAGTCACAGTCGATCAGCGACTGACCGCGACTGCCGATCAATTTTCTGGCGATATCATAAATATATTCACCCTGGTAGCCGTCTTCGGGAAACTCATGCTCCTTACCCAGCAGTTCCAGGTAGCGTGCCCGGGCAGACTCTCCCAGCACCCGCATCTGCCGGCCGGCATCGTTGTAATAGTATTCCCGATAGACATCGTGGCCCGTGGCTTCCAGAAGCCGGGCAATGCCGTCCCCCAGAATCGCCTGGCGGCCGTGCCCGATGGACAGCGGGCCGGTGGGATTGGCGCTGACGAACTCGACCATGACACGCCGGTGGCCGCCAACCTCCGATAAACCGAATGATTGGTGGTGGCGCTCAATCTCGATAAGCAGTTGCTGCCAGACCGATTCTTTGATGACCACATTGACAAAACCTGGTCCGGCAATCTCTACCCTGTCGATGAGTTCCTCCTGCTGAGCCAGTCGATCTGCAACCAGAGGGGCAATCTGCCGCGGATTTTTCTTCTCGATACCGGCCAGCACCAGGGCGATATTGGTGGAAAAATCACCCTGATGTTCGTGTTTTGGGACTTCCACCGTATATTTATCTGCCGCCGCGGCAGACCACTGACCGGCGTGAACGCCGGCGACAAAGCAGTCGTCCACTATCTTTTTGAAACGAGCACGGATCATCTTAAAAATTCTCTGTGATTATTATTGCCAAGCGCACACAGCACTTCATAGCTGATGGTGCCGCTCCACTCTCCCAGTTCATCGGCATCGATGCTTGCGCTGCCCTGGCGCCCCAGCAGAACGACCTCGTCACCGACTTCTGCACCCTCGATAGCGCTGATATCTACCATACACATATTCATACAGATCCTTCCTCTCAGAGGTGCCCGTTGACCACGAATTAGCACTTCAGCACGATTCGACATGGATCTGAAATACCCGTCACTATAGCCAATGGGCAACACCGCGAGCCTCATTTCCCGGTTGGCAATATAAGTATGGCCATAACTGATGCCGCTGCCGGCAGCAATCGTCTTGACCTGGATGATGCGGCTCAGACAGCGCATTGCCGGCCGCAATCCCTGACCATCGTCACTCTCCCGGCCTGTGCTGCCATCCGGGTAATAGCCGTAGAGTGAAATGCCGATCCTGACCATGTCCCCGTGGGAGGCCGGTTGATACAAAAGTCCGCCCGAGTTGCAAATCGATTTGACCAGCGGTCGCCCGGCAGGATCGTGGTGATCTATTTGGTAGAACACCTCGGAAACCTGTGTTGAACTAGTCGAGCGTCGGTTATCGCTGCAGGGAAAATGGCTCATGATTCCCACAGGCTCGATTGCCAGACTTTTGCAGCGGGCGAAAACCCCGGCCGCTGCCGAGGGTGAAAAACCGAGCCGGCTCATACCGCAGTCGAACTTCAGGTATACATCGATTGTGACGCCTCTTCTGCGCTGCGCCACTGCAATCCTCTCGAGATCCTCGATGGTGAAAACCACCGGCGTGAGGTCGTGCGTAAATAAGTAGTCTATATCCCCCGGATCGAATCCCAGAAAAATAAAAATCTCCCCCTCACAGCCGGCCTCACGAAGTGCCACCCCCTCGGCCATTTCCGCCACCCCGAAGAGCTCGCAGCCGTTGTCGCCCAGCACCCTGGCAACCCGAATCATTGAGTGGCCGTAGGCATCGCTTTTTACCATTGCCATGAGCCGCACTCCAGGTGCGGATCTGCTCATCAGATAGCGGTAATTATGGGCCAGGGCTGCAGGATCGATGATTGCCCGATTATAACAAGTCATGGTCCTTTATCATTTATGCCAATAAAACCATTGCTGCCACCCGTAACGGCTGGAATAGAGCAGAGCCCACCCTATCGCCACGCAGACAGTTCCTACAACAGGAGATGGCACAGGGCTCATCCTGATGATGACGCCAAGCAGCATCATAACCGCCACCAGCACCCAGGTCTGCCAGGAATAGACCGCACCGATGCAGGTGTTGTCGCCGAAGCGCCTTATTCTCTCAACACCGCGCGCCGCCGATCTATTTAGTATTAATAAGGATTTCAGACTGCCGAGAATAATACCCAGGAGCACCAGAGGCAAGAAGTTGTCTCCGCTCAGGTATCCTATTCCGCGGTACATGAGAAAAAGACCAATCACCGTCCACAGCGCCGAAGCACAAAACAGATGCGTCCTCGGAGATGCTCCCGGTTTGAATCTGCTTGACCAGTGAGACATGGCGCTGACCACGGCTTTAAAAAAAGTTAAGCCCATCACCCAGAAGGGTGATGGGCTTAGGAACAAAATCGTCTTGAGATCAGATTACATCTCAGTAACGGTGATGGCACCTTCGGGACACACTTCAACACAGGTTTCGCAACCGAGACACTCGTCGGCTTCAACCGGGTCAGCTTTACCGTCTACCATCTCAAATACCTGAGCAGGACATGCCGCTACACACTCTTCATCGCCAGTACACTTGTCTTTGTCTACGACAACTTCAAACATTACACACCTCCAAATGGGAATTAAATAAACTAAACATTACAAATGCTTAGCAAGCCTCAAAACGAATCTTTAAAGACCTCTGTTTTGTGTAAATATCCAATTAATGTACGCCTAAATTTTTGTCAAGCAAAATCACCATACCACACTGTGTCAGTGTAAATCAATTTTATTTGCCCGAATCGCCTTCCTGTTGAGCAACAAATTATTCATATTTCCGGGCTCATAGAGGGGTGAGTGAAGCGCCGCTCAGGGAAGTCTCCAGCATGAGCGGGCATTGCGCATCCGCCATTCATTCTTACTTTGTGACCCAATCAGATTGCTACATGGTAATTTTTTGATCGGGGATCAAATGGCTAAAAAGAATAAGAAAAAGAAGAACGATAAAGAGCTTGAACTGGAAATGCGTGAACGGGCCATGGTCGAAGGCATCCTCGAAGGCAGCCCGGATGGTGTTGGTGTCGTCGTCATCAGGCTGGACTGCGGCTGCAGAAAAATGGCCGCTGTCTCCATAGATGGAGAACCGGCATCGAAAATCATCATGTACCGTGATCAAGCAGAATCTATTTGTGATAAGTGTAAAGACGACCAGGGAGCATTCATCCGGGTTGTCACGCAATTCATCCACTGGCAGGATCCACCCCCGGATCAGACACAGCAGGAAAAGATATCTCTTAAGGTACTGGGCGCGGCAGTAGCCACCACCCATTAAGAGGCGGCGCGCCTCTTCCGGCGATACTCCGCGCATTTTCGCGTGAAGTAGAGGGCCCATTGGGGAGTTCCCTCGGCGTGCAGGTGCGTGTACAGGGCCAGGACATTGCCCGAGGTCAAACCGTCATGGCCGTCGAGAAAACCTGTTCCCCTGTCCATTCGCAGGACAAGGTCTTCGCTCTTGCCATGGAATTCCAGCACGGTGGAGTATCTGAATTCGTGCCCTTTGGCGGTAAAGCCCCGTGGGTAAAATGGATTTTCACCTTCAGCGGTAAAGATTGAGTAGCCGTGGGCCTGCGGTTTCTTGGACATGCCAAAGACCACGTCGAAAACCCCCGCCAGCGGATAGCGCTGATCATCAATGATGAGTTCTTTGCCAAGATATATCAAGCCGCCGCATTCGGCATAGATGGGCAGCCCGGCAGCGGCTGCAGCTTTCACCGACAGCCGGAAACTTGCATTTTCCGCCAATCTGGCGGCGCTCGTCTCGGGAAATCCTCCGCCGATGTAAAGCCCGTCGAGTTGCGGCAGGCCCTCATCTTCCAGGGCGTTGATTGTCACCAGCTCAGCCCCGCAGCGCTCAAGAGCCTCGAGGTTTTCCGGATAATAAAACTGAAAAGCCGTATCCTGGACCACCCCTATTTTCGTCGCGCCATCCAGCTGTTCAGTACTTTTATGCACTTCTTCTGGATTTACGGCAGCGCAGACCGGGGACATCAGCGCTTCTACCTTGGCCATATCGATGTGCTCTCTAGCCATGTGCGCCAGATTGTCCAGAGCCTCAGCAGTTCCATCATATTCCTGATAAGGGATCATCCCCAGATGGCGCATCGGAAAGATGTCTTTCACCATCCTTGGCAGTGCCCCGAGTACTTTTATATCAGTGTAGTGGTGGACAGCCTCGGTGATAATAGTTTGCTGCCTGCCGGTGGCCACCTGGTTGAGAATCACTCCTGCGACCCGTAGTTCCGGTTCGAATGAGATGCACCCCTGGATCAGGGCCGCCACGGTTCGTGTCATTTTGGTACAGTTGACCACCAGCAGGACCGGCAGGTCGAGCTGCAGGGCCAGCTCGGCGGTCGAGTACCCACCGTGCGCGGTGACGCCGTCAAATACCCCTCTGTTGCCTTCGACGATGGCCAGATCGGCACCCGCAGAACGGTGCTGAAACGACCTGCTGATCGTCTCTGCCGAAAACAGGTACGGGTCAAGATTGTAGCAGGGGCGTCCGGCAGCACTCTGCAGCCAGCCGGCATCGATATAGTCGGGCCCTTTTTTAAATGGAGCCACCGTATGACCTGCTTGTACCCAGGCGGCCGCCAGGCCCACCGCAATGACGCTTTTGCCTGAGCCCCCGGACAAACCGGCAACAACAAGACCTTTGGTTGTTGAGTCACTCATCGTAATGTTTTTCTCTTCCATGAAGGGCCCAGGCACTCCTATGCAGCGCATTCATCTCATCTTCGAGTCTCTTTCGATAGCGCTCGATTTCCTGGCGGTCTAATCCTTGCGGCACCGGTAGCGGCTTCCCGTAAAAAAAATCGATGCGTGAGAATGGCTTGGGAATGCAGGTATGATCCCAGGAGTTGAAGGCAAAGGAGCTCGACGCTGACCAGGCAACGGGCAAAATCGGCGCACCCGATCTGGAAGCCAGCATGATCGCCCCGGCCTGGACCACCTGGGGCGGTCCCTGGGAGCCATCGGCCACGATACCGGCGTTGCCGCCATTGTTCAGGTAAGCGAGCAGCTCTTTGAGAGCCCGCAGTCCCCTCCTGTTGCTCGATCCGCGCACCGTATCGAAATTGAGACAGTGGGCCAGTCGAGCGATGTATTCCCCGTCTTCGCTGGCACTGACAAGCACCGCCGCCCGGTCTTTTCTGAGGTGATAAAAGACATACAGCAAGGAGTAGTGCCAAAACACTGCAATTGCACTAGTGTTCTGCACGACCTGCCGGCGATTTTCCAAGCCATGTTCTTTTTTCCTGCAGGTGGCGAACCAGAGCCGAAGCAACAGCGAAATGAGAAAAGGCAGAACCGTCACCGAAATATTGTAGAGAAGTTTGCCTTTCTTCACCCGATTTCGATCTCCAGCATTCTCAACGCCTTTATCTTGTCTCTCAATACAGCGGCTTCCTCGAAGGCAAGTTCCGCTGCCGCCCGATTCATTTCCATCTCCAGCCTGGCAATCTCTTTGTCCAGATCAGCTACAGATCCATAAACCACTTCCTCTTCCGCACTCCCGGCAAGAGAATGGTCCTCTTCGTCAATTTGGTAACCAGCCTCTTTAAGATATTGATGGATGGTGTCTTTTACCGGTGAAATCACGGTAGTAGGGGTAATCTCATTGGTCTGGTTGTACTCCTTCTGCATTGTACGTCTTCTATTGGTCTCATCAATGGTACGCTGCATCGACCCGGTCACCTCGTCCGCATACATTATCACCATGCCGGCAACATTGCGAGCCGCCCTGCCGCACGTTTGTATCAATGAGCGCTCCGAACGCAGGAAACCTTCCTTGTCGGCATCGAGGACCGCAACCAGTGAGACTTCCGGAATATCGAGTCCCTCCCGCAGCAGGTTGATACCGATCAGCACGTTGAATTCTCCGTTTCTCAGGTCCCGGACCAGTTTTACCCGCTCGAGTGTTTTAATATCAGAATGCAGATAACGGACCCTGACCCCAAGCTTTTCATAATAGTCGGTGAGATCCTCCGCCATCCTCTTGGTCAGCGTGGTTACCAGAACCGCCTCATGCCGCTCGGTTCTCAGCCGTATCTCATGCAGCAGGTCATCGACCTGGCTGGCTGCAGGCCGAATTTCAATTTGGGGGTCAATCAAGCCGGTGGGCCTAATTACCTGTTCGACTATTTTGTCACCGGCCTGCTCGAGTTCGTAGGGACCCGGTGTTGCCGAAACGTAGATCACCTGATTTATCCTCTTCTCGAACTCTTCGAAGCGCAGCGGTCGATTGTCCAGAGCCGACGGCAGACGAAAGCCGAAATCGACCAGCGTCTGTTTGCGGGATCGGTCACCGTTGTACATGCCATTGAGTTGGGGCACACCGATATGGCTCTCATCGATAAACAGCAGATAATCCTCAGGAAAATAATCGAGCAGGTTGGGCGGAGGGACGCCCTCGGGTTTGCCGGTCAAGTGCCTTGAGTAGTTCTCGATACCGTTGCAGTATCCCAACTCCTGCATCATTTCCAGATCGAACATGGTTCTTTGCTCCAACCGCTGCCGCTCAAGCAGTCTATGTTCCTGTTCCAGCAGATCGAGGCGCTGCTTGAGTTCCTCTTTAATAGTACGCAGGGCGATCTGCATACGATCTTTGGAAGTCACGAAATGAGATCCGGGAAAGACGGTGTACTCCTGGAGTTGTGCGAGGACTACGCCGCGGAGCGAATCAATCACGGTAATCGATTCTATGGTGTCGCCGAAATACTCGACTCGGACGGCGCGATCTTCTTCATGAGCCGGAAATATGTCTAGCACGTCTCCCCTGACCCGGAAGGTGGAGCGGTGAAAAGAAAAATCGTTGCGGTCATACTGCATGAACACCAGGCGGCGCTGTACCTCTTCAGGTGCGATTTCTGCACCGCATCTCAGAAACAGGTGCATATTACGGTATTCCTCTGGAGAGCCAAGCCCGTAGATACAGGAGACGGAGGCCACTATCAGCACATCCCTCCTGGTCAGCAGCGATCTGGTGGCGGAATGGCGCATCTTGTCGATGGCGTCATTAATCGAGGAATCTTTCTCGATATAGGTGTCGGATTGCGGGATATAGGCCTCCGGCTGGTAATAGTCGTAATAGGAGACGAAATACTCAACCGCATTGTGGGGAAATAGCTCCTTGAACTCGGAAAAAAGCTGGGCGGCCAGAATCTTGTTGGGCGCAATCACCAGCGCTGGTTTCTGGACTCGGGCCACGATCCCCGCCATGGTAAATGTTTTGCCAGAACCCGTGACACCTAGAAGAATCTGCTGCCGATGACCTTGCTCCACTCCCCTGGAAAGTTCATCAATAGCATTCGGCTGATCGCCGGCCGGTGAAAACGGACTCTCAAGCTGAAAAGGTGTATGGTCTATCTGCATGAGAAATCCTGTTCGAATTCACGGGCCAACTCTTTTGCCTCCTGAAGAAAACAATAGGGAACCTCCTTATCCTCCAGATAGAAGCTGACCTGGTAGCGATTCATCAGCCTGTCCAGATCCAGCCAGAGCTTTTTGTTCGATACTTCGCCCCCCTCCCTGGTTCGCCAGTTTCTCTTTTTCCAACCGCTCAACCAGGTGGTGGCGCCGTCGTAGAGGTAGCCGGAGTGGGTATGCACGACAACCGGAAGCTCCTTTTTCAAACTATTGAGTCCGTTTATCACGGCAGTCAGATATAGTTGGTTGGCTGACACCCCCGCACAACCGTCCCCCAGGATTTTCACGTGGCTGCGCCAGTTGAGAATTACCGACCAGCCGCCGACTCCGGCTGCATGTTTATAGGTTACGCCGGTGAACAGGTGAATATGATCTGCGCGCAGCTTTGTCGTGTGGCTGTCCGCCTTCCTTTCCCCACCCCCTTTTCTAGCCGCCACCGCCAGTTCGTCTGCCCTGACATTGAAGCGGTCGGACGAATGGCCCTTGACCCAGTGCCATTGCACTTCGTGGCGGTCTATCTGGATCAGCAGCTGACGCCAGAGATCGGCGTTCTTGACTTCCTTGCGGTCGGCGGTTCGCCAGTTGTTGATCTGCCATTTGTTGACCCAGTCGGTAATGCCGTTTTTCAAATAGATGGAATCGGTATAGAGTTTAATCCTGGATCGTTCTTGGAGCGATTTCAGGGCCTCCACCGCACCAGTCAGTTCCATGCGGTTGTTGGTAGAGCTTTGCGCCCAACCTGACAACTCGGAAAGGATGGAATCGTCCTTGATGATTACCGCCCCCCAGCCGCCGGGACCGGGGTTGGGGCTGCAGGCACCGTCTGTGTAAATCACCAGTTCAGTAATGGATTGATTGTCGGCCATCTGCTGCAAAGGGGCGGTTAGAATCAATTAACAGCATGTGGTGCCACTTGAGGGGCACAAAGAAAAAGATGAGATTATACCAGCTCAGAAGCCAATTTTCACCTGTCTTGGTCAGCGCACCGGATGAATTGCCGGGTCATTGCCCAACCGCTGCAGGGGTCTTCTCCTTTTCGGTGCTCAGCCACACCGGCCCGTACCAGGCAAGAGCCTGGGATTCGGTATTGTCGGTATCGGTCATCAAGGCCACCCCGGTGATCGCTCCCGGTTCCTTGGAGAAGGCCTGCTGATAGTCATCGACAATATTTCTCGACATTTCCAGCCAGGTTCCGCGCTGGTCGCTGCCACTTGCGGCGACCACAGTTCGTATATGGCTGTGTATCGGATTGACGGCGATGGTACCGACTGACTCATCCGTGGCCCACACATAGCAGAGGATATTGTCTCTCTGAGCTGTTCGGGCGCTGCTCTCGGTTTTAAAAGATATCATCAGCCGGGCAGGGAAATCATCTCCGTTTTGGCGTAGTAATGAGCTGCCGGACAAGGTGTTGTCAATCTTCCAGCTCCAATTAAGGATCTGATATCTTCTCGGGTCCACCGCAATCGACCGAGCGATGCCGCCCGCTCCTGCAGAGGACTGGGCACGAATAACCGGACCGTAGGACGGGTCCAGAACAACCTTGTAACTGGTGGTTGCGGATATGGAAGGAAATTTGAGCGGCTGCCAATGATCCGGCAGCGTGGCGCCTTCCACCTCAGTCCAGCCGCTCAGATCTACCGTTTCCCCGGCCCGGGCGCAGTGGGGTCCCGGCAGCACGATAGCGCAGAGAAGCAGGCTGCAAAAAGATAATTTACGGATCGTCTTGAACCCGGGCCGGCCGGGGCAGCCATCAATTGCCCGCACCGTTGAGCGACCAGTCATAATCGAGATATTTGACGCGGATCTGGTCCTTTTTGCTGTGCAGTGACTGCTGCAGCTCACCGCTGGTATGGGCCAGGAAAAAAGAGAGGGGGTCGTCGTTGAAGTCTTCCTTGTACCATTTGAAAATCGAGCTCACATAAAGGGTATCGCTCACCAGGTAATTGTGCTCCTTGTTTTCCAGAAACTCTCTGGTGCTGTTTTCAAGCTGCTGGTCGAGAGTGGCGCCTTCATAGGCTTCAGAAATCAGAACGGGACAGCTTTTGGAAGCACAGTTGACGGCAAAATGAATACGGGGTTCTGTGAACCGCACCCGGATGATATCGTGTTCGATGTTGTCGAGGCTGTAAGTGGCGCCGCCCAGGACGGCGAAAGATATTTTCCAGGGACTGGAGAACAGTCCGCCAATCTTACGAATCGACGAAGGCGGTCCGCCGTTTTTGAAGTTATCCAGGATCAGCTTGACCGTATAGCTGTTGTAGCCATTTATCCAGTAGGCCAGCTTATCCGCTTCAGAGAGCTTCTCCGGATCAGTGGAGGCAAGCAGGTCGAGGTAGCGATCGAGCCGTGCTTCATCGTCTTTGAAGCCCTGATAATCAACCACCCCATCCTTGACATAACGGCTCAGCAGTGCGGTCCAGCCGCCGTGCAGTGATTCGGCCACGGCCTGGCTCCCTCCAATCAGCAGCAGGAGAAGGAGCAGAACTGTCCGACAAAAAAGTTTTGCTGTGGGTTGAGCCACAGCGGTCACCCCCGATAATTATGGATGAGTTTCAGAATTTTCCGCACCTTGTCGGAGAAGATCTTGCCGGAGAAATACGAGCCGATCACCCTTTTGTTGATTTCTGCGACGGTGGGATAGGGATGAACACTGCCCGCGGCCACCGACATCTTGACGCCGCCGTTGAGAAGCCCGACCCATTGGGCCAGCAGGTCGCCGGCATGATAGCCCAGAATCCTGACGCCCAGCACCTTGCCTTTCGGATCAAACAGGACTTTGATTCTGCCCGAGATTTCGCCCTCTGCCTGAGCCCGGTCGTTGTCAACAAATTTTTCTTCGAAGACCTCGTAGCGGATATTCTGTGCAAGGGCCATTTTCTCGTTCAGTCCCATGCCGCCAAGTTCCGGATCGCTATAGGTGCAATGCGGCATCCACTGATAATTGACCTTTCTCGGCAGCCCCATCACCGCATTGGCGACGATGATACCTCCCTCGTAGCCGGCCGCATGGGTGAACTGGTAACCGCCGACCACATCCCCGGCCGCAAAGATATGTTTAGAGCTCGTCCGAAGCCGGCGATCGACTCCGATTCCTGTTCGCTCATAATCGACGCCGGCCTTGTCCAGGGCCAATCCTTCCACATTTACCCGGCGGCCCGCGGCCACCAGAATATCTGTTCCAGTGACCTCCAGATTTTGCCCGTCACTCGTGCGCAGCGCTATCTTCTTGAGATCACCCTCAGCTTCAGCTGAAATCATCGTGCAGCCGAGATGAAAGATGATGCCTTCATTTTCCAGGATATGGGTAAGCTCATCGGCAAGATCGGCGTCTTCACTGGAGAGAATCTGCGGGCTTCGCTGCAGAACCGTAACCTTCGAACCCAGCCTGCTGAAGGCCTGGGCCATCTCGATACCGATGGGTCCGGCACCGATGATTATCAGTGCTGCCGGGAGATAGTCGAGAGAAAAGATTTCCCGATTGGTCAACGTCTGGATTTCTGCCAAACCCGGCAAGGGCAGCGAGGCCGGGGATGAGCCTGTGGCCACCACCCACTTGCGGGCGGAGATCTTTGCCATTCCGGTGTCAACAAGATGGGCATCCTTGAATGACGCCTCTCCAAATTTTACCTCAACCCCAAGTCCGTTGAAGCGTTCCACCGAATCATGGTGCTGAATTGTAGAAATTACCTGCTGGATCCGCTTTTTGATTGCTTTAAAGTCCACCGGCCGGGGAGACACCGGCGGCAATCCGAAAACGTGCTGACGGCTCAGCTGGTGATAGACGGACGCGCTCTTGATCAGTGTTTTGCTCGGTACACAGCCAAAATGCAGGCAGTCTCCACCGAGCAACCGGTCCTGTTCAACAAGCACCGTTTTGGCACCTAATTGGGCAGCTCCCGAAGCTACGGTCAAACCAGCGGCTCCGCCGCCAATTATACCAATGTCATAGTCGTAGGCAGCCATAGCCAATCCAGCGATCACTCGCTCGCCCGGGAACGCCGGTAGCGTCCCATCAGTTTTTTCACGGTTAGAGGGAAGAGGCCGAGCACTGCAAAAGAGGCAATCAGGCTGGGTGATAGGATCCCAGCCAGCGAGTTTATCTTGGCCAGTTCATTGCCCGCGTTCACATACACTATTGTCGCCGGCAGCATGCCAAGCTGAGAGACCCAGAAATACGTACGTACCGGCATAGTGGTCAGACCCATGAGCAGATTGATGATAAAGAATGGAAAGACCGGTATCAGTCTCAGAGAGAATAGATAAAAAGCCCCTTCTTGCTCTATCCCCTCGTTGATGGTCTTCAGTTTGGGGCCGAATTTATTCTGCACCCAGTCACGCAGAAAAAATCTGGAGGCGAGGCAGGCACAGGTAGCCCCGATGGTGGAAGCGAAGGAGACCGCCACCGTGCCGGTGACCAGCCCGAAAAGTCCGCCGCCCGCCAGGGTCATGACCGCGGCACCGGGCAATGATAGGGCCGTGACTATCACATAGATAAGCATGTAGGCTCCAAGCACTGCGAAACGGTGCTGCTCATAGAGGTGCTGGAAGCGGGCCTGTGATTGTTTGAGATAATCGAGGCTTAGAAAGCGGCCCAGGTCGAAGTAGAAAAACAGACCGACAATGAGAAGCAGCACACCGAGAATTGCTACTTTTTTATAGGTTGAATTATCCATCCTGGCCCTATACTCGGTGAATCACTCCTCTTCCCAGTGGATGCAGTTTTCTGGGCAGAACTTAATGGCTTCCTGCACCCTGTCTTTGTCATAATAGTCGAGATCGCATATTTCTATATAACCACCGCTTGCAGAGACCCTGAAGATGTCCGGGGCAACTTCTATGCAGCCACCACATTTGGAACAGCTGCTCAGATCGATGGTTGGCCTATTATATTTTGCCATGAGGTGGTGCACATCCATTGGCCCCAAGCGAAATTGCTTTAAAAATTACCCTAATTGCAGTACAAATGGTCCAGCTATTATTGCAAAGGATAATTATTCTCAACTAGAAATCAATTTGACCGGGACAGACTGGACCGCCCTTTTACTCGTTAGGAGTCGTTGAAAAGTCTTTAGAATATGCTATATTTTTTCGCTTGTTGTTTTGCGGACTTTAGTTAAGGATAGTGACTTTATTTGGTGGAACCATAAACGACGGTCAAAGTGCAACTTCCAGCGGATGGAGAAGAAATGAGCAACAAGGAACTGGCTAAAGGTATTCATTGGGTAGGGGCCATCGATTGGGACGTGAGAGATTTTCACGGGTACTCGACTCTGGCGGGAACCACTTACAACGCATTTTTACTCATCGATGAAAAAATTACCTTGATCGATACAGTTAAACGCTCCCATTTCAACGATATGATGCACCAGATCAGGGAGATTATCGATCCCGAAACAATTGACTACCTGATTATAAACCATGTGGAACTTGATCATGCCGGGGCATTGGCGGAAGTCATGGAGGCGGTCAAACCAGAAAAATTAATCTGTTCCCCCATGGGTGAAAAAGCCATTCTCGAACATTTCCATCGACCGGACTGGCCCTTTGAGGTGGTAAAAACCGGTGATCAGCTGAGTATCGGCACACGCACCTTTTACTTTCTCGAAACCAGAATGCTGCATTGGCCGGATTCGATGTTCACCTATGCGATGGAAGACGGCATTCTTTTCGCCTCCGACGCCTTCGGACAGCACCTGGCCACCAGTGAGCGATTCGATGACCAGGTGCCGCTCTCGGTGGTCATGGATCAGGCGGCCAAATACTACGCCAATATTTTGTATCTCTACAACCCTCTGGTGCGAAAACTTTTGGCCAAGGTAAAGGAGATGAATCTCGATATCAAGATGATCGCCCCCGATCATGGTGTCATATTCAGGAAATACATCAACGAAATTGTCACGGCCTACGATCAGTGGAGCACCAACAAGTTTGATGATAAGGCCCTGATTATCTACGATACCATGTGGCACTCAACCGAAAAGATGGCCAAGGCAATCTCCCGGGGAATAGAGCAGGAAGACGTCTTCGCAGAGATGATCAACCTCAAGGTTCATCACCGCAGCGACGTGATGACCAAGGTGTTGAATGCCGGGGCCCTGGTTCTCGGCAGCCCCACGCTCAACAATGGATTGTTGCCCCGAATGGCAGGATTTCTTATGTATATGCGGGGCCTCAAACCCCAAAATAAGATAGCCGCCTCATTCGGCTCCTACGGCTGGAGCGGGGAGTGCGTCAAACTGCTCAACGAGGCACTGGTGGACATGAGACTTGAACTTGTCGACGAAGGGCTGCGTTTCAAATATGTGCCCACCGATGAGGATCTCGATGAGTGCGTCGCCTTGGGACGACGCATCGGGCAAGCGGTGAAAAAGAGAAGACTGGAGCAGGAAAGCTGATCCACCCGGGAGATGCTTATTGACAATGGACCTATTAGCCAGACATATGATTCTCTCCGAAGGAGAGAGTTCCGAGGCCTGCAAAATACAGGTAATGAATTTTTTCGAGCGGACCTCATTGGTCCGCTACGACAACATCGTTATTAGAGACGTCATTCTTTCGGCGAGGGATGCCAAATTCAGTGAGGAACTCGATCGAGGGCTGAAAAGAAACCAGCAGACTCTGCATAAGTTCATCGACGAACTGGGCGAAACCGGCTTTGAATCGAGGGCCGACCTGGTGGGACTCAACCAGGGCTATCACAGTAAAATTCTGCATATAATCGCTCACTTTTTGGATGGGTTCATCGGTATCGACTCGGTATTTTATAACCTGGTGGATGACAGCCATTGGCTCTCCGCCGAGACCAGGGATCAGATTGACCAGGAACCGGAGCGCTTCAATCTGCTCTATTTAGAATGCTATTCGCTGACTCCTCGGGAGGCCGCGCTCCTGCATATGTAAGAACATTACTATTCTGGGCGAAAGATATGGCTACTGTGGTAAAATACAGTCTTTTTAAAGAAAAGATCGAGTCCATCGGTAGTGACCGAACCAGAGAGATTGTCTCCTCGAGGGAACTGGACCAGTATCAGCTGCTTGATGTCAGGCAACCTGGAGAATACGCCAAAGGCCACCTTCCGGGCGCCCGCCTCATACCGCTGGGGGAACTGGCTGAACGCGCC